>CALHEE010000018.1 GCA_938023415.1 Minisyncoccota bacterium | reverse complement strand
TGTCAATCTCTTTAATTTCAGGGTTGGCAATTTTCTCTAATTTTTTATAAATAAACCTAATTGTCCTTTCTTTTCCTTGATAATTTTTCATTTCCGGAATTCCGCCCAAAGCAGCGCAATTTCCCATTGCCACTAAAATCTCAGATTGCTTTCTAATTTTTTTCAAAAGTTCAACTTCTTCTTTTTTAATTGGCACTCCCTCAACAAAAGAAACATCAATTTCAACTTTTCCTTTTGGAAAAGGTATTTCCTCAATCAAAGAAAAATCAATCAAATCAATCTTTCTTAAAAAATCAAAAAACTTTTCCCCAAGATCCAAAAGAACAAATTGACAACCTTCACAAGAAGTTAAAGAAAAAAAGGCAACTTTTGGTTTTTTCATTCCTTAATTATAATAGATTTTTCAAAAATAAAAAAGAGGAGCTAATTTTTAACATGGATGTTTGAAATCTAAAACAATGTATAAGCTTTCGTTGCAAAACCTAGATATCTCCCTAAACCCTATCCAAAGGATTGACTGCTTTTGTCTGAGCTTTGGTAAGTAGTGATTTTTGAATATCCCATTTACACTCTTGACAAAGAATTTTAAATGGTTAAATTTTTATTAATAAGGAAAGTAAAAATTTAACCTCAAGACAATCAACAATTCTCATATCTCTTTAAAAAAGATTTGAAAGAACTTGGGGAAAAGAATTTTTAGAACAATTTAAATGGAAAGATAGTGAACAAGAAAGCGAGGGTCTTTCAGCTCAAGAGATGGAGAAAATTTTCCCTAAATTTGGTAAAAGAAGCTAATGGATTTAAAGTATATAGATTATGGCAGATTAACAGTTTATTTAATAGAGGCGATAAAAAAGTTAAAAAATGAAATTGATAGTTTAAAAACAAAATGAAACTGTCCTTTATTAAAATAAATAAAGGTCGAAAAAATTAAAAATAAATTTGAAAAAGATGAAAAAAAAGATTTTATTCTCGGTTGGGCTTTTAATAGTTTCGATTGTGATGATGTTGTCTCTTGGAATTTTAGTTTCGTTTAAGCCTAACAAGAGCGAAGCACAAATGGAAATAGTTGAATCCCACGGTTCAGACAAAATTGATCGCCACTCAATCTGCCGAAATATAGTTAACAACGGAAGCCAAGATATTATGGTGGCTTACAGGACAAAAGGAGAATGGTGCTCTTTTATCGTGAATCGTCCTCCAAATGTTTCTATTTCTAAGTGTGAGAACTGTTCCGAATGGACAAATCCTGCCTGTGGTAATAGAGAGTATGAGTGTGAGGAGTATAATGTAGGTTCTTGTCCATAATACTCATGAGAAAAAGAAAACAACTAATAATTGGAATCTTTATTATCTTAATTTTCTTAAGTTTGGTGGGTGGTTATTTTGTTTGGAAAGGGAAACGCGTTTTTCAGGTACCGCCTCTTCCACCTCCAGCTGAAAAAGTTGAGAAAGAAGAAACGTTGATTAAACCTTACACTAAAAAAGAAACTCGACCCGAGGCTATAATTAGGCTTGAAAAACCAAAGGAAGAAGTAAAAGTTTATTTTCCTGAGAGATGCGAAATTCCCAAAGAATTGCCAAAAGGGAAAATTTATTTGTCTTTAAAACCTATCACTGGCGGAAGAACAGGATTGTACTATTTCGATGTTGAAAAGAAAAGATTAGAAAAATTTTTGGTAGACGAATATAACAATTGGAGTGTGAATTTTTCCAAAGACGGAGAAAAAATTGTTTTCCTTTCGGATAGATCAGGTTATCCCCAAATTTTCGTGGCTGACAAAGATGGCAAAAATATAAAACAAGTAACAAACACTGAGTACGAAGGTTTAAGAAGGTTTCACCCTGTTTTTTCACCAGATGGAAAAAAAATTGTCTTTCTCCTTTGGCCAAATGTTTTTGATCTTTTAGCAGAGTCTCTTCAAATTCACTTTACCGATCTTGAAGGAAAAGAAGAATTTTTTGACCGAGGAGCTACTTTTTTGTTTTTGTCCGATAGCAAAACAGGACTAATCATGAAAAACGTTGGCCTTTTCTTAGTTGATCTTGAGAAAAAAGAATTAGATAAGGTAATTGAATTAAGAGATGAGAAAAACGAATTAATCTTAGGAGATGTATTGATGGGTAAAATAAATATTTCTCGCGATGAAAAATTTCTGTCTTTCAGCAATTTCTTCAAAAGAAAGGAATTTTATGTGTTTGAAATTGTCTCTACCCGACCCTTCACAGTTAAACTAAAAGCAATAATGAATAAAATAGGTTTTTGGTCGGCATTTTCACCAGATGGAAATTATTTGGCAATTCAAGAAGCAGAAGAGTTTGATAAAGAAGGATTGCCAGTCAAGCCAAAATTAGTGATTTATGACACTTGTCAATTCAAAAAGGTTTTAGAATTCGATTTGAGTGATTATTCAGGTGAAGTGATGTGGTTAACAGATTGGAGATGACGTATCGCTTAAAATAAAAAAATCAGGATTTTAATCTGCTGGAAGAGAACAAAAATGTTTCTAGTGGGACCTGGCCAGAAAAGGTTAGCTGAATTTCTTTTAATCTGGCAGAAGAGAGGAACTCCTCCTTCTAGCAATCCCTATTCTGATGGAAATTGCATTGCCAAAGGTGAAAAAGTAACTGAAATTGGAAAATCTAATGTCAAAGTTTTTGGTTGACCAAGGATGCTTTCAGTAAAAGACTATCCAAACGCTGGCGGTTGGAATGGTTGGATTAGGTTTGACCATGGCAAAGAAGGAGAATTTATATTGATAAAGACGGCAATTTCCATGACTTAGCCTGAGCAGATATGATAGTAGGTTGGATTTCTTTTAATTCTTAAGATCCTGGGGGAGGTGGAGAGCTTTATGTTCTATAAAGTTGTTTTAGACTTGTCAACTTTTAGTGAGCCTCCCACTGCTTTTTTCCAATGCGATACTTTGCTTTCTCCTGGTGGCAGTTGCAAAGGAAGTTTGATAATGTATCAGTTGTAGCTGAACCAGCAAGCTGTGCTTGTATTTATAGAATAAAAAATACTTCCACTGATCCGGGGAATGACATTGTAAAATTAGAGTGGTATCTGAACGAACAACTTAAACTAAGTTGTGATGGAATTTGTAAATACACTCCTTAACGAGATGTTTTGCCTGGAAATTACACTTTTTAAAACTGAAAGTAATAGACTCGGTTGGAAATTTTTCTGAAATAACTCATCCTCTCAGTGTAAAAAGAGAGGTAAGGGCAGACTTTAGGTATTCTATTGACGGAGTAAATTGGAGAAACTGCTCAGAAATTTGCTTAACTCAAGGAGAGATAATTTATGTAAAAGATGATCCTTCTTTGTCCAATCATTCAATTCCCGTAGAAGGCGCAACTAAATTTGTTACTTTTGTTCAAAACACAAACTTTTCCACCACTACTTTAACCACTCAGCAAAAAGTCCTTAGGCTTAATATTACTGACAATAACAACCGTTGTGATCTGCAAAAAATATTCACTTTCTGTTGCCTAGCCTCTTCCAAGGTGGAAAGAAATTCCTCCCTTCATTTGGTTTAAAAATTTTTGGCTGCCATTTCTGCTTCAATTAGTGGAATTTAAAATGAAATTGGCACTCTTTATCGAAAATTCAGTGTATTTTTCCAAATTTTTCAAATCTTTTTTTGAAAGCTTCTCTAGCGCCAAATCCCAATGGAAAGAAACAGTATCGCCAACTTTAATTTTTGGCAAAATTCTTTTGTACCAAAAAATTTTTCTCTTTATTGGTTTTCCTAAAAACCATTCTTTTTCTTTTAAAAGTGGCTGATATTCTACTTCCAAATTGGCAATTTGCAATCTACAATCTTCAATCTTTAAAATTTTTCCCCAAGAAATTTTGCAAAGATCTTTCATTCCCTCTGTCATTTCCAAATCCTTTCTCATTGGCCCTGCGACCAAAACATGAAAAGAATGATGAGGCTTTGAAAAATCTGGCAAAATTTTCGCCAAATTTGGTTTTTTAAAATCTTTTTTGATCATTTCTTTTAGTTTTGAAACTTTAACTTTTTCCAAAAGTTCATTCCCGATCCAATAGGCCCTAATCACTCTTTCGTCAAAATAATCTGAAATTTTATTTTCTTTAGCAATTAATTTGTAATAAAAAAGAGCGCCCTCAAAACTTTCTAAAATTTTTCTAATTTTGGGTACCTTCTCCCCTATTAAAAAATGAAAGAGCTCATCTCCTGCCTTTTCTCCCATTCCGCAAAGGCCAAACCTTCCTGGAGGAAAGCTATAAAGAGCAGCAACTTTAAGTCCTGACATAAATTAACTTTTTTAAAGCAGAAAAAATTTCTAAAATCTTCTTTAAACCCAAAGCAACAAAAATTCCCAAAACTACCAAGAGAGAAGATAAAATTTCATTTTGAGGAGGAAGAACAAAAGAGCGGTGCAAAATTGAATTGTGGATAAAGTTTAAAAAAGTAGTAATTGGGGAGCCCAAAAGCAAAATTACTGTTGCCTGGCTTAAAGGAATATATTTTAATCCTGAATACCAAGTGAAAACATAAGCGAAAAGGAAAGCTGAGGTAATCAAAACCCAGTGAATTTGTTTTGAGCTCAAGGCCCAAATAGGAGTCAATTGGTTTGTGAGTCCCAAATAAATTAGCATAAAAAGGGAACCAAAAAACATTCTTCCCCAGGCAACTTGCCTTCCGGTAAGATCTTTTAAAAGATATTTTGCAATCGTATTTTCGATAGCCCAAAAAAGAGTAGCCACTAAAACTAAAAAATTACCATAATTTCCTCTCAACAAAAAGTCTTTCAACAAAATAAAGTTGCCAAAAAGCAAAATTGAAGCTCCAATGAAAAATTTTTTATCGAGTTTTTCTTTCAAGAATAAAAGAGCCAAAATACTAGCCCACAAAAATAAGGTTTTATGAATAAATCCTGCCTCCGCCGAAGAAGTCATTGAAAGCCCCTTAAAGAAAAGGAAAAAAGGAATGCAACCTCCTACCAAGCCAACAATTAACAACAAAAGCCATTGCTTTTTGGTTAATTTTGCAAAATTTTTCCAATCTTTAAACAAAATCAAAAGAAAAGTTAAAAAAATGGCAACGGTAACATTTCTCAAAAAAGTATAAAGATAAGGATTTTTGAAAATTCCCACGCCAAATTTGTTAATGAAAATGGAAAATCCAGAAATTATCGCAGTTAAAAAAACTAATAAATATCCTTTTGCCATGAATTTAAAAATTAAAACTTATAACCTAATTTTCTCAAAATTTCCTTTCTCCAGGCAATTCCTTTGTCATCTTCTATTCCCTTTGTCTTTTGCCCATCAATTACCCCTAAAATTCCTCTGCTCCCATCTGTTTCTTCTGCCAAAATCACCTTTACTGGATTGGCGGTAGCGCAAAAAATCTGACAAACTTCTGGAACATCTTTTATTGCATTCAAAACATTAATTGGATAGGCATTTTTTATCAATATCAAAAATGAATGGCCCGCACCAATCTCAAATGCTTTTTCCTTTGCCATCTTTCTTAATTCTTCATCGTTTCCCTCATGTCTTACTAAACATTCTCTAGAAGCTTCCACAAAAGCTAAACCAAATTTGATGTTGGGAACAGAAGATAACAAAACTTCTGATAAATCCTCAACCGTCTTAATAAAGTGCGCTTGACCTAAAATCAAATTAACGCCTTCTGGCACTTTAATTTCAACGATTTTTGTCTCCATATTTTTTATTTTACAAAAATTATTGCTCCATAGCCAACCACCTGGGATTTTTCAGCCAAAAAAGTATCCCCTGAATTCTGGTAATTTAAAAGCTTTCCCTCAGCCTTTTTATTTCTCGCAATTTCCAAAATTGTCTTAATCGAATCTTGAGCACAAGCTAAGGTCTCAACTTCTGGATAATTTTTCTCAAGCTGTTCAATTTTTTCCGCAAACTTTTGAGGATTTATTGTTAAAATTGCCTCGATCGTCTCTTTATCTACTTTTTGAGCAATTTCATATGGGGGATAATGAGATAAATCCGAAGAGGCAATGATCAGGATTTTTTTATCTTGGCTTACCTTTAAAATTGCCCTCGCTAAATCTTGCCAATCTCGATTTTCGGAACCAAAAATAAGAGGTAAAATTTCAAAACTTTTCAATACCGTTTGCAAAAAAGGAATCTGAACCTCTAAAGAATGTTCAAACAAATGAGCAGAGTCTCTGACGAAAAATCTTTTCGAATGAGTTAAAATTTTCTCAGCTAAAGCTTCATCTACTTTTACCCTCCCCAACGGAGTCTCCCACTCCCCTTTTTCCCACACTGAAACTCCTTCAAATCTTTCATAATGAGAATCACCGATTAAAATTACGGTTTCAAATTTTTTTCCTTCAATGGCTTTAAAGCCATGGGCAGCTACAAAACCAGAAAAAAGATAACCTGCGTGAGGTAAGAGCAACCCCAAAATTTCTCCATTCACTGGTGGGGTTTTAGCTTTGGCCAGGAAATTTTCAATCATTTTGGCAAGTTCTTTTTTATTCTCAGGATAAAATTGTCCAGCAACTGCTGAAAATCTGATTTTTTCTTTAAGCATTTTTCTTATTTCACATTATATCACAAAAATAACCTCAAAGCTAAGATTCGAATTTGAACTGATACCTTTTCATTAAAAGAGAATTTAAAACGACACTAACTGAGGAAAAAACCATGGCTACTGCTGAAATTATTGGGTTTAAAAGCAAACCACTAAAAGGATACAAAATACCAGCAGCAATCGGGATAGAAACTGTATTGTAAAAGAAGGCCCAAAAAAGATTTTGTTTAATTTTATCTAAAGTATATTTGCTTACTTTAATCGCGTTGACAACATTTCTCAAGTCATCATTTATTAAAATAATCTCCCCTGTTTCAATTGCCACATCAGCTCCCGACCCCAAAACAATTCCTAAATCAGCCTGAGCTAAGGCAGGGGCGTCGTTAATGCCATCTCCTACCATGGCCACGATATTGCCTTCCCTCTGTAATTTTTTAATTTCAGTTGATTTTTCTTGAGGCAAGACCTCTGCCAAAACCTTGTCTATACCCAATTGCTGAGCAATGGCCTCCCCCACTCTCTTATTGTCCCCAGTTAATATTGCTACCTTTTTGCCCATTTTGTGAAGATTGGTGACTGTTTCTTTTGCATAGTCTTTTAAAGTATCGGCAAGGGCGATAATACCAACAATTTCTTTATCGTGTGCCAAAATTATTGTTGTTTTGCCTTGTTTTTCCAAGCTCATTAGTCTCTCTTCTATAAAGGCTGGATTAATTCCATTATCGAGCATCAATTTTCTGGTCCCTAGTAAAATTTTTACTTTCGAGTTTTTATTTTTAATTTCTCCCATTACTCCGTGGCCTGGTATAGCTTGGAATTTTTCTACTTCAAATAAATCTAAATTCTTCTCTTTAGCTTTTTTCACAATTGCCTCCGCTAAAGGATGTTCTGAATTTTTCTCTAGGGAAGCTGCTAATTGTAAAATAAAATCAGTTTGAGATTTTAAATTTTGGATTTCAGAATTGTTTGAAAGTTGAAAACTGGAAATTGGAAATTTCCTGACCGGGATAACATCAGTAACGCTTGGTTCTCCTTTCGTGAGCGTTCCCGTTTTATCAAAAATCACGATGTTGACATCTCTGGCAATCTCTAGGGCTTTGGCGTTTTTAATTAGAATACCCTGTTTGGCTGCTAATCCTGTTCCGATCATAACTGCAGTTGGGGTTGCCAAACCCAAGGCACAAGGGCAGGCAATAATTAAAACACTGACAAAAATTGTCAAAGCAAAACTAAGAGGTTTTCCCAACAAAATCCAAACAATAAAGGAAAAAATAGCAATAAAAATTACAAAAGGAACAAAATAAAAAGAAACTTTATCAGCCAAAAGTTGAATGGGTGGTTTAGAACCCATCGCCTCCTCTACTATTTTTATAATCTGAGCTAAGATTGTATCTTTGCCCACTCTCGTTGCTTTAAATTTCAAAATGCCAGTTTTATTAATGGTACCGCCAATCACTTCATCACCTTCTTTTTTTTCCACCGGAATGCTCTCTCCGGTAATTAATTTTTCATCAACTGCAGAATAACCGTCAATTACGAGACCGTCTACGGGAATTTTTTCTCCCGGCTTAACCAAAATAATATCTCCTATTTTTATTTTTGAAATAGGAATTTTTATCTCTTGGTCTTTTCTTATCACCGTCGCTTCTTTAGGTTGCAACTCAATTAATTTCTTAATCGCTTCACTAGTTTTTCCCTTGGTTATAGCTTCAAGATATTTGCCTAAAGAAATAAAAACTAAAATCAAGGCTGAGCTTTCGTAATAAAGATCAGCTTCCATCTTTGTCCCCAGCAACCTCAAAACAGAAATAATGAGGCTATAAAAATAAGCAACCGCGGTACCAATAAAAATAAGGGAATCCATGTTTGGAGAAAGCCGTAATAAATTTTTCAAACCAGAAATCCAGATATTCAAACTAGAAAGAATCACAAATGTTGCGAAAATAAATTGGATGAGAGGATGATACTTTTTAAAAAACATTGGCATTGGCAACCTTAACATTTCGCCCATTGCTCCATAAATAATCGGTAAACTAAAAATGAGAGCTAAGAAAAAGCGCTTTTTAACTTTCTCTCTTTCCTCTACCTTAGCTTTTTCATAGTGGTTTTTCATCTCTTCTTCAAATGTTTCTTCCCAACTTTTGTATCCTAACTTCTCGATTATCTTTTTAACCTTAGTAAGATCGATTTTTTTCTCATCAAATTCTAAATAAAGTTTCTCTGAGGCAAAATTAACATTAGCGGATTTAATTCCCGCCTCTTTCCTTAGAGCGTTTTCAATGTTTACTGCGCATGAAGCGCAATGCATGCCCGAAATTTTTAAAATTATTTTTGTCATGGCAAAAGAGTATATTTTTTATTCTGTTAAATTTTTATACTGTGCTGAATTATCTCTAAATTACAACTTTTATACTTTCTACACCAAGCCTCGCATTTTTTTGCCCACCGTTTTTCTTTATAAACTAAACCGCATTCTGAGCACTTATAGAATTTTAGATTTTTTCTCTTTTTTTCAATTGGGGAGATTTTTTTACCGCTGGCCATTAACACATTATGAAAATTGAAAACTTAGATAGAAAATTCGCTTTTTTCTAAAATCACTCTCTTTTCTTTTCATTAATAAATTGAATTTCTGACAAAGCTCATCTTTCACTTTTATTTTGCAAAAATTGATTTTCTTGGATTGAACACTTAAGCAATTCTTTTAGTTCCTCAAAGGTTTTGTAGCCAGAATAAACCTTCTCATCAATGACAAAGGCAGGTATTCCTTGAAATTGGTGTTTAACCTGATCAACATCGACATTAACTTCATTAATTTTGATGCCTAATTCTTTTAGCTTTTGGATTGTTCCTTCCTTTTTTACTTTTTGACACCACGGACACCAATCAGCAAAATAAAAAGTCATTTCTTTAATTTGACACTGGGGATTGCTCGTAGTGCTCGGCGATTTTCGAGAAAAAAGACTAACTAAAAAGCCAGTAATAATTATTAAACCGCTAATTATTAAAATCGTGTATTTTTTAGACATTTTATTTTAACTCTTCAATTAATTTGATGACCTTTTCTTTAATTTTATTTCTAATTTCCCGCGCTTGGCTTAAGTGCATTTCAGCTGGATTTTCTATTTGCCAATGGGTAATATCTTTATCTTTTGGCAGGTTAATACAAAGTCCTTCCTCCTCACATTCTTTGCAGACGACAATAATTTTTTCTGCTTGGTTCATCATTTTCTTTGTGATTAATTTCGGTTTTTTGTTTGAAATCTCAATTCCTTCTTCTTCCATTAAAGTAATCGCTTGGGGATTAATTTCTTTTGCCTCTAAAAATCCGGCTGATTTCGCCCGCCAATTTAACCCTCTTTCTTTGGCAAATTTATTAAAATAGGCCTCAGCCATTTGACTGCGCAAAGTGTTATGAACGCATAAAAACAAAATTGTTTTTGTTTTAAATAAAAATTTCCAAATCATAAAGCTCCCCAAACTGATTAAGAAAATAATCAATGAAAATAAAATTTTTAACTTCATATTTGCCTTGTTTAATATCTGCTCAATAACTTGTCAAAATGACTTGTAAGACAAAGCGCCAATGACAATTCGACATTTCTCTTTTTTGACACCTTTAAAATTGATCATTCGAAGAACTATTTTTTCGCGCTCCACAGCTTTTTCCTGTACCCTCACTACCACAAAGACAACCTTTAACGCCAGTTTCAAAAACAGCTTCATTGTCAGCGAGAGTGGTTGAGAAGAGAGAACCACTTTTATTATCGTCCACCACTTCAATAATTCCTGAAAACATTCCCATCCAACAGCTAAATTTATATTTGCCAGGTTTTGTGGGGGTAAACTCTTTAACACTTGTTTCTCCCGGAGTGAGCGAGATTTCTCCTTCAAAAAGACTCCTTGAAATAATCACATTGGTACAAGCACTGGTTCCACGATCTGTAATTTCCCACCTTACTGGTATCCCAACTTTAACCTTAAAATAATTCGGTTCATATCCGTAGGAAAAAGCGTCCATTTTCAAAAGTTGTTTGCCGTTGACTATCGGCGCCAGCCCTTCTTCAGAAATTTCTGAATTCACTTTTGCGTCTTGAGTGCCAGGAACTGGTTTACGAAAAAAATCATTAAAACTTGAATATCCTAAAACATTTAATTGACTGTTAATATTAAAAAGAGCAAAGAATAAAATTAAAACACCAGCCACTTTTGAAAATTGATAGGCAAAATGTCTTCTGCTAAGGAATTCAATTGCGGAAAGCCCGAAAAATAAAAGCGGAAAAGCTGTACCTAAGGCAAAAAGAGCCATCATAATCCCACCCTGAAGAGGATTGCCAGAAATTAAAGCTAATCCCTGAACAGTGATGGTGAAACCGCAAGGCAAAAAGAAAGTAAGAGCTCCCATTATAAAGGGCATATAGCGTCCTTTAAAGTTTTTCTCATTAGCAATATATTTGGTAACCTTCTTGGGGAGAAGAAAGTGGAATTTCCCTAAGCCTCTAAAGCCAAGCATTTGCAAGGCCAAAAAAATCATGACAATAGAAACAGCAATAATTAAAAAGGGACTGAATCTCAAAGAAACCTGCAATTTTCTGCCAAACACTCCCAGCAAACTCCCAAAAAGGCCATAAGAAATAACTCTTCCTGTATGAAACATTAAATGGGGATGAAGTTTAGTTAAAATAGAGTTATTTTCAGAGTAAATCTCCAGCCATTGTTTTGACATTGAAAGAACCAATCCGCCAACTAAGGCTCCACAGCTTGAGAGGCCAGCAACAAATCCTAAGATAAAGAAAGCTGGCAAAGATGATTTTGAACTAACATTTATCCATCCAGATAATCCCAATTTATTAAGATATAAAAATCCAACGATCAGTGCTGTCGAAACAAGAAAAATTTTAAAGAAATTATTCTCTCGAATGCTCATCTCTTTTCTTATCGGTTTTTCAAAAAATAAATAACCTTCCTTTTTAAAAATTGAATTTAAACTTTCAGCCTTCGGTCTTTTGCCTATATATTCAATTAAAACCTTGCCCTCCTTTGCCCTTACCTCAACAGATTTTATCCCTTTTATTTGCAAGAGTTTTTTCTCAATTAAAATTTCGCAAGAAGGACAGTGCATTCCCTTGACAAAATAGATATATTTTTGGAAAGAAGGGATTATTTTCTTTTCTCCCAATTGAAAACCAAATTTCTCAATCGAATTTAATATTTTTTCTAAAGAGATGAGATTTTCATCAAATTCAACGATAATTTTTCCCTCTTTCAATTGAAGATCTTTTACCCCTTTTAAACCATTAATTTCTCTCTCAAGCAAAATTTTTTCGTTTTCAAAAATTGAATTTTTAATTTGAATTTCCGCTTTTTTCACCATGTTTCCCTATTTATTCTTAAACAATTCTAAGAGTTCTTTAATTTTCTTTTTTCTTTCCTTTTGGCTTTTGCTTTTGATAGCTGTTGTCACGCAGGTATTTAAATGATTTTCCAAGATCATTTCGTTTACTTTTCTTAAGGCCGAAATTATAGCTTCGTTTTGTAAGATAATATCAATACAATATTTATCTTCCTTGATCATTTTTTTCACACCTTCTAAATGTCCGGAAATATAATTCATTCGATTTAAAATTTGTTTCTTGTATTTTTTCCTCATACCAATACCCCCTATATGGGGGTTATTTTAATATAGCAAAATCCAAAGGCCCCGTCAAGGGGCCTTTGAAATTAAATCTTAAGATTGAAATCTGAGAGATTAACCTTCGTTTTTCCACAAACCGTGAAGATTGCAGTATTCTCTGGCAAAAACTTCTTTTCCTTTCACCTCAAATTCAGCCTCTGGTTTATCTCCAGGTTTTAAAAACTGACGATAACTTTTTCCATCCACAACAATCTCAATCCATTGAATATAATGTTTTTCTTCCATGGGATGGGGAATTTCTCCTACTTTCACCTTTATTCCTTTCTTTGTTTTCTTGATCACCGGTACATGCTTTTCTTGTCCAACATCTTTAGTTTTTTCACTCAAAAGTTCCATTGGTTTTCCACAGCAAACTAACTGCCCTCCTCCCGCATGCAAAACCTCAACAATGTTTCCGCAGACATTGCATCTGTAAATTTGTTTTTGTTGGGTCATATTAGTATTGAAGTCTTACTTCAAAATAGTTTTTGGGATGTCTGCAATTCGGGCATTCTTTTGGAGGTTCTTTCCCAAAATAGACATAACCGCAGTTTCGGCAAACCCACATTACCTTTTCTTTTTTCTTGAAAACCTCCCCTTTCTCTAACTCTTCTAATAATCTTCTATACCTCTTTTCATGCTGTTCTTCTACTTCTGCCACCTCAGTGAAAAATTTTACCGCATCCTCAAAACCTTCTTCTTTTGCCACCTTTTTAAACTCAGGATACATTTTCGTGTGCTCATAATTTTCGCCCTCAATTGCCTTTTTCAAGTTCTCTTTCGTATCTGACCATTCGCCCAATAATTTCCAAATCATTTTGGCATGTTCTAATTCATGATTAGCTGTCTCCTCAAAAATGGCTGCAATATGATGCAATCCTTGTTCCCTGGCAATCTTAGCAAAATAAGTGTACTTATTCCTCGCTTGGGCCTCTCCGGCAAAGGCCTTCCACAAATTTTCATAAGTTTTAGAACCTTTTTTTACAGGTTTTGGATCAGAAACAGTGAGTGGATCTTTCATGTTATAATTTTTTATTTTTTATTTTTCGACCTTTAATTTGTATTCTTTTCTTTTGTTGAATTCAACTTGTTTTCCCAAATTCCATTGTTGGACAGGTCTTAAATAGCCGACAATTCTCGAATAAACCTCACACGGTTGAAAATTTTTTAGTTCTTTACTTTGAGAAAAACAATCTAAGCATTTAAAGACAGTGATTTTTTCTTGGCCATTGTCGTAAATTAACATTTTCCCATTTTTGATTTCTTTCCCATCTACTAAAATTTCTTTTTTACAATCCCAGCAAAAAATACTGTTATTTTTTATTTTTTTTGCACTTTCTTTTGGCATTTTTGGCAGAGACCATAAAGGTAAATTTGATAATTTTTAATTTTGCCGACCTTTAATTTTTGGAAATTTAAAACAGCAAATTTTTCTTCAACATCAAAAATTCTTTTGCAATCTTGGCAAATAAAATGATAATGAGGTGAAATGTCTCCATCATAGCGAAAAACTTCAGTTTGAATCTCTAAAATCTCTCCTTTTTCTTTTAAACTGTTCAAGATTCGATAGACTGTACCTAAGCTAATTCTTGGCAATTTTTTCTTCACCTTAGCAAAAACCTCTAGGGCAGAAGGGTGACTCTTGGTTGATTTTAGGTAATCCAAAATCACTTTCTTTTGATTGGTTATTCTTTCTTTTGTTTTCACTTTCATTGATTAAATTTTGCCCCTCAAATCTTAAACCTTATTAGTAATAATTCTTATTTAAATTTTATTCTCAACAAATTTTATTGTCAAGAGCAAGACTGTGGAAAAGTGTTCTTTAAAAATTTCGACCCTCAAAACTCTAATTTCTTGAACCATTGGGCGAGGAACTTTTCTTGACTAAATAAACAATTAGGGCAAGGAAAGCAGTGATCAGAGAAAAAAGATAGATTTGGGAAAAAGAAAACACTCGGAAAAAAGGATTTCCCCTCAAGGGATAAAAAGGTTTCATTTCAGGATATAAAAAAGAATCAAGGATAATATGAAAATAAATTCCAAAAAATGAACTTCTTAAAATTTTTCTGAAAGAGAAATTGTCCGTTGGTATTTTCATTAATTTTCTGAGAGGATGACCATAAAAATAAAAAAAGAGAGCAGTTAAAATTGCAATAACTGAGCCAGCCAAAAAATTATGAAAAATTATATGATAAAATGGCCCGCCAAAAATAAGAGTTCGAAAGTGCTCAATATCAACAATGACACTGGCAAAAAGTAAAGTTGGAAAATCAAAAAGTTTAAAAAAAATTAATCCTATCAAAGAACTAGGCCCTAAATGAAGTGGTGTGAAGGGCATTTTGAAAAAGTTAATAATTTAAAACTTCAATCTTTTTAAAAGAATCCTTAATCACTGGGGAAAGCTTTAATTTCTTTTCCAGTTTTTCTATTTCTTTTAAGTTTCCTTTGGCGGTTGCATTTTTCGGAGTAAAAAGGGTACAACAATCTTCCTGAGGTTTGATGGAAATTTCAAATGTACCAATTTTCTTTGCCAATTTTATTATTTCCTCTTTATCCTGCCCAATTAATGGGCGTAAAATAGGCATTGAGGTTACCTTTTCCACAATTTCTATGTTTGGTAAGGTTTGGGAACTCACCTGACCTAAACTTTCTCCAGTCACTAAGGCGTAACAATTTTCCTTTTGAGCAATTTTCTCAGCAATTTTTATCATTGTCCGGCGATAAATCAAAACCCTATACTTTGGCAAAACCTCTGTTTTGATTTTCATTTGAATTTTGGAAAAGGGAAAGAGATAAATTTTTAGATGAGGTTGATAGTTCAAAAACACCTTGGCCAATTCTTTTACTTTTTCAATCGATTTTTGAGAAACCAAGGGAAAAGAATGAAAGTGAAGCCAAATATTCTCCGCTCCTCTTTTTGCTATTAAAAAAGCTGCTACCGGAGAATCTATTCCCCCGGAAATTAAAGTTAAAACTTTTCCGGAAGTACCCACGGGCAATCCTCCTTTTCCTTTTTTCTTTTTAAGGTACAAATACCAGCCTTCTTTTCTCGCCTCAATAAAAATTTCTCTTTTTGGTTTTTTCAGATCAACCTTTCTTTTTATACCTTTGGCAATTTCCTCAATGATTTTTTGGCGGGAAATTTTTTGATCGCTAATCTTTTTCAATCTAATCGCAAATGTTTCGTTTCCTTTGATCCAATCTGGATAGCTGAGAGAAACAACCTGAGAAATTTCCTTAAGAGAGGCATTTTCAAAAAATAAACTCTCCGCTAACCAAGAAATGCCAAAAATATTTTTAATGATTTTTTCCGCTTTTTTTGTCTCTTGAGATTCAACAAAAATTCTTTCTCGATGAGGATGAATTTTAAAATCAAGACCAGCTTTTTTTAGATAAAAAAAGAGGTGAGAAATCAACTTTCCTTGGAAAAGTCTCTTGACCTGAGGTGATTTTAAAAACAATTCACCAAAGGCAATTAGTACCCCTTTTTTTATCTTTTCTTGATTGCTCATTTTCTAAATGTTTCAAAAAAGAAAATAAAAATTTCAATTAAGATTAAAATGATAATGATTAGCTCTAAAAAATTCCCTCTTTGAGCAGAAATAAAATCTAAAAGGATTTTATGGTGATCTGAAAGAAATTTTATTTTTTCGTTTAAAATGTCAGTTCTGTCCCTAAGATCAAGCTCAAAAGAAAGTTTATTGTAAAGTTTTTCTAACTCCGCCCTCTCCCAAACTGTCTCTGGCTTATCCAAAAGTGATAAATGAGAAATCGTTTTTTGTTTTACAGCCAAAATATCACCAATTTGCCTTAACAAATTTTTTTCCTTCAATCCCTGCCATGTTCCAGATTTTAAAGCGGTAATAATCTTTTCCATTTCCAAAATCCTTTTCTCAATTTCAATCTCATAATTTTCCAAAGCAACAGACTGAGCCAAAACTAAAGAAATGATTTGGACTTTTTCCCTATCGAGTTTAGTTAAAAATACCCTCCCTGATCTCACCTCATCTACTTCTTTCCCACCCAAGAATACTTTCAAGGTCTCAGAAAGAGAATAGTTGATGTTGAAGTTCTCCACAAAGGGAGAAATCTCTTGGATAAACTCTCTCTGCATTCTCTCTGGAACATTCCAAAAAACAACCACCCCAAATTTTGTCAGAAGAGCATACTGATCAATGGCCAATTTCAACAAAATGGGGTGTTCTCGAGATAAAAATGGATAGTGCTTTAACCTTTCTTGGAGTTTTTTTAACTCAATTTCCTCGCCTAAATAGAAAGCTATTAAGGAAAATCTTTTTTTAATGGGAGGTTTTCGAACAATAGCTTTCTCCATAGTTTCTAACCTTATCTTATTTTTATCAGGAAAGAGGGTTTTTTTCAAATTTATTATTATTTTTTAGCGGAAAAATGATATTATTTAAGTAATATGGCTGCCAATTTACCCCCGCAATTTTTCGAACTTCAAAAAAAACTCAATCAGGTCAGCGAGATTGAGGAAAAAATTGAAATTTTGAAAGAAATGCTCGCCATCTGTCCAAAGCATAAAGGTACAGAAAGAGTACAAGAAGAACTAAAGAAAAAAATTGCCAAATTAAAAAAGATTTCTCCAAAAAAAGTAAAAACAGAAACGAAATATTTTGTTGAAAAAGAGGGGGCGGGCCAAATTTTAATTTTAGGCAAACCAAACTCAGGAAAAACTTCACTGATCAATTCTCTGTGTGAGACAAATTTTAAGGTCGGAGATTATCCTTTCACCACTCAACTTCCAACTCCAGCGATGATGAGGTTTGAGAACATTTTAATTCAATTGGTTGATTCCCCTCCACTCACTAAAGATTTTAAGCCAGGTTGGATGAAAAATTTGGCCAAACAAGCTGACCAAATTTTGATCTTGATAGATTTAAGTACCAACCCCAAAGAAGAATTGAAAGAAATTACCGAGATTCTAAAGGAATGGAATATTGAAAAAGAAAAAACATTTTTGGTGGGAAATAAAATTGACCTTCCAAACTCAAAAGAGAACTTTGAAAGGTTAAGAGGCGAGTTTGAGATTTTTGAAATTTCGGCTAAAGAAAAAATTAATACGGAAAAATTGAAAGAAAAAATTTTCCACCAATTAAAAATCATTAGAATTTATCCTAAAGATCCAAAAAAAGAAGTGGATTTTAAAAAACCTTTTATATTGAAAGAAGGTGTAAGATTGATTGATTTTGTAAAAGAGCTTAACGAAGAATGGGTGGAAAAATTTAAAGGAGCAAGACTTTATGAAAAGAATTTGAAAGGCTTTAAAATGGTAGGCAGAGATTATATCCTTCAAGATGAAGATATCGTGGAAATAAAGGTGTAAAAAAAAGAAATTTGATGGAGAAAATTTATCTCATTTTAAACAACATTAGAAGTTGTTATAATGTAGGAGCAATTTTTAGAACCGCCGATGCTGTGAGGGTGGAGAAAATCTATTTGACCGGATATACTCCAACGCCCAAAACAAATCCTGAAAAAATAAAAAAAACCGCTTTGGGAGCAGAAAATTTTGTAAAATGGGAATATGAGAAAAGAGTCGCTAAGGTAATCGAGAAATTAAAAAGAGAAAAAATAAAAATTGTTGCCTTGGAAACGGAAAAAAGAGCTCTCCCCTATTTTAAATTTAAGCCAAAATTTCCTGTGGCAATTTTGCTCGGAAATGAGAAAAGAGGAATTGATAAAAGAATTTTAAGAAAAGCAGACTTTATTTTGAAAATTCCAATGTTTGGAAAAAAAGAATCTCTTAATGTTTCGGTAGCCTTTTCAATAATCGCTTATTATTTAAGAATAGAATCTTTAAGAAAGAAACTCTCTCCGTGACCAGGGTAAATTTTTGTTTCAGGTTTTATCAGTTTTTTCATCATCTTTAAGGTCTCTTTGAGTTCTTTTTCTGAACCACCAGGTAAAGCGGTGGTTCCAAAACCATCTTTAAATAAAGTATCTCCCACGAAAATAAAATTTTCCCCTACCACTGCAATTGATCCTTTGCTATGGCCGGGAGTATGAATAATCTTTAAGTACTCCTTACCAATCTTTATTTCCTCGCCTCCATCTAAAAATTGATCTGGTTGAAATTTGATGAAATCTTTCTCGCCCTTGTGAATTAAAATTTTTGCCCCTGTCTTTTCTTTTAATGCCTGGGCAGCTAAGACATGATCCCAGTGATAATGGGTCAAAATAATGTAAAGCAATTTTTTACCCTTCAACTCTTGGAGGATTCTTTTAAAACCAGCTCCCGGATCGATGACAATCGCTTCTCCATTTGAAATTAAGAGATAACAGTTTGTTAAAAGGGGGCCTACAACTAAAGTTTTGATTTCCATAAGAAATTAGCAACAATAAAGTTTTTTGGGGATTTTTTCCTCTTCTATTTTTCCAAAAGGATTGCCAAACTCTCTGATTTTTTCAACCATTTCTTGATTTTCTTTTGTCTGAAGGTTTTCTTTTTCTGTTAAAGAACGGAGTTTTTTCATTAATTCTGGCAAATTAATTTTCACTGGGCAATTTTCAAAACAAGCAGAACACAAAGTGCAGGCAAAGCAATTGGAATCAACTGCCTTTTTTAAATTTTCAGAAAGACCAGCAAAAATTATTCCTTTTGAACCCAAATATCTACTACCATAATTCCTGCCAATTTGATGGAATACCGGACAAAAGTTCAGGCAAGCTCCGCAATTGATACAATATAGCAATTCCTCAAAGCCTTCTTTTAAAATTTTGCTCCTTCCATTGTCCAATAAGATCAAATAAACTTTTTTTGCTCCTTGAGCGCCAATGACAGTTTGATTTTGAATATCAGCTGTCTTTGAGGGGCCAGAAATTATTGATACATAAACCGGAAAATCCTGGCCTGTCCCCCAAATGGCCGAGGCCTTGATAATTTTCAAGGCATCTTCTAAATTCGGCACGATTTTTTCAAAACCGGAGATGATAATATGAGTATTAGGATAACGAGATATCAAGGAAATATTTCCCTCATTTTCTAAAATTAAGATTCTGCCATCAGAAGTGATCACATTAGCTCCCGAAATTCCAACCTCTGCCTGCGAGATTTTTTCTCTTAATAGATTTCTTACAAAATCGGCAATAACTTCTGGTTTTGGATCAATCTCTTTGCCAAACTTTTCTTTTATCTTTTGAGAAATTTTTTCTGGCGTTAAATGCAAGGCAGGTAAAACCGGATGAATTTCTTTTTCTTGGAAAATCTGGACCAAAAAATCTCCCAAATCAGTCTCTGTTAATTCTTTGTCTGCCAAAAAACCTTCAGTTTCAATTTCATTAAAAGTGTTAGATTTTGCTTTCACGATTTTTTTCTTTCCTTCTAAAATTTTTTCAATCTTCTCTCTTGCTTCTTTAGCATCTTCAGCTTGCAAGACCTCAATTCCATTTTCTTTTAGGTTTTCTATAGCTTTCTTCTTCAATTCTTCAATGTTTAAAATTGCCTTCTTTTTTATCTGATAAAGCTCTTCTCTAAATTTTTCCTTTTCTAAATTGTTTTTTAAAATTGCCCTTTCCCTTTTTTTTCTATACTCTAAAACCACCTGCCAAATAATAGATTTTGTGGCATCGTCTAAAAATTTTTCTTTTAAGATCATATCTTTGAAAAAAAGAGTTTCTCCTCTTCTTTTTAAAAAACAAAAGCAAATAAGCTTTTTTATTTTATCAAAAATTCATTGCCAAATCAAAAAACTCCCATTTTCATCAGGCCATCATCAAATAAAAATTTTCGCTTTTTTAAACTTATTTACGCTCAAGAGGTTAAAGAGTTTTCTATTAAAAATTCCTCTCTTGTCCCAATCTAAATTAGAATCAATCTCATTAGTAAAAATTCAAAAAAACCGCCTTCTTCTCTTAAATTTTACCTGTTGTCTCCGCAACCATGAAGCTTTTTTCTTTTTTGCCTTGATTTTAGTTTTTTCAAATTTTCTTTAGCTATTTCTTCTAAAGAAATGTTTAATTCTGTAGCAATCTGTGCCAGATACCATAAAACATCTCCCAATTCTTTCTTTAATTCTTCCCTTCTTTCTTTATCAATGATCCCTTTGTGATCTCGCAAAACTTTTTTAATTTTTTCTGCTACCTCTCCTGCTTCTCCTACCAAGCCCAAGGTGGGATAAATAAAATTTTTCCCTTTTTTTGGATAAATAGCCGTTTTTCTCGACTCTTTTTGATATTGGTTAAAATTCATATTTTTCAAATTTAATTTCTCGTACCAAAA
>CALHEE010000017.1 GCA_938023415.1 Minisyncoccota bacterium | reverse complement strand
ACATTCCAATAGAGTTCGTCATGGTCTTTAAAATAACCCAAACCATTTTCTACTCTATAAGTAATGAGATAAGTTTTTTTTCCGCTCACATATTCTTGAGGGTTGCCAATTTTGATTCTAAGAAATCTTCTCGCTGAAGGATCAAATAAAGAGGATCCTTTTATTTTTGAAACTTCAAATAAATAAGGATGACCAGTTTCATCAACAACCTCTAACACTTTAATTTTTATCCCTTTTAAGGGGATGTCTCGGTAAATTCCGTGCCTTAAATTTGAACCAAAATCATAAATTATTTTTTCTTTTACCAAAAAACTACTATCTTTATTAATGGCAATCTCAACGCTGAATTCTTCGATTTTTTCTGAAGAGAAACTCTGGACAAAAATAAAATTTGGAAAAATCAAAAACAGCAAAAGAAAAACTACCCCTTTTCTCATAGAATAAAATTAAAACTTCACTCTTACTGCCTCTCTTTCTTCTCCTGCTCCGATTTCAAAAAATTCCATTTTCTTGAAACCAAAAATTGAGGCAATGATATTGGAAGGAAAACTTTCAATTAAGATGTTCAAATCCCTGACATTCCCATTGTAAAATCTTCTGGCAGCTTGAATTTTGTCTTCAGTGTCTCTTAGTTCTCTTTGCAATTCCAAAAAATTGACTGAAGCTTTTAAATCTGGATAAGCTTCCGCCACCGCAAACAAGCTCTTTAAGGTGCTTGCTAAAAAGTTTTCCGCTTCAGCAATTTCTTTCGGCCTCCCTGATTTTTCAGCTGAAATTGCCCTTGCCCTCGCTTCCGTCACCTTCTCAAAAACCTCTTTTTCGTGAGCAGCGTAACCTTTGACCACCTCCACTAAATTTGGAATTAAATCATACCTTCTCTTTAACTGAACATCAATATCTGACCAAGCTTCTCTCGCCCGATTCTTGAGCGTCACTAAGCGATTATAAGTAGCCCCTACCCAGACAGCTACCAAAACAAAAACGATTAAAATTATCTGCCACATATTTTTCTCTTAATTTTTAATCTTCGACCTTAATATCTTTTTACCAAAAAAATTAAAAAAAAGAAAGCCTGCAAAAGCAGGCTAAAGTGAAAGAAGAGTCAGCTATTTTTAGTACTCTTCAGGCATTTCTGAAGACTCTTTCTTTTTCTCTTCTGGCTTTTCTGCTACCACTGCCTCGGTCGTCAACAACATTGAGGCAGCTGAGGCTGCGTTTTCTAAGGTGGTTCTCACTACCTTTGTTGGATCGATCACTCCCGCAGAAACTAAATCTTCAAAGGTTAAAGTTTTGGCGTTGAAGCCAAAGTTCCCTTCTTTTTCTTTCACTTTATTCACCACTACCGCACCATCCATTCCGCAATTTTCGGCAATCTGTCTGATTGGTCGTTCTAAGGCCTTCATTAAAATTTTCACTCCTGTCTTTTCATCCCCCTCTAACTCTTTGGCCAATTTTTCCAAGACAGGAAGACATCTCAAAAGAGCCACTCCCCCGCCAGGTAGAATTCCTTCTTCAATTGCTGCTCGGGTGGCATTGAGGGCATTTTCTGTTTTTTTCTGTCTTGCTTTTTGTTCAATTTCCGTAGCTGCTCCCACTTTAATTACCGCTACTCCTCCAGCTAGTTTTGCTAATCTTTCTTGTAATTTTTCTCGGTCAAATTCTGATTCAGTAGTTTTTAACTCATTTTTAATTTGTTTGATTCTCGCCTCAATATCTTCTTTCTTTCCTTTTCCTTCAATAATGGTTGTTTTTTCCTTTTCTGCCACTACTTTTCTCGCCCTCCCTAATTGATGGAGTTGAATGTTTTCTAATTTCAATCCCAACTCTTCAGAAATTACTTGAGCTCCAGTGACAACCGCAATATCTTGCAACATCTCCTTTTTTCTGTCACCAAACCCAGGAGCTTTTACCGCCAAGCCATTGAAAATTCCTCTTAATTTATTGACGACCAAAGTGGCTAAGGCATCGCCTTCGACTTCATCGGCAATGATCACTAATTCTTTTTTCCCAGTTTGAATAACTTTTTCCATCACGGGCAAAATTTCTGTAAGCGCTGAAATTTTTTTGTCGGTGACTAAGATATACGGTTCTTCCAAAACAGCCACCATCCTTTCTGGATCAGTAATCATATAAGGAGAAACATATCCTCGGTCAAACTGGAGACCTTTGACAATTTCTTTTTCTAAACCAAATTTTTTCGATTCTTCCACGGTGATCACTCCATCTTTTCCCACTTCTGAAAAAATTTCCGCAATCATATTCCCTACTTCTGGATCAAGAGAAGCAATGGTCGCTACCTGAGAAATCTCTTCTTTGCTAGAAATTGGTTTGGAGAGATTTTTTAATTTTTCCACCACTGCCTTCACTCCCTTTTCAATCCCCCTTTTCAATGAAAGTGGATCTGCTCCTGCAGCCACATTTTTTAACCCTTCAGCAACAATCGCTTGGGTTAACACCATCGCGGTGGTTGTTCCATCTCCAGCTGTCTCGGAAGTTTTTTCTGCCACTTCTTTTAAGATTTCTGCTCCTAAGTTTTCCACTTTATCTTCTAACTCCGTCTCTTTGGCAATACTCACACCATCATCAGAAATTTCCGGAGCACCAAAACCTTTATCTAAAACTACTAACCTTGCCCTCGGCCCCAAAGTGACCTTTACCGCATTTGCTAATTTGTTTATCCCGGCCAACAATTTTTTCCGGGCTATTTCGTTAAAAAGGATTTGTTTTGCCATATTAAGTTGCGCCCCTTTGAAAAAAAGCCTTCGGCCGGCGCTCAGCCTTCGGCTATTCAATAATGGCTAAAATATCCTCTTCAGAGGCAATAAGATATTCTTTTCCATCGACCTTTATTTCATCAGGACCATATTTTTTAAATAAAACCTTCTGACCAGGTTTAACAGAGACGGGAATTATCTCTCCCTTTTCATTTCTTTTCCCTGGTCCTACCGCAATCACTTTTCCTTGTTCTGGCCTTTCTTTTTCTGCCGTCTCTGGCAACAAAATTCCGCTCTTTGTTTTTTCTTCTTCTTTGATTGGCTCAATAAGAATATGATCTGATAAAGGTTTTATCTTCATAGACTTTTTAATTTCCAACTAACAACCCCAACCAATCTTTAACAACCAATTTCTGATTGGTTGAGAGTTGTTAGTCGGGGAAAAGTTAAATTAGCAGTCAAACCTTTTAATTGCTAATTTCAATTGATAATTTTAAGGAAAGAAAAAACTTTGTCAAGATCTGTGCCCCTGAGAGGAGTCGAACCTCTATCTTGGCCTTAGAAGGGCCCTGCTCTATCCATTGAGCTACAGGGGCTTTTTTAAAATTTTACCTTATTTTTCAATTTGTGCAATCTTTGATTTTTCCAGAACTTCTCTTAAATATTTGCCAGTGTAACTTTTTTTACTTTTGGCCACTTCAAAAGGAATGCCTTCCGCCACAATATAACCGCCCTTTTCCCCGCCCTCAGGCCCCAAATCAATAATATAATCGGCATTTTTAATTACCTCCAATTCATGTTCGATGCAAACGACCGTGTTGCCTCGATTGACCAATTCTCTGAGAACAAATAAAAGCTTTCTAATATCATCTGGATGAAGTCCGGTCGTTGGTTCGTCTAAAATATACAAAGTTTTTCCGGTACTTTTTTTTGAAAGTTCAGCTGCCAGTTTCACTCTTTGAGCTTCTCCTCCAGAAAGAGATGGTGCAGGTTGTCCTAATTGAAGATAGCCTAAACCCACTTCCTTTAAAGTTTTTAACTTTTGATAAAGACCAGGGATGGTTTTAAAAAACTCCATTGCCTCTTCGACAGTCATTTCCAAAACTTCGGCGATGTTTTTCCCTTTGTATTCAACAGCTAAAGTTTCTTTATTAAACCTTTTTCCCTTGCACTCTTGGCACTCAACATAAACATCAGGTAGAAAATACATTTCGATTTTAACATGGCCTTGTCCCTGGCAAGCTTCACACCTTCCTCCTTTGACATTGAAAGAAAACCTGCCTGGCTTGTAACCGCGAATTTTCGCCTCTTTTGTCTGGGCAAACAGGTTTCTAATATAAGAAAAAGCACCGGTGTAGGTGGCAGGGTTTGATCTGGGAGTCCGACCAATAGGTGATTGATCAACTATTACCACTTTATTTAAGTGTTCTATCCCCAAAATAGCATCGTGATCCCCTGGTTCTTCTTTTGAGTGATAAAATTTTTTCATTAAGGCTCTGGCCAGAATATCATTAATTAAACTACTCTTTCCCGATCCTGAAACCCCTGTTACGCAGACAAATTTTCCCAAGGGAATTTTCACATCAATATTTTTTAAGTTATGTTCTCTTGCTCCTTTAATAATTAAGAATTTTTGAGTGCCTTCTTTTTGATTTAGACTGAATACTTCTACTTTTTTCCTTCCTGACAAATATTGGCCAGTGAGGGTATTTGATTTAAGTAATTGTTTAGGTGTTCCCTCAAAGACAATTCTTCCGCCTTTTTTTCCCGCCCCTGGTCCAATTTCAATTATCCAGTCTCCATCTTCAATTACCTGGAGACAGTGTTCTACGACAACGACTGTATTTCCCAGGTCTCTCAATTTTCTGAGCGTTTCAATAAGCCTTTGCCGATCTCTGGGGTGCAAACCAATGGTTGGTTCATCTAAAATATATAAAACTCCGGTCAATTTGGAACCAATCTGAGTGGCCAATCTAATCCTCTGTTCTTCTCCTCCCGATAAAGTGGCTACTTTTCTTTCTAAGGTTAAATAATCTAATCCCACATCGATGAGAAATTGAAGGCGATTGATAATTTCCTTAATAATTGGTTGGGCAATTTTTAATTGCTGAGGGGTCAATTTTTGGAAATTTTTTTCAAAAAACTCTTTTAGCTTATCAATTTGCATTTCACAAATTTCGTCGATCGATTTCCCAAAAACAGTAACTGCCAAGGCCTCAGGTTTTAATCTTTTTCCCCGGCAGACTTCGCACTTTTTTTCTACCATATACTCTTCTAATTCTTCTCTCGTATACTCAGAGTCGGTCTCATGATATCTTCGTTCTAACCAAGGAATCACTCCTTCAAAACCTTCTCCACCATACAAAATGAGATCGAGTTTTTCTTTTGGAAGATGTTTTACTGGTGTGTAAAGGTCAATATCATGTTCTCTTGCTACCTCTTCCAACATATACCAAAAAAATCCCTGTCTTCCCACTTTATGGGAGGCATGAGCCCAGGGGAAAATGGCTCCTTCGGCAATGGATAAATTTGGATTGGGAATGACTAATTTTGGATCGAAGATTAATTTTTCCCCTAAACCTTGACAAGCTGGACAAGCTCCGTAAGGTGAATTGAAAGAGAAAAGCCTAGGTTCTATTTCGGGCAAAGAAAATCCACACCTTTCACAGGCAAAATGTTCGCTGAAGATTAAGTCAGAAATTTTTTTATTTGATTCAGCCTTCCAGTTTATCATCACTACCCCTTTTCCCAGCTTTAAAGCCATTTCCAAAGAATCCACTAATCTTAATTTATCCAAGTTTTTTTCCAGAGGCATTCGATCTACTACTACCTCAATGTTATGTAATTTATACTTTTCCAAATTCTTTTCCAAAGCTTCCTCGATCGGATAAATAATCCCATCGATTCTTACCCTCAAAAAACCTGCTCTTTGAATTTCTTCTAAGACGCCATGGTGTTCTCCTTTTTTTCCGCGAATCACCGGAGCTAAAATGGTAATTTCTGAATTTTTTGGCAGTCTCAAAATCTGCTCAACTATCTGATCGATTGTTTGACGTTTTACTTCTTGACCACATTTTGGACAATGAGGAATGCCAATTCTGGCAAACAATAATCTTAAATAATCGTAAATTTCAGTAATTGTTCCGACTGTTGATCTGGGATTGTGGGCCCCTTTTCTTTGATCGATGGAAATTGCTGGAGAAATGCCTTCGATTTTATCGACATCAGGTTTTTGCATTACCCCCAAAAATTGTCTGGCATAGGCACTCAAACTTTCCACATATCTTCTTTGCCCTTCCGCATAAAGGGTATCAAAGGCTAAAGAAGATTTCCCAGAACCTGAAATACCAGTAATCACCACCAATTTGTTTTTGGGAATGTCGACATTAATATTCTTTAAATTGTGCACCCTTGCCCCTCTCACTTTAATGACATTTCCTTCCATGATAAAAACCAAAGTTAAAGTATAACTTTCATTTTAACTCAAAAACGCCAAAAATTCAAGAGAACTTTTGGCGTTTTGAAAATTTTTTTACATTCCCTTTACTCTCTTTAAATCAAGATAAAGCAAAAGCCCAAAGGAGGTGGTAAAAGTGAAAGAAAAAATTTGAGAAAAAAGATTTCCCAGAATCGGCACTAAAGCTAAGACAAAAGAAATCAATCCATTCACCAAAAATCCTACCACTAGCCTTGCAAACACCTTCCACCAATAACCAGAAACTAACTGTTTGCTAAAGCGCAAAGCAGAAAATCCTCTTTGTTTGTCTAAAACAACGCTATACCCTACAAAAGCAAACCAGACAGCAAAAATAATTGCCGGGATAATAAAGAG
>CALHEE010000016.1 GCA_938023415.1 Minisyncoccota bacterium | reverse complement strand
GTTCCGGAAAAAATTTCTCAATCAGCTAAAATTCCCATTTTTTTACCAGCTGGGGTTGAGAAAGAATACGCAAAGAAAAATATCAAGTTTGAGCCAGAAATTAAGGGAAAATTTGTTGAAAAGAAAAATTTTTTCACAGTTTTTGCTGCCCCAGAGCAAAATGTAATTTATTTTCAACCCTCTGAAAAATTAAAACTCAATCACTATTATTCAGTAAGGCTGGCTTTGCCAGAAGGAGAAATGAAAGAAGACTTTTTAGTGGTTGAAGATCCAAAAATTGTCGCCGTTTTTCCAAAAGAGAATTCAGAAGCCCCAGAAAATTCAGAAATTACCATTGTTTTCAATCGACCAATGGTTCCTTTGACAACTCTTGGCTATTTGGAAGGAAAAGAAGTTCCCGTAGAAATTTATCCAAAGACTGAAGGAAAGTTTAAATGGATAACAACTCAAAATTTACAATTCATTCCAAAAGAGAGATTAAGGAGATCTTCGAGTTATACTGTAAAAATTAAAGATGGCTTTATTTCGATGGATGGATTGCCAGTTGCGGGAAAAGAAATCAAATTTTTCACAAGAAATTTAAGGTATTTAGAGTTAACAAGAGGTTCCATTGCTTTCAATCAGCCAATTTCAATCTATTTTAACCAACCAGTCGATTTGGAAAGGACAAAAAAGGAAATTAAGTTGATTAATGATCAGACCGGAAAAGAGGTACCCTTTGTTGCTGAGTATGGGAAAAAAAGAGAAAAATTGACCAACCTTTCTCAAGAGAGAGAAATTTTAGGAAAAGTTTACCAATTTTTAGCCAGTCTTTTTCTCTTTGAAAAAGAGAAAGCAAGAGAAGAATTGGATCAATCAATCATTCAAATTTATCAAGAGAAAGATAGATTTGGCAGAAAAAAGTTTTGGGATTTTGAAAATAGTTATACCTTAATTATAGAGAAAGCCTATCCTTTGGAAGGCGATATCATTCTTGATGAATCAAGGGAAACAAATGTTTTTGTTGCTCCCATTATTGAAGATATGAAAGCTGAATCTTCCAGGACTGAATATTCAGCTCCTGACTTTTTTGATCCTCAAGGAAAATTGTGGATTTCGTTTTACGAAGAGATTGATTTGGGAAAAAGCGAAATTGAAGCTCCTCATTTAAAAGAAATTGGTTATGGTGAAAAATGTAAGGAAAAAGAAACAGAACCTTGTGAAAAGGTTGAAGACAAAAAGAAAATTTATTTAATTTTCAAAAGCGAGGAAATTGGTTTTTCAGAGAACATTGAAATCAATTTTAAAAAGCTCGTTAATACGCAAGGATTAACCATCAATAAAGAAGAAATTAAAAGGTCAATTAAATCTTTCCCAAAATTTAAAATTTTAAAAACTGAACCTGCGGAAAATTCATCTAATGCTGATTTGACTCAATTTGTCATCTGCTCTAACACTCCAATTTTAACCCCACCAAAAGAAGAATGGAAAAATAAAATCAAAGCCAATTTAGATTTTGAGATAGAAGCCTGGAATAAATCTTGGAAAGTGGAAAGTTACGATGACCCATATTGTAGAAAGAATTCCTTTCGAACCAACATTTATTATGGCCTTATGCCTTTTTCAAATTACACTTTTGAATTTGATTTGGAGGATGTCTTTGGTCAAAACAAAAAATTATCAATTTCTTTTACCACTGGGGAAATGCCCTACCGATATTTAAGTTTTTATAAGCTTTCCCAACCTTATGTTATCACCACTCCTCAACAAACAAAATTAACCTATGCCACCAAAAATTTTGAATTTGTGAATTTGGAAATTTGTAAGCTTTCCGGTTTCGATTTCTTTTATTACTTGGTAAAAAATAGACTTCATTGGGATGAACCCACTCCTACTTTAAAATGTCAAAAGTTAATCAAAGATACTATCAAACTTCCTAAAAAATATTGGATCAAAAATTATTTCAAGGTAGATATTAGGGATTATTTTGAAGAACCTCTTGGTTACTATATTTTAACCTTTTCGCACCCTGAATATAAAATAAGTTATTGGGAAAAGGATAAAGAAGTTTTAAAACCAGTTTATGCGAGGACTTATTTGAATGTGACAAATTTGTCGGCAGCTGAAAAGAAAATTTCTCTTCAGACCCCTTATTATTTTGAAGGATTAATTCCTCCAGAAAAATTAAAGAACCTTCAAAATCTTTATTGGGTGACAAAGATTGCTGATTTGTCTCCGGTGGCCGGTGCAAAAGTAGAACTTTACAAGAAAGATTTAATTTATGCTGGCACATTCTTTACAGATGAAAATGGAATTGCCAAAACTCCCGCAATCTATGATTTGGAAGGAGCAATAATTTCAAAAGATAACGATTCGACAATCATTACTGGATATAAAAGTAAATTTGAATGGACCCCATCTGCTTTGTTGGCAAGAGATATTTATTTGTACACTGACAAACCAATTTATAGAGCAGGCCAAGAAGTTTTTGTCAAAGGAATTTATCGCATAGGCTACGATGGTGTTTATGAAATTCCGGCAGGAAAAAGCATAACTTTGCAAGTTTACAATTCAAAAGGAGATGAAATTTTCAACCAAGACCTTCAAATCAATGAATTTGGAACTTTCCATACCCAATTTTTCTTGGACAAAAACGCTCCCCTCGGAAATTATAGAATTTGTGCTGAGAGAAATTGTATTTATATTGATGTTCAAGAGTATGTTCCTGCTCCTTTTGAAGTAAAATTGAAAACAGACAAAGAAGAATATATTTCAAAAGATACTTTGAATTTGGAAATTGAGGCTAAATACTATTTTGGAGTTCCCTTGGAGGGAGGAGAGGTAGAATATACAATTTCAAGCCAAAACTATTATTTTGATAGGTATAAAGATGAGTACTTTGAATTTGGAAATTGGTGGTATTACGATTATCGAGAAAGCAGGCATTACGGAGATAAATTTATTTTAAGGGGTAAAACTTCGCTTTCTCCTGAAGGGAAAGCAAAAATTTCTCAAGTTTTAGATTTAGAAAAATTCTTTAAAGAAAAAGAACAACAAAAAAGCAAAATTATTGTTGTCGATGTGACAGTAAAAAATCCTCAGGGACAGTCAGTTTCTGCTCAAAAATCTTTTATTTTGCATCAAGGAGAATTTTATTTGGGAATAAAACCTGATAAATACTTTGTTGGCAAAAACGAAAAATTCAATCTTAAAGTAAAATCGCTCGATCCTCAAGGAAAAGAAATAAGCATTAAAAACGGAGAATTGGCCATCTATAGAGTGGAGTGGATTTATGCCAAAAGACTGAATGCCCGCGGGTACTTTGAATATATATTTGAGAAAAAGAGAGAGTTAGTGGAAAAGATATCTTTTGAAACTGATAAAAACGGCAATTTTAACTTTGAAACAAAATTAGAAAAAGAAGGAGAATACGAAATTGAAGTTTCAGCCAAAGATAAAAGAGGAAACTTAGTTTGGGAAGTTTACGAAATTTATATTTTTGGAGAAGGAACAGCTTCGGTCAGGCCGACTACAGACACTACCTTGGAAATTGAAGCTGAAAAAACTGAAGTTAATGTTGGGGAGGAGGCAAAAATCATTATTAAATCTCCTTACAAAAGAGCAAAGGCTTTAATTTCAATTGAAAGAGGAAAAATTTTTGAATTTGAAGTAAGAGAAATTACCGGAAATATTTATCCTTATTCTTTCAAGATTAAAGAAAATTACTTACCAAATATCTTTGTTTCCGTTTTGCTTCAATCTTCAGAACCTGCCGTCCACTATGGTAAGATTGAATTTTTTGTCAACAGAAAAGAAAAAGAAATAGAGATTGAAGTAAAATCAAACAAAAAATATTATTTACCTGGCGAGGAAGTGATTCTAGATATTTTCACAAAAGATAAAAAAGGAAATCCTCTCTCAAGTGAACTTTCAGTGGCGGTTGTTGATCTGAGTGTTTTGGCTTTAAAGGGAAATCCAAAAAAGGTCCCTTTAATATTTTTCTATGGTGGTTTTCCTTTAACCGTCGAGACAGGTTCAAATATTTTGAATATTTTGCCACCTTCAGAAGCTGAAGAATTGGAGATTGAGACATTTCATTTACTAGGAAATGGAAAGGGTGGGGGATTGGTAAGTGAAGTTTTAGCTAAGAAAGTGAGAGGTGTTTTTAAAGAGACAGCTTTCTGGCAAGCAGTAGTGAGAACAGATGACAAAGGTTTTGCTCAGGTGAAATTTACTCTTCCTGACAATTTAACAACTTGGCAGACAGAAGTGGTCGGAGTGACAAAAGATACAAAATTGGGAACAGGTTATCAAGAATTTATCACCAAAAAAGATTTGATGGTGATCCCTTTAAAGCCAAGGTTCATTCTCCCTGGAGATGAATTTTTAATCGGAGCTAATGTTTTCAATCAAACAAGAGAGAAGCAAAAAATTAAAGTAAAATTGGAAAGCGAAACTTTAATCTTAGAAGATAAATCTGAAAAAGAAATCGTTCTCTCTCCAGAAAGATCAGAGGCAGTTTATTTTAAGGTAAAAGCTCCCTCAAACATTGAATCTGGGGAACACAAATTTTTGATTTCTGCAAAAACCGATGCTTTGGAAGATACAGTTATTGAATACATAAAAATTAATCCTAATAATACTTACGAAGTGGCAGTCACGGCCAATTATACTTTTAATTTAATTTCAAAAGAATATCTCTTTTTGCCAGATTATGCGATAAAAGATAAAGGAGAACTTTCAGTTAAAACTTCTGCCACTTTAGCCCTCTTTCTTTCTGATGCCTTAAACTATCTTATTCATTTCCCTTATGGCTGTTCAGAGCAAATTGCCAGCCAATTGAATGCCATGGCCATTGTTAAAAGGGGATTGAATTTACCAAACATTGGAGAAAAATTTAAACTAAAGCCAGTAAAGTATGAAGGAAAAGAATATTCTATTGATGAATTAATTGAAATTGGTTTGGCAAAGCTTTACAACCATCAACAACCAGATGGCGGATTTTCTTTCTGGAAACATGGAGAATCTAATTTCCATTTGACACTCCATGTTATTGAAGCTCTCAACAATCTCTCTTTGGCAGGCTATCAAATCAACAAAAGTAGTTTAGAGAGAGCAAAAAATTATGTTTATCAAAAAATTAGTACCGATTCTCAGTTATCTGCAGATAAAAACAACATCATTTTGACTGCCTATACTTTCTCCCAATTGAATGATTTTTCTCAAGATAGATTCTTAAAAGAAAAAATAATTAAAATTTTAAAAGATGACCTCTTTTTGAAAGAAGGCATCAGTAACGCCGCCCTTGCCCAATTAGCAATTGTCACAGAAAAATGGAATTTGGACGAAGCTTTGAAAAAGAAAGTTTTCGATTCTTTAGACAACAGAATTAACATTGATTCAAGAGGTGCATTCTTAAGACAAAATCAAAACTTTTTGTGGTATTATTACGAAACGCCAATTAAAGATACTGCCCTTTATCTGAAAGCTCAAGTTTTCGCCAAAAGAGAAAATCCGATTTTAGATAAGGTTTTAAGATGGATTTTAAATTCAAAATCAAAAGATGGAGCTTGGGGTTCGACAAACAATACTTTGGCTGTGATCGATGCTCTGGTTGACTTTTTGGAATGGAAAAGAGAAACTCAATCTCACTTTAAGTTAGAATTGAAATTAAACGAAAAAAGCGAAGGTTCTTTTGAATTTAATCCCCAGACTATTCTTGATCAATTTCAAAAAGAAATTCCAATTGGGGAACTGAAATTTAACCAACTAAACAAAATTTATTTTGAAAAGGAAAACCTCAACAATCTACCAAATAATTACTATTACGAAATAGCTTTAAAATATTATCTTCCAATTGAAAAAATTCCGCCAAGAGATGAGGGAATTACCATCGAAAGGGCAATTTATGCATTAGATGATAAAGAAAATAAAAATCCCCTCACTAAAGCTAAGGCGGGGGAAGTTTTAAGGGTCAATTTGAAAATTACTGTTCCAGATTATATGAAATTTTTAGTCGTGGAAGATTTCATTCCCGCAGGGATGGAAATTGTCAACTTAGATTTAGCTACCGAGCAGAAATCTTTGAGATTACATGAAAGAGAGCTAAAAGGGAGAGAATTTATTCCAGACTTTAAAGAATTAAGAGACGATCGGGCCTTTTTCTTTAAGGAAGAGGCAGAACCTGGGGTTTACGAAATTGAGTACTTTGTCAGAGCTTTAGTTAAAGGAAAATTTACTCATTTGCCAGCTATCGCTTCTCAAATGTATTTTCCAGAAATTTTTGGGAGAACCGCTGGTGGTTATTTTGAGGTGAAATAAAATGAAGATTAAAAAATTTATCCTTATTTTTTTAGCTTTATTATTTTTAATTTTTCTTTCTTTTTCCTTTATCTGGCAAAAAAAATTGGAATTACTCTATCAGGAAATGGAATCTCAGGTAATTTTTGATAGAAACGGGAAGGAAATTGCCATTTTACCCAATAAAAGAGGAAATTTTGCTCGCTATTTAAAAGAAATTCCTCCTCCTTTCGAAGAACTTTTAATAAAAAAAGAAGATAAACACTTTTATTATCATTTTGGTTTTAATCCTGTGAGTATTTTTGGTGAACTAATAAGTCAATTTGGTCTTTCCCATCGAAAAGGTTCAAGCACCATCACTCAGCAACTAGCAAAAATTTTGCTCGGAACAGAAAATGAGAGAAATTTAAAAAACAAATTTTTGGAACTATTTTCTGCTCTCTCTTTAGAAATTTTCAAAAGCAAAAAAGAAATTTTGACAATGTATGCCAATTCCATTTATTTTGGAAATTCTGCCCAGGGCATTGAAGAAGCAAGCAGGCTTTATTTTGGAATGAAAGCTTCAATGCTAAACGATAGCCAAATTCTTCAACTTATATCTTCCATTTCTAATCCTAATGAGTTGAACCCAGCTCAGCCAAAAAACGAAGAAAGGACGAAAAAAATTGCCACAGTTTTAAAATTAGAAGAGGAAATTTTTCCCGAAAATTATTTGAAAGTAAGAGAGAGAATGGAAAAATACTTTCGTTTTGACCAATCTTTTTTTGAGATTTCTTCTTTTCTTGATTTAAAAGAAACTCACTTAACAATCGATAAAGAACTTACCAAGAAAGTAAGAGAAATCGTAAAAAGAAATCTTGAGGACTTGAAAGAAAAAGGAGCCAAAAATGCAGCAGCCATCGTAATTAAACTTCCAGAGAATGAAATTTTAGCCATGGTAGGCTCTCCAGACCCCAACTCTTTTGAAGAAGGTTATAAAATAAATATGCTTTTTAAACCCCGACCGGTAGGTTCCACTATCAAACCTTTCATTTATTTGAAAGCCTTCGAAAAGGGCTTGAGACCATATACTTTAATAGAGGACAGAGAGTATAAATATCTCACCGCCTCAGGTTTTCCTTTGTATCCCAAAAATTTTGATAAAAAATATCAAGGGAAAGTGACCCTTCATTATGCCCTTGCGAATAGTTTAAATGTTCCGACAGTAAAAATTTTGGAATATATTGGACTGGAAGAGTTTTATAGATTTTTAAAAGAAGATTTGGAGTTTAAGCCATTTCAAAATTTAGAAAACTACCAATTAGGGATTGGTCTTGGAATATTAGAAATGAGTTTATATGATTTGGCAAGGTATTTTACCATTTTTCCCAACGAAGGAATTTTAAAAGATTTAATAATTCATAAAAATCAGATCCAAAAAACAAAAGAAATTTCAAAACCTCAATATATTCAGTTAATAAACAAGATTTTAAGTGATAGAGTAACCGCCATTGATCAATTTGGTCTAAAAAGTGAGTTAAATTTATTTCAAAAAAATTATGCTTTAAAAACAGGGACCTCAAGAGACAGTTGGATAATAGGTTATACCCCTGACTTTTTGGTTGGAGTGTGGGTAGGAAACGCAGATTATAGTTTGATCAAAAAATTATCTGGGCAATCTGGAGCAGGGAAAATTTGGGCAGAAATTATGGAATTACTTTTCAATTCAAAATATAACCGAGGTCGGCAGTTTAAATTCGATGAAATCGAAGAATTTGAAAGCGAGAATGGACAAATAGAATACGGTTTAAAAGGGGATGATCCTCAAAAGTTTCGAACCCTCTTAATAGAAAGCGACCATTCTTTAATTTTGACTCCCCACAATGGCGACATTTTTCTTTTAGAAGATGGGGCGAAAATAATTTTAAGGGCAAAAGAGAAAGTTTTGTGGGTGGCAAATGGAAAGGTTTTGGGCGAAAAGAAAGAAGCAATTTTGCCTCTTGAGAAAGCTGGCGAGTATAAAATCAAAGCTCAAAAAGGAAAAACCTTCCAAGAAATTTCAATTTTAGTTCAAAATCAAAAATAAATTCTCCTCAAAAAGCACTCTTGCTTAGGAAGGGTATTTTAGATTAAAATAGAAAACTGAAATTTTTTATGCGAGGTAAAAATTGATTTTTTTAGGAATAGTTGCTATATTGATAATAGGTGGCATTTTTAGTTATAAAGGTCTATTGAAGAAAAAAGAAAACCTTCCCCTTGAAAGAGAGAGCGTTATGGTGGCAAAACCTTTAATAGAGAAGAGAATTGCGATCATTGTCGCCTTTCGCGATTTTCGTGATGAAGAATATTTTGAGACCAAAGAAGTTTTGCAAGAAGCAGGGGCAGAAATTGTGACTGTTTCTGATTCAATCGGAAAGGCGATTGGAAAGTTTGGCGGAGAAGTAGAGGTTGATCTTTCTTTAAGAGATCTTGAGGTGGAAAATTTCGATGCGATTGTATTTATAGGAGGACCTGGAGCCCTAGCTCATTTGGATAATGAACTTTCTTATGAAATCGCAAAATCTGCCTTTGCCCAAGATAAAGTGGTCGGTGCCATTTGTGTTTCCCCTGTCATTCTGGCTAAGGCAGGCATTTTGAAAGGAAAAAAAGCGACCGTTTGGTCAAGCATTACGGAAAGGTCAACGCTGAAAATCTTGGAGAAATCAGGTGCCCATTATTTACCTCAGGCGGTAGTGGTAGATGGGAAAATTGTCACCGCTAACGGACCATCTGCAGCTAAAGAGTTTGGTCTGCAGATTGTCGAATTATTAAAAGAGAAATAATCCTCCGCAGACAGCAGGTGACCTTTTTTGGTCTTAATAAAAAAACCTGCCGAGGAGGAAAGTTATTTGGTTTTTTTGTCTGCGGAGGAATACGCAGATTTTTTATGCCAAAAACAAAACAAGAAAAACAAAAAATTCTTGATCAATTAAGAGAAAAGGTGGAAAAACAAAAGGCTATGGTTTTAGTTTCTTTTCGGGGATTGAAAACCAAAGATTTTTCAATTTTGCGAACAAAATTAAAAGAGACAGGCAACGAATTGAAGGTAACAAAAAAAACATTACTCCAGCTTGTCTTTAATGAAAAAGGGTTCCAAATGGACCTAAAAAAAATAAAAGATGAAATAGCCTTAGTTTTTGGATATCAAGATGAAATTTTGCCAGCAAAAATAGTCTGGCAGTTTTCTCAGGAAAATCCCAACCTGAAAATTTTAGGAGGGTTTTTGGAAAATAAATTCTTTGATTCAGAAAAAGTTATTGAATTTGCCAAATTGCCGACCAAAGAGGAGTTGCTTGGAAAGTTAGTAAAAACAGTTTCTGCTCCTTTGGAAAATTTTGTTTATGTTTTAAAGGCCAATTTGCAAAATTTCATTTATCTTCTTACTCAAATTAAAGGTCAATCATAAAATAGGTAATTAAACAACATGGCGGAAGAAAAAAAAGAAACGGAAAAAATAGAGATCCCCGATAAATTCAAAAAATTAGTTGAGGAAATAGAAAAAATGTCAGTTTTAGATTTGGCAGAATTGGTAAAAATTTTAGAGAAGAAATTTGGTGTTTCTGCTGTTCCTCAGGTGATCACTACTTCAGCAACTCCCTCTGCTCCTTCTCCTTCGGTAGAGGAAAAAAGTGTTTTTAATATTGTTTTGACGGCGGTTGGTGACAAAAAAATTGAAGTGATTAAGGTGGTGAGAGATGTCACGGGAAAAGGTTTGAAAGAATCAAAAGATTTGGTTGATGCGGTAGCCTCTGGCCCTCAGGTAGTAAAAGAGAATGTAAAGAAAGAAGAGGCAGAAGAAATAAAGAAAAAATTTGAAACAGCTGGAGCCAAAGTAGAACTGAAATAAAAGAAAAGTTTCTCTCACTTGCCAAGAAGGATTAGAAGAATAGAAAATGTATGGGTCAATACAGCTTTCTCTGGTGAAGAATCCCAGGTTATGTTTTTTTGTTTCGTGGTATTTAGTTTTTTTCCATTTTACAACCTTTCCTCTAGTCTTTTGTTTGGTTTTTTCTTGTCTTTTTCCCAGAAGTTTTCTTCTTTTTAGCTTTTTGGGGACTATTTTTAGAAGGAGCGATAGTCTTTTTCACCATCTTTCTCGCTAGTTTGAAGCACAAATGCTTAAAGAAAGCTCTCTTGAACTTTCCCTTTTATTGGTTAATTTCTCCGATTGACTCTTATTTATTCTTCAATGCTTTAATTCAAGAATGGGTTTTGGGGCGAAAGCTTCAAAAGTGGGAAAAGGACACTAAAAGAAAAAATCGTCAAATTTGCCTTTGAACAAAGCTTTAGAGGAGTTAAAATAGCAGCCTAAAAATAAAGACTGAGAGCTCAGGGAAATCCTGAGCCTTTTTGTTTTTATCTAACAAGGTATTGAAGAAATAATGAAAATGTGATAAAATTAAGCTTGCTGTTCTTTTGTTCTTTAAAGGAGGGAAAATGGTAAGAAAAGAGGATGAAGGGAAAATGGTAAGGCTCCCTAGCGGAGAGGTCGGTAGGCTGTATCTTGT
>CALHEE010000015.1 GCA_938023415.1 Minisyncoccota bacterium | reverse complement strand
TTTTGGCTGTCTTTTCCAGTTTTGTTGCGGTAAGAAAATATTTAAAAATTTAAACCAATTCATTCCGGGGTGGTGTAAAGGTAGCACACGAGGCTCTGGACCTCGGGATCTACGTTCGACTCGTAGCCCCGGAACATTTTTATTGACTTTTATTTGAAGTTGTGATAGAAATAAAGCTGGAACCTTAGATCTTAAAAGGAGGTGAAAATGGAAGAAATCAGACTGCTTGAACAGGTAAAAAGGTTGGGTAAACGGCTTGTTTTTCTAAGACAGCGAATGGCAGAGGATGAAAAAGAAATTCACGAGATTCGTCAAAGGCTGATAAATCTCGTCTCCCATCTTAACCAAGAGAAAGACCCATCCAAACCTCCGAAAGTAGAGTTTGAAGATGTACTCGTCAGCGTGATTCCGGTCGCCTCTGCTCATCGAATTGATCCAGAAAAATTCTTGGAACTTTTAGAGAGGCGGATCAAAAAAGAGATGCGGAACAAGATTTTAGCGAGCTGTATCGAGGTAAAATGGTTAGAAGCTACCAAGCTATTGAGTGCTTTTGGCATCACCTCCGAAGAACTAAAGAAGATTGCCATAGAAATGCCAAGGGGACCAATGGTGGAAGTAAAAATTTTAGCCCAAAGGAAAGAAAAATGAAGAGTTTGGATAAAAAAGGAGGGGGAGATGTTTGAAATTGAAGGGCCAGATGAAAGAGGATGGGTAAAGGTAGAGTACTTTCCTTGGGTTTTTTTCTTTATCGCATCAAGCTATCGCCCCATCATCATCATGAGACAAGACAAATCGAGAGCGGAGCCAGAAGATCTTAAACCAGAGAGTTGGATTTTAGATTACGCAGCTAAGATAGCAAGGGAACGCTTCAGATCATTTCGATCAGCGAGGGGCTAGCAAGGCTAGCCCTTTTTTGTTGTAAATTTCGGAGTTGACGTTAATTTGGAAATTTTTAAAATTAAATAATGGCTCAAAAAATTAGGAAAAAAGTGATCGAAGAGGAAAAGAATTTAGGATCAAAAGAGGAAAAAATAAAAAAAATCAAAATTGGAGTTTTGGGGATAGGAGGAGGGGGAGGAAATATTGTTTCTGAAATTAGTCAAAAAACAAATGGCAAAATTTCTTTCTTTGTTGCTGATACTGATCTTAGAGCTCTCAAAGATCTTTCAAAAAATGTCGTCAGGTTTCCTTTTGGTCAAGATCTCACCAAAGGTTTGGGTACAGGAATGAATCCTTCCTTGGCTTCGGAAGCAGTAAAAAGAGAAAAAGAAGAAATTAAAAAGTTATTATCAGGTTATGATCTAGTGATTTTGGTCGCCACTTTAGGAGGAGGGGTGGGGTCAGGAGCTAGTCCTCTTTTTGCTCAGATTTTAAAAGATCTAGGGAAGTTAAGCTATGGGATTTTTACTCTCCCTTTTTCATTTGAGGGGAAAAGAAAAAAAGAAATTGCTCGCCGGTCCTTATTGGAGTTAAAGGGTAAGTTAAATGCCCTTTCTATTTTACCTAACGAAAGAATTTTTCAAATCACAGAGAAAAACACTCCTATTGGGAAAGCCCTTTCTGCTCTTAACACCTATTTATCTACTAACCTTCAAAATTTAGTTGAAATTATTTTTCGTCCTGCCCTCATTAACATTGATTTTTCCGACTTGAAAACAATTTTAGAAGGGGAAGGAATGTTGGTTTATCTCAATTCGGTGGTCATTGAAAAAAAAGAACTGGAAAAAGAAATTGAAAAAATTATCCATTCTCCCCTCTATCCCTATGGAATTGAGGGTGCAAAAGGTGTCTTACTTAATATTGCTGGTCCCAAAAACCTTTCTTTAAATGAGGTGAATCAAATTTCGCACTCAATTTCCTCGAAGATAGATCCTACCGCAAAAATTATTTTCGGTATCTCTCAAAGAGAAAAAAATACCCAAGTGACAATTTTGGCCAGTGGAGTTGAGGCAAGCTCTCTTGAAATTTTAAAAGAAAAGGCGACAAAGAAAAAAACTTCCCATCCAAAACCAAAAATTCCTCCTAAAAAGAAAGAAAAACCAATCCAAGAAAAAGAAGAAATTTTGAAAAAGGAAATTCCGGAAAAAGGAGAAGATGGGATATTAAGAAAAAATGGTCTTCAGCTAAAAAAGGAAATAGAGAAGGAGGAGGCGGAAATTGTCATGAAAGAAAAATTTTGGGAGGTTCCACCTTTTTTGAGGAAAAAAAGAACAATTTAAAATTAAATTCATGAAGAAAGTTTCCAAAAATATTTTAAAGCTTATTTACAAAAAAAGAGCTAAAGATGCCAAAAAATATGACTACGGATTGTTAATGGTAATTGGTGGATCTGATTTTTATTCTGGTTCTCCTGCTCTTTCTGCCATGGCTGCCTTTCGAGCAGGGGTTGATATGGTCAGGATTTTGGCCCCCAAAAGAGCAGCTGACATTATTGCCTCTTTTTCGCCAAATTTAGCTGCCTATCCTTTAGAAGGCAAGTGGTTGGAAAAAGAACACCTTCCCACATTACTTACCATGGTAGAATCTGCTAAAGCAGTGGCCAACGGAAAAGTGGCGGTGGTCATTGGTGGGGGAATGGGTCGATCTCCCCAGACCCAGGAAGCAATTTTGGAATTTTTAGAAAAGATTTCTTTACCAGTCGTTATTGATGCTGATGCCATCCATGCGGTGGGAAAGAAGCCAGAAATTGTTAAAGGAAAACCTTTTCTTTTTACTCCCCATTTGTTTGAATTCTATGTGTTGACGGGAAAAGAGGTGAAAAATCTATCTTTCAAGGAAAAAATCGCAATCGTTAAAAATGAGGCGGAGAAACTTAAAACTACTATTTTGTTGAAAGGGGCCATCGATATTATTTCAGATGGAGAAAAGGTGGCTTTAAATAAAACCGGCAGTCCCTATCTCACTGTCGGAGGAACAGGAGATACCCTAGCTGGGATTTGCGGAGCCTTAATGGCCCGAGGAGTTCCTCCTTTTTTAGCTGCTCAAGCTGGTGCCTTCATTAATGGATCTGCTGGAAAGATGGCTGCTCAAAAATTTGGTGAGGGCTTAACTGCCACTGATTTAATAAATTTTATTCCCCAAGTCATTCACAAATATGCTTTATGACCTAATCATTATTGGAGGAGGGCCAGCGGGCATGACTGCTGGTATTTTTGCTGGGAGACAAAAGTTAAAGACTCTTTTGATTACTAAAGATTTCGGTGGGCAGATGGCAAGAAAAACGGTGATGATTGAAAATTATCCTGGTTTTGAAGAAATATCTGGTCAAGAGTTGATTGAAAGATTTAAGAAACATTTAACTCGTTACCAGATCGAAATTGTCCTCGATGAAGTAATAAAGGTTGAAAAAATAGAAGGGAACTTTTTAGTGAGTACGAAGGGCCAAAAAAAATTCGAGTCAAAAACAGTAATTGTTGCTTCGGGAGCTGACCCCAGACCATTAAAAGTAAAAGGAGAAAAAGAATTTTTGGGGAAAGGGGTGAGTTATTGTCCCCTTTGTGACGGACCTCTTTTTTCTGAAAAAAAAGTGGCAGTAGTTGGAGGAGGGAATGCAGGCTTTGAGACAGCGATTTTTTTGGCAAGGTTTGCCAAAAAAATTTATATTTTAGAATACAGCGAAAGCCCGAAGGCAGATCTGGAGAATCAAGAAAGGGCAAAAAATACTGGAAAAATAGAAATAATCTGTAATGCAAAAGTAAAAGAGATTAGAGGAGAAAAATTTGTCAATTCAGTTTTATACCAAGATATAAAAACTGGCAAAGATATAAACTTAGAGGTAGAAGGGGTTTTCATAGAAATTGGTTTGCAACCTGCCACTGCTTTTGTTAAAGATTTGGTTGATTTTAACGAAAGAAGTGAAATTTTGGTCGAGTCTGAAACGATGGCTACAAAAACACCCGGTCTTTTTGCTGCTGGCGATTGCAATGTCGGTCCTTGCAAGCAGATTGTTACTGCCTGTGGAGAGGGAGCAAAGGCAGCCTGGGCAGTTTATGATTACTTGAAAACTCAAAAACTTTTATGAAAATTTCCTCAAAAATAATTTCCATTGAGGCAAGAGAAATTCTCGATTCTCGAGGGAATCCGACAGTAGAAGTAGAACTGGAAACTAGCCTTGGTATTTTCAAAAGTTCTGTTCCCTCTGGCGCCTCAAAGGGAAAATATGAGGCTTTAGAGTTGAGAGATGGAGAAAAAAGATATCAGGGCAAGGGAGTTTTAAAGGCAGTGAAAAAGATCAATCAAGTTATTGCTCCAAAGTTAAGAGAAAAAGAGGTGGTAAATCAAAAAGAAATTGATCGCGTTTTAATCAATTTAGATGGTACAAAAAACAAATCTCTTTTAGGAGCAAATTCCATTTTGGGAGTTTCTTTGGCAGTAGCTCGAGCGGGAGCTAAAGCAAAAGATCTTCCTCTTTACCAATACCTGGCCCAACTTTCTCAAAATGAAAATCAGTTTAAAATTCCTTTTGCTTGTTTTAATGTTATCAACGGAGGAGTTCACGCTGGGAATGAATTAGATTTTCAGGAATTTATGATCGTTCCCCAAGAGAAAATTTTTTCAAAAAATTTACAAATAGCGGTAGAAATTTATCATCAGCTTAAAAAGATAATTAAGAAAAAATATGGGAATTTAGCCACCAATGTTGGAGATGAAGGCGGTTTTGCTCCTCCCTTAAAAAAACCCCAAGAGGCTATCGAACTTATCCTAAAAGCAAGCAAAAATCTTGGTTATTTAAAAAAAATTAAAATTATCTTAGATATTGCTGCCAGTCAGTTTTTTGAAAATGGCCAATATAAAACAAGATTTGGCATTTTTAAAGGAAAAGAATTGGTAAATTATTACTTAAATCTCATTAAAAAATATCCTATTTTGGGCTTAGAAGATCCATTTTCAGAAGATGATTGGGAAAACTGGAAATTACTAAGAGAAAAAGTAAAAAAGAAAATTTTAATTATTGGCGATGACTTATTAGCGACCAATCCAGAAAGGATCAAAATGGCGAACGAAAAAAATGCCTGCAATGGAGCAATTATTAAAATCAACCAAATTGGAACTTTAACTGAAGCGATAGAGGCGGTAAAATTAGCCCAATCTTTTGGTTGGAAAATTATTGTTTCTCATCGTTCCGGTGAGACAACCGACGATTTTATTGCCGATTTTTCGGTGGGAATTGGAGCAGATTTTATCAAGGCAGGCGCACCAGCTCGGGGAGAAAGGGTAGTCAAATACAACAGACTTTTAAAAATAGAAAAGGAGCTTCAATCTCTATGAAAAAAATTTTGTTAGTGGTCATTGATGGTTTGGGAGATGAAAAAATTCCTCAGTTGGGATGGAAAACTCCTTTGGAAGCAGCCAAAAAACCAAATTTAAATTTTTTAGCAAAAAATGGAATTTGTGGATTAGTCGAGCCTTGGGTAGAAAAAGGAAAATTACCTACTTCTGAAGATTGTCATTTGGCTTTATTTGGCTTTAATCCAAAAACCAAAAATCCGGGCCGAGGAGTATTAGAAGTTTTAGGAATTGGGGAAAAAATTTTAAAAAATGACATTTGCTTTCGCGGAAACTTTGCCACTGTTGACAAAAATTTCATCATTATTGATCGAAGGGCAGGGCGGATTGAAAAGACCGAGAGCCTTCTTGCGGCCTTAAACAAAATCAGAATTAAAGGAGTAAAAATTATTTTAAAAAAAGCCTTTGGCCATCGTTTCGGATTGATTTTGAGGGACGGTAACCTTTCTGAAAAGGTAACCTCTAACGATCCCAAAAAAGTAGGGGAGAGGGTTTTAAAAATTCTCGGTAAGGGCAAGGCAAAGAAAACCGCAGAGATTTTGAATGAATTTTTAGAAAAAGCTCATTTGGTTTTAGAAAGTCATCCTCTAAACAAAAAAAGAAGAAAAGAAGGAAAATTGCCGGCAAATTATCTTTTACTGAGAGGAGGGGGGAAATTTAAAAAGATTGAGAGCTTTGAGCAAAAATATAGTTTAAAGTCAGCATTTATTGCCGGAGGTACTTTATACAAAGGGATTGGTAGGTATTTGAAAATGGAAGAAATAAAAGTAAGGGGGGCAAATGGATTGCCCACCACCAATTTAAAAGGAAAGTTTTTATCTGCAAAAAAAGCTCTTCAAAAATATGATTTTGTCTTTTTACACATTAAAGCCCCAGACAGTTTCGCAGAAGATGGAAATTTCTTGGGAAAAAAAGAATTCCTTGAAAAAATTGATCAGAACATAAAAGTCCTTTTTAGCCTTAAAAATACTTTGATCGTCATTACCGGTGACCATTCTACCTCTTCTTTACTCAAAAGTCATTGTTCAAAACCTCTTCCTCTTTTGATTTTTGGAGGCGGTAAAGACAATGTCGAAGAATTTTCTGAAGAAAGTTGTGAAAATGGAAAATTAGGAAAAATTCCCCAACTAAAACTGATGACAGTGATTTTAAAATATGCTAAATAAGGAAAAAAGGTCAAAAATTGTCAAAAATTAAAAAATTATGGTAAAAGTGAACAAAGAAAAATGTATTGGCTGTGGTTATTGTACATCCGTTTGTCCTGAGGTCTTTGAGTTAGGAGAGGATGGAAAATCGCGGGTCAAAGAAGATGCGGATTTTGAAAAAAACAAAGATTGTATTAAAGAGGCGAAAGAAGGATGTCCGGTGGGTGCAATTGAAGAGTAATTCTTGACAGAAAATTTTTTCTTCTGCTATGATAAAACCGACCAACTTGGTCGGTTTTCTAAAATAACATGGCAAAAAGAAAAAAAATTTATTTAGATTACGCCGCCACTACCCCTCTCGACCCACGGGTTTTAGAGGCAATGATCCCTTATTTGTCGGAAAAATTTGGCAACAGCTCCTCTTTGCATACTTTTGGTCAAGAGGCAAAAGAGGCTTTAGAGCAAAGTCGAATGGTGATTGCTGGGTTCATCGGAGCTAAACCACAAGAAATCGTTTTTACTTCTTCAGCTACCGAAAGTAACAACCTTGCTTTAAAAGGGGTGGCCTTTGCCAACAAAAGAAAGGGAAGACACATTATCATTTCTTCAATTGAACATCCTTGTATCATGGAATCTGCGAATTGGTTGGAAACTCAAGGTTTTAAAATTACAAGATTAAAAGTAGACAAATATGGCTTAGTCGACCCTGAAGAACTCAAAAGAGCAATTAAAAAAGATACCATTTTAGTTTCCATAATGCATGCAAACAATGAGATTGGTACCATCGAACCGATTGAAGAAATTGGAAAAATTTGTAAAGAAAGGGGAGTTCTTTTTCATACCGATGCTGTTCAAACTTTCGGCAAACTTCCTATTGATGTCAACAGAATGAATATTGATTTACTCACTGCTTCTTCTCATAAAATGTATGGACCAAAAGGAGCTGCTTTATTGTTTGTCAGAGAGAGAGTAAAGATTGAGCCCCTTTTGCATGGCGGTGGTCATGAATTTGGCCTAAGATCTTCCACTGTTAATGTGCCAGCCATTGTTGGTTTTGCTAAAGCAGCCGAAATTTGCCACAAAGAAATGGAAAAGGAAAGAAAAAGATTAACAAAACTTAGAGATAAATTAATCAAAGGGGTTTTAGAAAAGATCGAAAATTCAAGATTAAATGGTCATCCGATAAAAAGACTGCCAAACAATGCCCATTTTTCTTTTGATTTTGTCGAAGGAGAATCGATCGTCATTCATCTTGATCTTTTAGGAATTGCTGCTTCCACAGGTTCTGCTTGTTCTTCAGAAAAACTCAAAGCCTCTCATGTCCTTTTGGCCATTGGTTTGAAGCCTCATCAAGCCCATGGTTCTTTGAGATTGACTCTTGGTCGCTGGACAAAAGAAAAAGAGATAGATTATCTTTTGGAGGTTTTACCAGGAGTGATTAAAAAATTGAGAAAAATTTCTCCTTTTAAAATTCGTTCTTAAAAAACATCATGCCTGAAAAAATCAGTTTGTATACCAAGAAGGTAATTGAACATTTTCAAAATCCCCATAATATGGGAAAAATAAAAAAGGCTGATGGAGTGGGAAAGGTAGGCAATATTGTCTGTGGGGATGTGATGTGGCTTTACATTAAAGTGGGAAAGAACAAAAGAGGAGAAGAAATTATTAAAGATGTAAAGTTTGAAACCTTCGGTTGTGTGGCGGCGGTAGCTACCAGCAGTGTCATTACTGATTTGATCAAGGGAAAAACCTTACAAGAGGCTTTAGATTTTGATCGTCAAAAAATCGTCGAGGAACTGGGTGGTTTGCCACCAATTAAAATTCATTGCTCTCTTTTGGCTACTGATGCCCTTTGGGAGGCAATTTATGATTATTTAACAAAGAAAAAAAGAGAAATTCCAGAAAAATTAAAAAAAGCTCACCAAAGAATTGAAAAAGAAAAAAAAGAAATCGAAAAAAGGTACAAAAAATGGGTTCTACTAGAAGAAAAAATCAAAAAGTAGTCGTGGCAATGTCAGGTGGTTTGGATTCTTCAGTGGCTGCCCTTATTTTAAAGAGGGCAGGTTTTGATTTGATAGGAGTTTTTATGAAGTTTTGGAAACCCTCAGAAGTTTCCTGGCAAAAGTTTGAAAATCGTTGTTGTACTTCTGAAGCTGAGGCAAGAGCGAGGAAGGTAGCGAAAATTTTGAAAATTCCCTTTTATCTCTTTGATTTCTCAAAAGCCTTTAAAGAAAAGGTGGTGGATTATTTTTTAAAAAATTACCAAAAAGGCCTCACTCCTAATCCTTGCGTCGTTTGTAACAAAGAAATAAAATTTGGACTGTTATTAGAAAAGGCAATGAAAATTGGGGCAGATTTCATTGCTACTGGTCACTACGCCCGTACTAGTCTCCATGACAGAAATTTTAGGCTCGCAAAAAATCAACAAAAGGTAAAATTATTAAGGGCAAAGGACAGAGAAAAAGACCAAAGCTATTTTCTCTGGCAGATTACCCAAGAACAATTAAGGAAGGTTTTTTTTCCGATCGGAAATTTTACCCGAGAGGAGGTTAAGCATTTGGCTAAAAAATTTAAATTGCCGGTTTTAAAGCCAAAAAAATCAGTAGAAATTTGCTTTATTGAAACAACGGTCAATGATTTTTTGAAAAAATATTTAACAGAAAAGCCAGGAAAAATCGTTGACAAAAATGGAAATGTTTTAGGCAAGCATGAGGGGCTTTGGTTTTATACCATAGGTCAAAGAAAAGGATTAGCTCTTGGTGGGGGTCCTTATTGGGTCTTGGAGAAAAATTTAAAGAAAAACATTTTAATCGTTACTGACAATGAAAGGGATTTGTTAAAAAAAGAATTGATTTGTAAAAATGTCAATTGGATTTCGGGCCTTGAACCTAAATTTCCCCTAAAAATTAAAGCCAAAATACGCTATCGACAATCGTTAGCCTCTGCTACTTTGTACCCAATAAAAAAGAACACATATAAATTAGTATTTAATAAACCCCAAAGAGCCATTACCCCTGGCCAATCAGTGGTCTTTTATCAAAAAGAAGAACTTTTAGGCGGGGGAATTATTTGTTAAAATTTAAAAAGGTCTTGTTTTTAAGCTTTTCTTTATTAAAAATATGAAAAGTTTTTTAAAAAAAGATGAAAAAAGTGCCCTTGCCATTTTAATTGGCCTTCTTTTTTTGGGAATTTTGATCATCGGGGTGATCTTAGTGAAGCTTCTCGTTCAAAAACCATTGTCGGAAGTTTCCCCATCAAAAACTCCTTTTCCTTCTTTTTCTCAAGTGGAGGGAATTAAAAAATTTACTTCCAAAGAGGAATTTCAAAATTATCTGAAAGAGGGGAACGAAAAAAGAGAGTTGACTCAATATTTAGGTTGGGAATATGTGCAATATTTGGATGGGGCTTTAAGAGCGGCACCAAAATTTCAGCTTCCCTTGGCAAAAAGGGTTTCCGAAACAACCGTTCAGGTGCCCGGAATTGACGAACCAGATCTTGTCAAAACTGATGGTAAAGAGATTTATTTTTCACCGAGAGAAATCTCTCCCATTTGGCGCTGGCCAATCATTTTTGAGGAAAAAATAGTCTCACCCTATCCCCAAAAAACACCAAAGACTAAAATTGTTAAGGCATTTCCTCCAAGCGAGTTAAGTTTAGATAGTGAAATTGAAAAATCTGGTGATTTGCTTTTAGTAAAAGAGAAAAACATTTTAGTTATTTTTTCAGAGAATGCCATCTTAGGTTATGATGTTGCCAACCCGCAACAACCCCAAAAGAAATGGGAAATAAAGCTTGAAGAAGCAAATTCGATTGTCACCTCCAGGCTTTACAAAAACAAAATTTATTTAGTAACCCAAAATTTAATTGATGAAGCTAATCCTTGTCCAATAAAACCCTTCATTTTAGAAGGAAAAGATTTTGAAATTGATTGCCAGCAAATTTATCATCCTCTTGTCCCAATACCAGTTGATGTTACCTTTTTGGCAATGGTTTTAGATCCCATTTCTGGCGAAATAGAAAAGCAAATTCCTTTTGTGGGCTCTTTTGGTCAATCAGTGGTTTATATGTCAAACAATGCCCTTTACATTACCTATTCTTACTCTGAAAGCAAATTTGAGTTTTTCTTGAACTTTTTGAAAGAAGAAATTGATGATTTGTTTCCAGATGAAGTTAGAGAAAAAATTAAAAAATTAGAAGGTTATGATATCAGCCAACAGGCTAAAATGACAGAATTGCTTACCATCTTGAGAAAATATCTAAACTCTCTTAGTGATGAGGAGCAAGTGAGATTGGTGAATGAATTAGAATACCAAATGTCAAGTTACTATCAAAGAAAAAAAAGAGAGTTAGAAAAAAGTGGGATCTTGAAAATTGACCTGGAAGAATTTCAAATTTCTGCCACAGCTCATATTCCAGGTCGCCCCTTGAATCAATTTGCTTTAGATGAATATCAAGAAAACCTGAGAATAGCTGTAACCTTAGGTAATACATTTTTTTGGTTTGGCTATTTTCAACTCACGAGTGAATCAGCCAACGATGTTTATATTTTAGACAAAAATTTAAAAATTCTTGGCTCAGTTCAAGACCTTGGTTTAACAGAGGAAATTTATTCAGTAAGATTCATTGAAGACAAAGGTTATGTGGTGACTTTTCGAGAAACTGATCCCTTTTATGTTCTTGATTTGAGTGATCCTAAAAATCCAAAATTAAAAGGGGAATTGAAGATTCCAGGTTACTCTTCTTATTTACATCCGATTGAAAAAGATAAAATTTTAGGCATTGGCAAAGAGGGCTGGAAAGTAAAGATTTCCCTTTTTGATGTTTCAAATCCTGAAAACCCAAAAGAATTAGATAAATACATGTTAAATGAATCCTGGTCAGATGTTTTGAAAACCCATCATGCCTTTTTATTAGATCAAAAGCACGAGATTTTCTTTTTACCTGGTCGTCGTGGGGGCTACATTTTTTCATATAAAGATGATAAATTGAAATTGATAAAAGCGGTCGGTCAAATTTCTGCCAAAAGAGCAATTTATCTTGATGATTACTTGTACATTATTGCTAATGAGAAAATTGTTGTTTTAGATGAAAGAAGCTGGGAAAAAATTAACGAATTAATTTTTGATTAATTGACAGGGTTGAAAAATTGGTGATAAGATGGAATTGTATGGAAAAAAATTTATCCAAATTATTATTAATCATTATTCTTGTGGGGGGGATGATGGCCAGCTCATTATACGTTTTTCTTTCTCCTCCAAGAGAGATCTCAAACACCTTCTCCTCGGCCTCACCACCTCAAGAAATTTTATCTCCTGAATTGGCAGTGAAAAAGGCAGTGGAATTTATCAACAATAATTATCTTGCCCCAAGAGGAGAAAAGGCTGAGTTAGTAAATGTGAGCGAAGAGAGTGGTCTTTATAAATTTAAGATTAAAATTGGAGAGAGAGAATACACATCTTTTGTGACAAAAGATGGCAAAATTTTGTTTCCCGAAGAAGGAGTTTATTTAGATAAAAAATTAGGGGAGGTACCAAAAAGAGAAAGACCGGATGTAAAGCTATTTGTCATGAGTTATTGTCCTTTTGGTCTCCAAATGCAAAAAGCCTTATTGCCCGCCTGGGAATTATTAAAGGAGAAAGCAGACATTGGGGTGTATTTTGTTTCTTATATTATGCACGGCAAAGAAGAGATGGAAGAGAATTTGAGACAATATTGTATTCAGAAAGAGGAAAAAGAAAAATATTTGAGTTATTTGAACTGCTTCCTCAAAGAAGGAAAATTTAAAGATTGTTTAAGCGAAGCAAAGATTGATGAAAATAGATTAATTGCTTGCCAAAAAAGCACCGATCAAGAATTTCAAATCTCAGCTCACTTTAACGAAAAAGCCCCCACCTCTCCATTTAATGTTCACAAAGAGCTAAATGAAAAATACGGAGTTCAAGGCTCTCCCACCTTAGTGATCAATGATCAGGTGGTTGAAGTTCAAAGGTCGCCAGAAAAAGTCAAAGAGGCAATCTGTAATGCCTTTTCCACTCCACCAAAAGAATGTGAAACTACCCTCTCTTCTACTTCCACTTCTCCTGGTTTTGGCTTTCATGAGGGAATAGGAGGGGAGGGAGCTTGTCGATAAAAATATGCCTAAAATAATAATTTATTCTACCCCTACTTGCCCATATTGTCTGGCCTTAAAAGAGTTTCTGAAAGAGAAAGGAGTTTCTTTTTTTGATTTTGATGTTTCCAAAGATAAAAAAGCTCTTGAGGAAATGGTAGAAAAGTCTGGCCAGTGGGGAGTGCCGGTAGTCGATATCGATGGAGAAATTATCGTTGGCTTTGACCGAGAAAAAATTGAAAAACTTTTAAACCTCTAAAAGGTCTTTTTGAATTTTTATTTTTTTTGTTAAATTATGAGGATCAAAGTTGCCATCAATGGTTTTGGTCGCATTGGGCGACCAACTTTTCGACGAATAATTGAAAAGCATCCTCATTTGGAGGTGGTGGCCATTAATGATCTAACCGATCCCAAAACGCTTGCTCATTTATTAAAATACGACTCAATCTACGGCATTTATGAGAAATCAGTGAAAGGAGGGGATGATTTTATTTCGGTTGATGGAGAGAAATTTAAGGTTTTTAAAGAAAAAGATCCAGCGAAACTACCCTGGAAAAAATTGAAGGTAGATCTCGTTTTAGAATGTAGTGGTGTTTTTACTGATTGGGAAGGGGCAAAAAAACATTTAGAAGCTGGAGCAAAAAAGGTAGTCATTTCTGCCCCTTCAAAAAACCCAGAAAAAATTCCCGAATTTGTCTTGGGAGTGAATGAAGATAAACTGGAGATCAAAAAATACGATATTGTTGATATGGGATCTTGTACCACTAATTGTTTGGCCCCGATTGCCAAGGTTTTGAACGATCATTTTAGAATCGTAAAGGGTTTCATGAGTACAATCCACTCTTATACAAACGATCAAAGAGTTTTAGACTTACCCCACAACGATTTAAGAAGAGCAAGGGCAGCAGGTTTAAACATCATTCCTACTACTACCGGAGCAGCGAGGGCAATTGGTAATGTCATTCCAGAACTGAAAGGGAAATTAGATGGAATTGCCTTTCGAGTACCAACCCCAACGGTTTCAGTCTTGGACTTAATCTGCCAGGTGGAAAAGAAAACTACGAAAGAAGAGGTAAATTTGGTTTTGAAAAAAGCTTCCCAAACTGAAAGATTAAAGGGGATTTTAGGCGTAGAGGATGCTCCCTTGGTTTCTTCAGACTACATTGGCAATTCTTTTTCCGCCATTGTTGATGCCAATTTGACTATGGTGATTGAGGATTTTGTTAAGATTGTTGCTTGGTATGATAACGAATGGGCCTACGCTTGTAGATTGGCGGAATTTGCCGAATTCCTGGGCAAAAAGCTAAAGAGAATTTAGTCAATATTTTTCTTTGAAAAAGGTATGATCAAAAAAGATGGTTTATACTATCCCACTGAAGAATTTAAAAAGAAAGCTTGGGTTTCTTCACCAGAAATTTATAAAGAGGCGAAAAAAAATCCCATTAAGTTTTGGGAAAAACTAGCGGAAGAGCTTTTTTGGTTCAAAAAATGGAAAAAAGCGTTTCAACATGCCCCTCCTTTTTTTGAATGGTTTTCTGGTGGTCAAATTAACATTACTTCTAACATCTTTGAGAAAAACAAATTAGGTTGGGAGAAAATAAAAGAAAAACCAGCCATTATTTGGGTTCCAGAACCTGTAGAAGAACAAGAAAGAATTTTAAGTTATGAAAATCTTTTCAAACAAGTCTGCCAATTAGCTAATGCCTTAAAAAAATTGGGAGTAAAGAGAGGTGATCGGGTGGGGATTTATTTGCCAATGATCCCAGAAACAATCATCAGTATGTTAGCTTGTGCCAGGATTGGAGCGGTACATGTGGTGGTCTTTTCCGCCTTTTCACCACAGGCTTTAAGAATTAGATTACAAATTACTGAAGCTAAAATCTTAATTACGGCTGATGGATATTACCGCCGGGGGAAGATCATCAATTTGAAATCGAACGCCGATGAAGGTATTAAAGAAACGAATGTGGAAAAAGTAATCGTCGTTAAAAGAGCAGGTAATGAAGTTAATTGGGATTTTGAAAAAAATTATTGGTGGCACGAAATTGTCGAAAATGAAGCCGAATTTATTGAGCCTGAAATAATGGAAGCAGAGGATCTTCTTTTCATTTTGGCAACCAGCGGAAGTACCGGCATTCCCAAAGCTTGTGTTCATGTTTGTGGAGGATATACAATTCAGGCTTATTGGACAGGAAGATTGATTTTTGATTTTCATCCAGAGGATATTTTATGGTGTACTTCTGACTTTGGTTGGATTACCGGCCACACCTACGCTTGTTACAGCCCATTGTTAAATGGGATTACCACTCTTATTTACGAAGGTGCCCCTGATTGGCCAATCCCTGAGCGTTGGGCTCAGATTCTTGAAAAAAATAAAGTGACCATTTTTTATACCGCACCTACTGCCATTAGGATGTTTGAAAAATATGGGGCAGAGCTCTTAGAGATCTACAAGTTTGAAAACCTTAGGCTTTTGGGTTCGGTAGGAGAGCCAATCGATGAATCCGCCTGGCTTTGGTATTTCAAAAATGTGGGAAAAGAGAGATGTCCGATTGTTGATACTTGGTGGCAGACAGAAACAGGCGGGATATTGATCACTTCTTTGCCAGGGATTGGTCCATTTAAGCCTGCTTTTGTCGGGCTTCCCTTTCCAGGCGTAAGAGCCGAAATCTTAGATGAAAAGGGAAGAATTTGCCCTCCAGAAAAAGAAGGCAATTTAGTAATTTTGCCTCCTTTTGCCCCTGGGCTTTTTCGCGGAATTTACAAAGATCCAGAGAAATATCTCAAGACATACTGGAGCCAATATGGGAAAAAAGTCTATTTCACCTCTGATGCTGCCTACCGAGATAAAAACGGATTAATCAGAATTATCGGAAGAGTAGACGACGCCATTAAAGTGGCAGGACATCGAATTACGACTGGAGAGTTGGAGGCAGCGGTGAATTCTCATCCAGAGATTACTGAATCGGCGGTGATTGGGATCCCAGATGAAATAAAGGGAGAAGTGCCGGTTGTTTTTGCTGTCTATCATGGCCAAAAATCAGCTGAAGAAGTAAAAAAGGAGGTGGTGGATAAAATTAATCAAACGATTGGCCCTATCGCCTTGCCAAAAGAGGTTTATTTAGTGGAAGATTTACCAAAAACAAGATCAGGAAAGATCATGAGAAGAGTGCTTCGAAAATTGTTTACCAGAGAAGATCTTGGTGACCTTAGCACCCTCGCGAATCCAGAGTGTGTTGAAAAAATAAAAGAAAAGATTCAAAAAGGTCTCAGGAAGAGTTAAATTTATGAAGAAAATTCTCTTAGCAATTCATGATGATTTTGCCAGAAAATCATATGCTGAACTTTTAAAAGGAGAACATTTTCTGGTTTTTGAAACAAACGATGGCCAAAAAGCTTTTGATTTAGCAATAAAAGAGACCCCAGACATTATTGTGATCGATCTTTTTTTGAGCACAATTGGTGGTCTTCAATTGATGGAAATGTTACAACAAAATCTCTTGACCAAAAAAATTCCTGTGATCTTTTTTTCTCAGATAGAACGAGAAACAGAAAAGGAAAAGGCCATGGACTTAGGGGCCAAAGATTTTATCATTGGATCGATTACTTCACCGCGGGAGGTAGTGGCTAAAATCAAAATTCATTTAGGATTTCAAAAGGCATATCATTTTTCTATCACTGATGAAAATCTTAGTGTCGCCAAAGAGATCAAAACAGACTTGGGTTATTTCCCTTATCTTGAATGTCCCCGCTGTGGTTCAAAATTTGAGTTATTTTTAATCAGAGATTTGAGTAAAGGAAAAGATTATTTTAAACTTTCTTTTAGCTGTCCAAATTGTGGCTATACAGAATAAAATCTAATGAAAGAAAAATCACAAAAATTTATTCTCTGGTTTGATGAAATTTCCATTGAAGATGTTCCATTGGTTGGGGGTAAAAATGCCTCCTTGGGGGAAATGTACAATCAGTTAACTAAAAAAGGAATTCAAATTCCAGATGGTTTTGCCATTTCCGCTACTAGCTTTCATTATTTTTTGCGGAAAAATAAAATTGATCAAAGATTAAAAGAAATTTTTAAAAGCTTTGACCTAAAGAAGATTGAAGACTTAAAACAGGCTGGAAAAAAAGTGAGAAATTTTATTTTAAAAGCTGAGTTTCCAGAAGATTTAAAAGAAGAAATAATTAAAGCTTACCGAAAATTATCAGAAAAATATAAATCAAAAGAAGTAGATGTGGCGGTAAGGTCTTCAGCCACAGCCGAAGATTTACCCACTGCTTCCTTTGCCGGCCAACACGAAACCTTTTTAAATATAAAAGGAGAAAACGAGGTTTTAAAGGCAGTGAAAAAATGCTTTGCTTCTCTTTTTACTGACCGAGCGATTGCTTACCGAGAGGAAAAAGGCTTTGATCATTTAAAAGTGGCTCTTTCTGTCACCGTTCAAAAAATGGTTAGGTCAGATTTGGCTTCTTCTGGAGTGATGTTTACTTTAGATCCTGAAACTGGTTTCAAAAATGTTGTGGTGATAAATTCGATTTTTGGGGTAGGGGAAATGATCGTTAAAGGAAAAGTGACGCCAGATGAATTTTATGTTTTCAAGCCTACCTTAAAAGAAGGTTACAAAGCAATCATTATCAAAAATTTGGGCAGGAAAACAAAAAAATATATCTACAAAAAAGAAGGAGGGTTAAAAGAAGTGCCAGTGTCAAAGAAAGATCAATTAAGATTTTCTTTAAACGATGATGATGTTTTAACTTTAGCCAAATGGGCTCTTCTTATCGAAGACCACTACCAAAAACCACAAGACATTGAATGGGCAAAAGATGGAATTTCTGGGCAATTGTTTATCGTTCAATCAAGACCAGAAACAGTTCATGCTCCCCAAATTGGCAAGGCTTATGAAGAGTACGAATTAAAAACAACAAAAAAGCCAATTCTCAGAGGAATTGCCATTGGAAATAAAATTGGCCAAGGAAAAGTTCATGTTATTGAAAATGTTTCAAAGATTTCCGAATTTAAAAAAGGAGAGATCTTGGTGACAAGAATGACCGATCCAGATTGGGTTCCGGCAATGAGGATAGCTTCAGCAATTGTCACTGATGAAGGTGGGAGAACTTGCCATGCTGCCATCATTGGAAGAGAGCTTGGAATTCCAGCTATTGTCGGAACTCAAAAAGCAACCAAGATTTTAAAAACAGGCCAAGAAATTACAGTCGATTGCACCACAGGGCAAGGGAGAATATTTTTGGGAAAGATACCTTTTAAAGTTAAAAGATACGATTTAGAAAAATTACCAAAGCTTCCAGTGAAAATTTGTTTAAACATTGGTGCTCCAGAAACTGCTTTTAAATATTCATTTTTGCCAGTTGAAGGAGTGGGTTTGGCCAGAGAAGAGTTTATTTTTGCGGAAAAAATTAGGGTTCACCCCTTGGCCCTTTATCATTACGAAACATTAAAGAAAAAAGCAAAGAAAGATGGAAAAATTAAAAAAATTGTTCAGCAAATAGAGAAAATCACTCTCGAACACAAAGACAAAAAAGAACACTTTTACAAAGAATTAGCAGAAGGAGTAGCCCAAATTGCTTCTGCCTTTTGGCCCAATGAGGTAATAGTCAGATTTTCAGATTTTAAGACAAACGAATACCGAGCTTTAATTGGTGGGGAATTATTTGAGCCCCATGAAGAAAACCCAATGATTGGTTGGCGAGGAGCTTCAAGATATTATGACGAAAAATTCCAGCCTGCCTTTGAAATGGAGTGTAAAGCAATAAAAAGGGTAAGAGAGGTTTTTGGTCTAAAGAATGTGGCGGTAATGATTCCATTTTGTCGAACGGTTGAAGAAGGAAAAAAGGTCTTAGAACTAATGAAAAAATTTGGTTTGGAAAGAGGAAAAGACGGATTAAAAGTTTACATTATGTGCGAAATTCCCTCAAATGTCATTTTGGCAGAAAAATTTTTGGAGATTTGTGATGGTTTCTCTATCGGTTCTAACGATTTGACCCAATGCCTTTTGGGAATAGACCGAGATAACGCCAAAATATCTTTAATTGCCAATGAGTTTCACCAGGCCTCAAAAGAAATGATAAAAAGAACAATTGAAGCTTGTAATAAAATGGGAAAATATTCTGGCATTTGTGGCGATGCTCCTTCCACCATTGAAGGTTTTGCCGAGTTTTTAATAGATTGCGGAATTCAAACAATTTCCCTGTCCCCAGATGCGGTAATGAAAGTAATTTTGAGGCTGGCTAAGAAAAAGAAAAGTCGATCGCAAACAAAATGATATTTCCATATTCCATAAATATGGAAGTGATCAAAAACAAAAATCTTTCACTCTAATTGAAGTGTTGGTGGTAATTGGGGTGATTGGGATGATATCTTCCATTGTTTTGATCTCAATGAAGGGAGCGAGGGAAAAGGCAAGAATTGCCAAAGCCCAACACGAAATTGGACAGTTGGTCACAGCCAATGTATCTTTACAAAGAAACTTACCGAGAATTGCCGCCAATGGGAGATAATTGCCCAGCTTCTCCTAATCCTTTTGGGGAGATTGCACAATAGATGGGGATGATGTGGGGACAATTTTACCTGAATCTCATCCGGGAAGTTGCGTTGCCTGTCGCTGAATGAAAAGCTAAAAATCTCCAGAGGTCTGACCCCTATAAGTCTCGCAAAATTTTTGATAAGTGGAGAAATTAAGCTATTTCCCTTTCCCAGATGCTCTCTTGAGAACAATCTTGAGATTAGCTAAAATAAATAAAAAGAGAAAGCTATGACTTTGAAAAAAGAACTAATCTTCCTTTTGATCATTTTAATCTCTGGCTTATTGATCATCTTAATGTTTTTTATTTTTAAATCTCCTTTTGTCGAAAGCCCCTTGATCTTAACTTCCCCAAAAGAGCCAGTCTCTCAAGAAGAGCTTTTGAATGAGGCAATAAAAAAGACTACGCCACTTTCCCAAAATTTGACAAAAGAAGAAATAAACAAATATAATAAGATAATAAAAAAAGCCACTTCTCAAAGTTCAGGTTTAAAAAATGATTTTGAAAAAAAATTACCAGAAATATTAGAAAAACTCACACCAAAACCATAAGATGGA
>CALHEE010000014.1 GCA_938023415.1 Minisyncoccota bacterium | reverse complement strand
ATTGATATAATTTTACAAATTTTCTTTGAAAAAATCAACCTTAATATCCTTGTAATTTTTTCAGGGCGTGGTGTTGACGAATTTTTTCTAAAGCTTTTGCTTCAATTTGGCGAATTCTTTCTCTGGTCACACCAAATTCTCGGCCCACCTCTTCTAATGTTCTCACTATCCCGTCTTCTAGGCCAAAACGCATGGAAATAATTTTTTGCTCCCTGGGACTTAAATCAACCAAAATTTCTTTTAATCTTTCTTTCAGTAAAGCTCTGGCTGCTTCTAAGGAAGGAGAGGGTGATTTTTCATCTGCAATAAACTCAGCTAATATAGAATCTTCTTCATCTTCTCCAACTGGTGTTTCCAAGGAAACTGCTTCTTGAGAAATGCGCATTAGATGACGTACCTTATCTGGTTCTAAACCCATTTCTGCTGCGATCTCTTCTGGGAGAGGTTCTCGCCCTAAATCTTGTAACAGTCTTCTCCTTGCTTGGTTATATTTAGAAATCGTTTCCACCATATGGACAGGAATTCTCACTGTCCTTCCTTGGTCAGCCAAAGCCCGAGAAATGGCTTGTCTGATCCACCAAGTGGCATAAGTAGAAAACTTATATCCCTTTCGCCAATCAAATTTTTCCACTGCCCGAAAAAGACCTAAATTACCTTCCTGGATAAGATCTAAAAAACTTAAATATGGAGAGCGACCAATGTATTTTTTCGCAATGGAAACTACTAAACGCAGATTAGCTTGGGTAAGCTTTTTTTTGGCCTCTTTGTCACCCTTTTCAATCCTTTTGGCTAATTCTTTTTCTTCTTCGGCGGTCAAAGAAGGATATTGCCCAATTTCCCGCAAATACATCTGGACAGCGTCGATTTCCTCTTCCGGAATAAAAAGTTGTTCTTTTTCTAAAGGAAGCAGAAGTTCTTTAGATTCTTTAATTTCAATCCCTTCCTGTTCCAATCTATCAAACAAATTTTCCAATCCCGCGAGATCGTTTTCCACTTCTGGGAAAAAATAGAGAATTTCTTCTTGAGTGACAAAACCCCTTTCTTTTCCTCTAGCCAACAATTGTTGAATTTTATCTTCAATGAAAATCTTTTTTGGCCTCCCTCTTGGTAGCGAGGTTTTTTTTCTTGCCTTCTTTTTTTTCTGAGTTTTTAGCTTTTGTTTTTTTTCTCTTTTTTTAGCTTTTGACATTTTTTTCTTCATAGAATTGAACTTATTTTTTTAAATCCGAAAGTAACTGAGAGTAAAAATGAAACTCTTTGGTAAGTTTTTCCAGGATTTTCAGGTCTTTCTCTTCTTCTGCTTTTTTAATTCCCTTACTAATTTCGTTGAGCTTCTCTTTAATCGCTAAAACTTGAATTTCCTTTAAGCAAAAACTAATTTCTGAAGGAATTTTTTCCGTTTCAATCTCCTCAACCTCTGCTCTCAATCCTAAATAGTCAAATTTTTCTTTTGCCTGAGGGGATAATTTTTCTCTGGCTAAATTCCAGTCTTTCTTTAAGTTTAATAAAATTTCTCTAGCAAGTGAAGAAAGCTGGGCAATTTGTTCTTCTTCAAGAAGATTTAAATTTTTGGGCTCTTTTAAAATTAAAGTGATTAATTTTTCTTCTAAGAGCTCTTTTCTGGAAAGAGAAGTAATTGAAGGCGGAGAGACGGTTTCTTGAACTGAATGGTCTTTTTCTAACTTTATTTTTCTTAATTCTTCTTCCACATACTCTCTTTCCACCTCCAACTCTTTAGCTAATTTGTTAACCCAAAAAGACTGTTCAATTTTATTGGGAATTCTTTTAATCACGGGAAGCAAAATTTTGGAAATTTCTTTTTTCCCCTCCGGAGTATTTTTTTCAAACTTAGAAAAAGCATTCTGAAAGTAAAAATCTAAGATTGAAACACAATTTTGAAGGATCTTCTGAAATGCCGACGGGTTTTCAGAAATGACATCAGCTGGATCTTTTCCTTCAGGTAAGGTGACAATTTTCAAATTGAATCCTTGCATTTGGGCCAAATCTATTCCTCTTTTAGTGGCAAAATCTCCGGCAATATCCATGTCAAAGGCTAAAAACAAAGTATCAGTATATCTTTTTAAAATAGAGAGGTGATAAGGAGTGAGAGAGGTCCCAGAGACGGCAACGGTATTTTCGATTTTTGCCTGATGGGCGAGAATGAGATCAGTGTAGCCTTCAACTAAAATGGCAGCGTTTTTCTTTCTAATTTCTACTTTTGCCTTGTCTAAACCGTACAAAACTTTGCTTTTATCATACAAAAGGGTATTAGGGGTGTTAATATATTTTGCTGTGCCTTCGTTTTCTTTTAAAATTCTCCCCCCAAAACCCACCACCTGAGAGTTAAGATCAAAAATGGGAAAAATAATCCTTCCTCGAAACCTATCGTATATATTACAAGAAGTGGAAGTCTTACTCTCTACTGCCAGACCTGCTTTTACAATCTCTTGCCTTTTGTATCCCTTGCTCATCAAAAAGTCACAAAGGCTCCTCCAGGTAGCTGGCGCATAGCCTAATCTCCATTTTTTTATTGAATCTTCATTGATACCCCGGGAAAGAAGATAGTTTTTTGCCTCCCTCCCACTACTGCTCTCTTGAAGTTGTTTTTCAAAAAAAAGAGTGGCTAGTTCACAAATTTCATAAAGCTTTTGTCTTTCTGTTTGCCATTCAGGTTTTATCGGCTTTAATTCCACGCCTGCCCGCTGAGCCAAAATTCTCAAGGCATCGCCAAACTCCACTCCTTCTATTTCCATAATAAACTTAAAAATATCACCGCCCCTTCCGCAACCAAAACAATGCCAAATTTGTCTGGCTGGTGAAACAAAAAAAGAAGGGTTTTTCTCTGAATGGAAAGGACAAAGAGCCTTATAATTTGCTCCCGTTTTTTTTAATGTAATATAAGAACTAATCACCTCAACAATATCTACACGGTTCTTTATTTCTTCAACAGGAGAGGAAAACATGGTATCATTAAATTATATACCAGAGTGATAAAATTTAAAAATTTTATGCGCATTGCCCAATTAGCTCCCCTTTGGATTCCCGTTCCTCCTTACACTTACGGGGGAACAGAACTGGTAATTTCTTGGCTCTGCGACGAGTTAGTAAGAAGAGGTCATGAGGTGACCCTTTTTGCCACCGGAGATTCAAAGACAAAAGCAAAATTAGTTTCTATCTGGCCCACCTCTCTTTGGCGAGCAAACTTAAAAAGTCCTCACGCGGTTTTTTCCTTAATGTATTTAAAGCTTATCGAAATGCAAGATCAATTTGACATCATCCACGACCATTGTGAGTTTTACACTTGTCCCTATTCAAAGTTTTTAAAACCACCCATTGTCACCACCTTGCACCACCCATTGACCGAAGAGACAATCACCCTTTACAAAAAATTCCCCAATATTAATTTTGTGGCTATTTCCAACCACCAAAGGAAGCACGGTCCAGGGATTAATATCGTTAAAAGAATTTATCACGGGCTTCCCTTGGAAAAATATCCTTTTAACGATAGACCAAAGGACTATTTACTTTGGTTATCAAGAATTGGTCCTGACAAAGGAATAGCAGAGGCCATCGATATTGCCAAACTTTCTGGTGAAAAATTAATCATTTCTGGTAATATTTTACCCCAATACGCTGATTATTTTGAATTTAGGATAAAGCCTCTCATCGATGGAAAAAAAATTCAATTTGTCGGTGCCTCCGATTTTCCCAAAAAGATTGAGCTTTTTAGAAATGCTAAAGCATTTTTGTTCCCAGTAAAAAGGCCAGAACCTTTTGGCCTAGTCGTGATTGAGGCGATGGCTTGCGGGACGCCGGTGATTGCCTTTAGACAAGGTTCGATGCCAGAATTGATTCAAGATGGAAAAACCGGCTTTTTAGTGAGTTCGGTAGAGGAGGCTTGTCAGGCGGTTAAAAAAATTGAGAAAATAAAAAGAATAGATTGTCGAAAGTGGATTGAAGAAAATTTCAATTTGAGAAGGATGGTCAATAGGTACGAAAAACTCTACAAAAAAATTTTAAGGAAGAAAAATGAAAAAACTTAAAATTGCCCAAATAGCCCCCATTTGGTACCCGGTTCCTCCAAAAAAGTATGGGGGAATAGAAAGAGTCGTCCATTATCTCACCGAAGGATTAAAGAAAATAGGTCATAAGGTAACTTTGTTTGCCTCGGGCGATTCCCAAACCAAAGCTGAGTTAAAATTTTGGCGAAAAAGACATCTGGCAAGAGATAAAATTCCCTGGTCTGATTATCTTTTAGAATTAGAACACTTAGCTTTTGCCTTCTCTCAATCAAAAAATTTTGATCTCATTCATTGTCACATTGGCCCAAAAAGTTTTCCTTTTTCAAAATTCTCAAAAGCTCCTATCTTGTGGACTTTTCACAATCCCATCTCTCCCAAACCGAAAACCCATCTTTTTGAGTTTTTAAAAAGATATAAAGAGGAAATTTCTGTCGTTTTTCTCTCGAGGGCTCATCAAAAAAATTGCAAAATTAAATTCAAAAAAAGCTTTATTGTCTACAATGGAGTTGATTTAAACCTCTTCAAATTTAATTTGCGCCCAAAAGATTATTTTTTATGGGTGGGAAGAGTTGAGGCATACAAAGGAATCGAAAACGCAATAGAGGTTGCCAAAAGATTAAAAATTAAGCTTTTTTTGGTGGGGAAAATAGATCCGGAAAAGAAAGAATATTTTGAAAAGAAAATAAAACCAAATTTGGATGAGAAAATTAAATATTTAGGAGAGCAGGCACCTAAAAAATTGGTCAAGCTTTATCAGAATGCAATTGCCACCCTTTACCCTATTGAGTGGCCAGAGCCATTCGGTTTGGTAATGGCAGAATCGATGGCATGTGGTACACCGGTGGTTGCTTTTGATTTCGGCTCTGTGCCAGAAGTAATTAAAGATAAAAAAACAGGATTTGTCGTGCCATTCTTAAATCGAAAGGGTGAAAAAAATTTTGAAGGATTAATGGAGGCAATAGAAAATTTGAAAAAAATAAAGCGAGAAGATTGCAGAAAATGGGTAGAGGAAAAATTTTCAATCGAAAAAATGGTCAAAGAGTATGAAAAGATTTATTACCAACTCATTTAAAGGGATGAAAATTTTATTTGTCAGCCGGGGTCCCGGAGAAACTGGACAGGCCCGGGCCCTAGCCAAATTTTTCGCGAAAAAGAATTTGAAAATCATCTTTTGTTTGCACCAAGAAAAAAATCTTTCTTTTTTGGAGGGAGATAAAGAATTTAAAATTTTTCTTACGCCTACCCCAGAAAAATTGAAAGAAATTGTTGAAAAAGAAAAGCCAGAAATTTTATTTCTCTTTAACTCAAAAATGTGGGATGATGGTTTTAAAAAATCTCCTCCCTTTTTAAAACCGAGATTTGTTTTTGGAGTAGATTCTAATTGGCTTTTTAATGCTAAAAAGTATCCGAGCTATAAATTCGTTGAATGGGCAGATTTATTTTTCGTTCTTTTTCCGAAAAAAATTTTTGAATTGGGATTAAAAGAAAACGGGGGAAATTTTGTAATCGAAAAGAAAATAAGAGAAAAGATTTTACCGATAGGATTTGTTCCTTCCTATCCAGCGCTCAAATTTGAAACGAAAGAAAAGATCAGAAAAAAGCTGGGAATAAGAGCTAATGAGAAGTTTATTTTTTCTTATTTTTCTGGTTGGGGAGCAGGACATAGAATATGGGCCTTAGAAAACATGATAAAGGCAGTTGATCTTTTAATAAGAAAAGGACGGAAAATTAAAGTTCTCTACGTTGGGCCGATTGAAAGATCAATCTTTGAGAAAATGAAAAAAAACTGGTTAATGGTCCAAGAAAAATTGCCAGCTAAGGAATATTTCTTAATTTTAGCCTCTTCCGATTTAATCTTTATGCACCAGGGGATGGTGACATTAGCTCAAGCAATTTCCTCACAGGTGCCGGTGATTTGTAATGTTTCAATTTTAAAAGAGAAACTGCCAAAACTTCACTTTTGGGAGGTTTTGCCTTTTAAAAGAGCAGGGGTTTGTGAAATGTTGACAAAATCCACAAAGACAAAGACGATAGCCCAAAAAATTGAAAAGCTTTTGTTTGAAAAGGAAGAAAGAGAAAAAATGAAAAAAAGGCAGAGAAAAATTTTTGAGGCTGGAGAAAAGAGAATTTTTGAAGAAATCAAAAAACTTTTATGAGAAAATTAAAAATTGGCCAAATTTCCCCATTGAATTTGCCCGTTCCTCCCCCAAAATATGGGGGAACAGAGAAGATCATCTATTTTCTGTGTGAGGATTTAAAAAAGAGAGGTCACGAAGTTTTTTTGTTTGGTAGCGGAGATTCTAAAGTTTCTTGTAATTTAATTCCCATTGTGGAAAAATCTCTTTGGTTAAAAAAGGGAATAAAAGATTTTTCTCCTTATTATGCCCTTCAAATAGCTAAAGTAGCGGAATTGACTCAAAAGTTAAAGTTGGATATTTTACACGACCATTTAGGTCCCTGGGCCCTCACTCTTTATGGCCAAATAAAAATTCCGATTGTCCATACTTTGCATGTTCCTTTTCAAGGAAGAGAAGATCGAATTTTTGCCTACCAAAAATTGAATGCGAGGTTGGTTTCAATCTCTTTCGCCCAAAGAAAACCTGCGCCAAGCTTAAATTATGTGGCTAACATTTACAACGGCATTGATATTAAAAAATTTTCTTTCAACAAAAAACCAAAAGATTACTTCCTTTGGGTAGGCGAACTTTCTCCAAGAAAAGGAATCTATGAGGTTATAAAGATAGCTGAGATGGCTAAAATAAAACTTGTTTTAATAGGGAGAATCCCCCCTCCCCAACAAAAAGATGACCATCAATTTTTCAAAAAGTATATTGAAAAAAAGTTAAACAAAGGAAAAATTTCTTTTTTAGGTGAACTTCCTGAAAAAAAACTAACCTTTTACTACAAAAACGCCATTGCCTTTTTGAATCCCCTCCAGTGGGAAGAGCCTTTCGGCTTAGTAATGGTGGAAGCTATGGCCTGTGGCACACCGGTGATTGCTTTCAAAAGAGGCTCTGTCTCAGAAGTAGTTAAAGACAAAGTAACAGGTTTTGTTGTAAAACCATTAAAAAATGGAAGGGTGAATTTTGAAGATTTTCTTGAAGCAATTTTTAATATTTCTAAGATAAAGCGAGAAGAATGTCGAGGCTGGGTAGAAAAAAATTTCACTAAAGAAAAAATGGCTGAAAATTATGAAAGGCTTTTTTATCAAACATTGTATGGTGAAACTTATTCCTCAAATTGAAAAAAAGATCGAGAAGGTTCTAAAAAAATTGAATTTAACACCTTTCGAGTCCCCAGAAAATTTTATCCAAAGGACAGAAGGGAAAAAACATAGATATTCTACTCTCTGTGAAAATGAAAAGGGGGAAAAATTCATTTTTTATGCCAGACTACACGATTCACCTTTTGAGAAAAAAAGAATGAAAAATGAAGTAAAGATGGCCAATGCTTTGAGGAAAAAAAATTATCCCTTTTTTCCAAAATATATTGAGGCAAAAACGGAACAAGATTTTGAATGGATAGTGAGGGAATATTTTCAAGAAAACACCTTAGAAAGCAAAAAAGAAATTGAAAAACTCTCTCGGCCTCTCACTGAAGAAGAAATTTTGCAAATTTGCAAGGTTTTGTTGGCTTTCCAAAAAATAAAACTTTCTGAATTTCCTTTTTTAAAACCAAGAGAATTAAAAAAGTTTTTAATTTTGCCAGAAGAAATTAAAGAGAGAAAAATTTTTGGCAAAGAAGAATATTTGGCCGAAAAATTAATCAGGGAAAATAGAAAATTTTTAATAAAGGAAAATCGGTTCTTTACTCACGGTGACTTTCAAATTGGGAATATAATTTTCGAAAAGGGAAAAATCAAGGTCATTGATTTAGAGTCGGCAATGATTTCCAATTTTGCCTACGATATTTGCTTTCTCTGGGCACGTCTTTGGAGAGAAAAAGTTAGGCGAAAAATTTTAGAGAAATTTTATTCCCTTTTGCCAAAGGGAAAAAGAAAAAAGTTTGAGCTTTTATTCAGAATAAATGCCCTCTTTATAGGGTTTCATTCTTTCGTGGCAAATGTGAAAGAATATTCAGAAAAGATGAAAATAAAAAGAAAAGATTTTTTCTGGAAGTTAATGAAAAAGGCTCTTTTTAGTTTTGAAGACTTGAAAAAAATATGAAGATGGCAATCGTTTCCGACACCCATGATAATTTAGCCAATTTAAAAAAATTTTTAGATTTTTCTAAAAAAGAAGAAGTAAAAATATTAATTCATTGTGGAGATGTGACCAAGGGTGAAACCTTAAGCGAAATAGAAAAGAATTTCGATGGCGAAATTTATTTGAGTTTAGGAAATGCCGATATTTTAGATTCAATTTTTAAAATTTCTCGAAAAACAAAAATTTTCGAAAAGATAGGAGAATTGACGCTTGAAAAGATGAAAATTGGTTTTTGTCATAAGTTCGATTTCAATCAAAAAAAACCCTTTTTAAAAAACTATGATTTTTTCTTTTTTGGTCACACCCATTGGCCGTTTTTGAAAAAAGAAGGAAATTGTATTTTGGCTAATCCTGGCAATTTGGCAGGTTTATACTTCAAGGCTTCCTTTGCTCTTTTCGAAACAAAAACAAAAAAAATAGAGCTAAAAATTTTAGAAAAATTAACCTAATTTTGTAAAAAATTAAACAAAGCTCCAGAACTCCAAGCTTGAGGATAACAGGGAGGTTTTGGCAAATCTAAAATTATTTTCCCTTCCCAAACTCCGTAGTATTCTGGCAAATAGCCAATTTCTTTGTAGGCTTTTAAGATAGCGTTTTTTATTTTTTTGTATTCTTTAATGTATCCCAATTTTTTCAAGCCCTGAGCGATGATCCAATTGTCATGAGGCCAGACCGAACCTAAATGATAACTTTTGGGATCAAAATCCTCTTCTAATTCTGAATGGGTTCTAATCCCGTAAGGGGTAAACATATCCTTTGCAAAGAGTCTTTTTACTACCAAGTCAATTTTTTCTTTCTCTCTAATAATGCCAGTAAAAAGTAAATGCCCTGGGTTGGAGGTAATTGATCTTTTTTGTTGTTTTTTTCCATCTAATGCTAAAGCAAAATAATTTTTCTCTTCCATCCAGAATTTTTCGTTGAATTTCTTTTTCAACTGCCAGGCCCTTTCTTCCAATTGATCTACCAAATCCCAATCTTTTTTTTCTTCGGCCAAAAGAGCGGTTTCTCTTAAAGCCAGATATTGATATCCTTGAACTTCCACCAAGGCAACCGGCGGTTCAATTTTTAGATGATCTTCAAAAGAATCTTTCCAGCCCTGATGGAAAAGTCCTTTTTGATTTTTCCTTTGATATTCAATAAAATAATCTTTATCTTTGTCTCCATACTCTATGATCCAGTTTATTGCCTTGAGAATGTTCTCCCAATGGAGATTGAGAAATTTTTTGTTTTGGGTTTTCTTATAATAAAAAGAAAAAACAATCAGAAAAAGGAGGGTGGAATCTACTGAACCAAAATAAGGAAACGGAAAATGGCCCCCTGGATGTAATTTTGATTTCAAATCAGTTTCATGTAAAATTTTCCCCGGCTCTTCCTCTCTTTCTTTATTAATTACCTTCCCTTGATACTGAGACAAAATTTCCAAAGTAGCTTGGGCAATTCCAGGATGTTTTTCTAAAAGTTGCCAGGCAGAAATTAAAGCATCGCGACCAAAAAGCCGGGCAAATCTTGGAAGACCAGCTATTAAAAATCCCCGCCTATCTTTAAGTCTTTTTATCTCCAGCCAAATTTTTTGCTTTAAAAAATAGCGAGTAAACATTTTGCGGAGGGGGTGGGATTCGAACCCACGAGGCCCTTTTTAAAGGCCACGGCTCTCCAGGCCGTCCCATTGATCCACTCTGGCACCCCTCCTCACTATGACTATTTTAACTTGGTTTTTGAGGCAGAGATTCTGGTAATGAAAAATAAGCAACAATCTTTAAAATCAAGCCAATCACCATTAAAAATCCTCCAATTAAGATAATCAGCGATAGCGCCCCCACAAAAAAGATCAAACCTGCAATTTTAAACAGCTCATTTTTCGTTTCTTCCCCGATTTTTTTAAAACTTTGCCAATAAAAATATTCTCCCAAACAAAATAATATCCAACCGAGCAAAAAGAAAAGCCCCATTCCCCGACCTGCCATTTTGAATAATTCTCCAAAATTTCCTGTTGTTTGGAAGATCTTTACCCCTATTCCGAAGATTAGAGAAAGAGATCCTCCCAATATAATCGCTATTGAGATTGTCGTCAAAATTATTGAAATTATAAAATTTCGGAAAATCTCCCACTTTTGAGTAAGATCAGAGATTTTCTTTACCGCGATTATTTCCATGATCATGCTTACTATCAGCGTCAGCCAACCTATCCCTGGCACCCAAGAGAACAAAGATAAAAGAGATCCAATACCTCCTAAATATTTAGCTTGTGTTAATTCTTGAGCCATAATTTTTAATTAAAATAAAAAATCGACCCTGAAAATTTAAATTGACATTTGCCTTAATGCTCTTATTCTTTCTTCGATTGGAGGATGAGTAGAAAATAAGTTAGTGAACCAATCTTTCTTTCCCCGAAAAGGATTGGCAATAAAAAGATGGGCAGTGGCGTTTGAGGCGACTTTCAAAGGATTGGGGTCTGCAGCAATTTTTTCTAAGGCCCGGGCTAATCCCTCAGGATAACGAGTGATCAAGGCTCCAGTAGCATCGGCTAAAAATTCTCTCTTTCTGGAAATGGCAAGATGAATTAACTGAGCAGCAATTGGTGCTAAAATAGCAGCTAAAATGGCAAAAATCATTAAAACTGTTTGAGAAGCATCTCTTTTTTCCCTTCTTCCTCTTCCACCCCAAAAACTAATTCTTAAAAACCAATTTGAAAGCATAGCCACTACTCCCACTAAAATTACAGTAATTGTCTGCAAAAGCATATCTTTGTTGCCAATGTGAGCTAATTCGTGGGCGATTACTCCTTCCAATTCCACCCTTTCTAATTTTTCTAAAAGTCCTCTCGTTACCGCCACCACTGCATGATTTTTATCTCTGCCCGTGGCAAAAGCATTGGGTTGGGATTCATCGATAAGGTAAATTTTTGGTAAGGGTAAACCGGCGGTAAGACAAAGATTTTCCACTATCCTATAAAGTTCTGGGTTATCTTCTTTTTTTATCTCTCTTGCTCTGGTCATTGCCAAGATAATTTTGTCAGAATACCAATAACTTAAAAAGCTCTGTAAAAAAGCAAAAATTACTGCCAAAATCAAGAAGATTCTACTCCCTAAAAGCTCACTAAAAAGCCAGCCCAAAAATATTATCAAAGTCAAAAAGACAGTCATTAAAAACCAAGTTTTCCTGATATTAGATTCTGCTTGAGTGTATAAAGTCGCCATACATTATTATTTTACCAACTTCCACCCCCTCCTCCACCCCTTCCTCCGCCAGAAAATCCACCTCCGCCAA
>CALHEE010000013.1 GCA_938023415.1 Minisyncoccota bacterium | reverse complement strand
TGCAAACACCTTCCACCAATAACCAGAAACTAACTGTTTGCTAAAGCGCAAAGCAGAAAATCCTCTTTGTTTGTCTAAAACAACGCTATACCCTACAAAAGCAAACCAGACAGCAAAAATAATTGCCGGGATAATAAAGAGTAAAAATCCGCCAAAAATGGCCAGTCCGCTCAAAATTGAAACCCACAAAAGAGGAAGCATTTTTTGCCAACCAGTTTTTATTGCCTCTTTAAACCCTTTTCTTTCACCCAAAGCAGAAATTAAAGCTGCCAACATCCAAGGATAGTATAGGAAAGTAAATATCACAAAAATTACAATCAATAAGACAAAAATGACAGCCGATGAACTGGAAGAAAAAAGATAGGATAAATTTTGGGGTGGTACCTTCAATACGATCTTAAAAGTGCTTACAAGAACCAATAAATTAATAAGAACGAAAAAAAACGTTACCGCTAATCCCACTCCCCAAATGGCCAATAAAGTTCTCAATCTTTCTTTGATTAAAATAAAGGTCATTTTCAAAAGCTCCTTTATTCCGAAAAGTTTTTTTTCAGTTTGAAACTGAAAGCTTTCTTGAGGCGGTAAATTTTCTTGAAGATGATTTTCCATAAAATTTTATGAAATTTTTTCGACCTTTAAACTCATCTTATCAAATTCTTTTGTTTTCCAAAAGCCTGAGATAAGATAAAATTTAAACTGGTATGGAAAAATTCAAATTTTTGCCAAAAGAAAAAATTTCTTCTTTGCCAAAAGAAAGTGGTGTTTATTGTTTTAAAGAAAATAAAGAAATTTTGTATATCGGAAAGGCGGGAAATTTAAGAGAAAGAGTGAAAAATCATTTTCAACAACCTAGTTATCGTGATTATCTATTTTTAGATAAGGTGAAAAAGGTTGGCTATATAAAAACCAATTCTGAAATTGAGGCTTTAATTTTGGAAGCAAATTTAATCAAAAAATACCAGCCAAAATATAATGTCTTGTGGAAAGACGATAAGAATTATTTTTTCGTCGGGGTGAGCAAAGAACCTTTTCCGAGGGTTTTCATTACCCATCAACCTCTCTCCTCTAATCTTTACGATCGCGAAAAAAGGAAGATAGAGTATATTGGACCTTTTGTCGACGGAAAGGCATTAAAGCAAACCCTTAAAATTTTGAGAAAGGTTTTTCCTTACCGCTCTTGCTCAAAAATTCCAAAGAGACCTTGTCTTTGGTATCACTTAAATTATTGTCTGGGGCCCTGTTTGTTGCAAAGCGAAACAATGAAAGAAATTTCTTTCCAATCCACAAAAATTCAAAAATTGTCCCAGAAAAATGTCAAAAATTTAGTGAGGGTGTTAAAAAAGGGATGGGGATCAATAATTAAAGAATTAAAGAGAGAAATGAAATTGTCAGCAAAAAACCAAGAGTTTGAAGAAGCAGCCCGGATAAGAGATCAAATAAAGGCTTTAGAAAAAATAATGGCCCATGCAAAAGTCTTTGAAGTAGAAACAGAAGATCGCCAATGGTCAGAAAAAGAAAAAATGTTAAAAGAGATTTTGAAAACAAAAAGAAAAATTTCAAGGATTGAAGCTTACGATGTCTCCCAAATTCACGGAAGCTTTGCGGTGGGAGCAATGGTCACCTTTGTAGATGGACGAGCTGAAAAAAGTTTTTATCGAAGATTTAAAATAAAATTTACAAAAATTCCCAGCGATGTTCATATGCTAAAAGAAGTGGTGAAAAGAAGATTAGGACACAGAGAATGGGGGGTGCCAGATTTATTCTTGGTTGACGGGGGAAAAGCTCAACTTCAGGCAGTAATAAGTGTCAAATCAAAATTTCCAGGGTTTAAAAAAACAAAGGTCATAGCTTTAGCAAAAAAAGAAAACAAATTATTCATTGAAGGGAAAAAAGAATCAATTTCTTTAAAAGAATTGCCCCGAGCAATTTTTAATCTAATCTTACAATTGCGGGATGAAGCCCACCGTTTTGCCATTAGCTATCACAAAAAACTAAGAGAAAAAAGTTTGATTTAAGAGGTATTTTTTGATAAAATCTAAATAAGGAATGAGAAAATTACTTCGCCAAATTATCGCTGGAATTTTGGGAATTTTTTTAGCCCAAAATCTTGTCTCTGGCGTTTCTATAAATGTTTTGGCAGAAAGCAGTCTTTTTTCTTATCCTTTAACTCAAAAATGGCAGATAATTTTTTTGATTGGCGGAAGTTTAGGTTTAATCAATTTTTTTCTCAAGCCGATAATTGACAAAATTACCTTACCTCTAAAACTCTTGACTTTTGGTCTTTTTTCTTTAATTTTAAATATGGCCATCTTGTGGTTTTTGGATTTTTTATTTTTGGAATTAGAAATTTCTTCCCTTTCTGCTCTTTTTTTTGCCACTTTAATTTGCTGGGGAACTTCTTTCCTTTTAAGATAAATTTATGAAAAATTATCTTTTTTTAAGCCAAATTCTTGTCTCTATTTTCCTTATTGTCTCCATTCTTTTACAAAAGAGAGGTACTGCTTTAGGATCAGTTTTTGGAGGTGGGGGCACTTCTTATTTCACTCGTCGGGGGTTAGAGAAAAAAATTTTTTGGGCAACTTGTATCTTTGGGGCTCTTTTTATTATTCTTTCTCTTTTGAACCTTATTTTATGAAAAACCGTTGGCCCAAAAAGAATCAATGGCGACAATTTTTTAAGATTTTATCATTAAAAGAAAAGATCTTCTTTTTATTCTTTTTTTTCTCTTTTTTGATTTCCGGCCTCTATCTTTTCACTGATTTTTATTTTAAAAAGACCAAATTAATTCCAGCCTATGGTGGAGAGTATATTGAGGGGGTAATTGGTTTTCCCCGTTATATTAATCCTGTTTACGCTCCTCTTTCTGAGGTGGATTCAGATTTAACAGAGTTAATTTTTTCTGGTTTGGTAAAATATGGAAAAGATGGAAAATTAGAATTAGACCTTGCAAAAGAGTATCAAATTTTAGAAGATGGAAAGGTCTATCAATTCCATTTAAAAGATAATCTCTTTTGGTCTGACGGCCACCCTTTAACAGTTGATGACATCATTTTTACCATCGAAACAATCCAGAATCCAGAAATTAAAAGTCCTCTTAGACCAGCTTGGTTAGGAGTAGAAGTGGAAAAGATTTCAGAAAAAATTGTTCAGTTTAAGTTAAAAAATAGTTCCGCGGTTTTTTTGGAAAATTGTACCTTAAAAATCATTCCCAAACACATCTGGGGCCAAGTTCCCCCCAGTAACTTTTCTCGCTCCATTTCAAATTTAAATCCTTTAGGTTCAGGTCCATATAAGTTAGCTGGTCTTTCTGAAGATAAAAGCGGAAAGATTGTCTCTCTCTCTTTAGTTGAAAATCATTATTATTATGGCAAAAAACCTTATCTCTCCAAAATTACTTTTCGCTTTTACGAAACGCCACAAGAACTTATTCTCGCCTTTCAGAGAGGAGAAATTGATGGGTTTGGGTGGAATAATTTTGAAAACTTAAACTTCTCTTTTGAAAATTTTAACCTCTATCGTTTTTCCCTTCCACGCTATTTTGCCGTTTTTTTCAACCTCAAAAACTCAAAACTTTTTTCTGAAAAAGAAGTAAGGGTTGCTTTAAATTATGCCACCGACAAAGAAGAGTTGTTAAAATCTATCCTTTTTGGCGATGGACAAATTATTCATTCTCCTATTCTCCCCCATCTTTATGGTTTTGAGCCTCCAAAAAATATTTATCATTTTGACTTAGAAAAGGCGAAAGAAATTTTAAAAAATGCTGGCTTTAAAGACGAAGATGGGGATGGTTTCTTAGAAAAAACGATCGAAAAAGAGCCACCTTTTCAATTCAAAAATGATTTAGTTTTTGGAATGAAATCAGATGAGGTGAAAGAGTTGCAAAAATGCCTCGCTAAAGATAAGGAAGTGTATCCTGAGGGGGAAATTTCCGGTTATTTTGGCCAAAAAACAAAAGAAGCAGTAATAAGATTTCAGGAGAAATATAAAGAGGAAATCTTAAAGCCTATCGGTCGAGAAAAAGGAACGGGTGAGGTGAAAGAATTGACCAGAAAAAAACTTAACGAAATTTGTTTTCAAAAGCCTGTGGAAAAAATTCCCTTGAAATTTTCTCTGCTTACTGGAGATCAAAAAATACTTATTGAAACCGCAAATATTCTAAAAAAACAATGGGAAAGATTGGGGGCGGAAGTGGAAATAAAAATTGTTGACCAGGCTACTTTAGAAAGAGAAATTTTAAGAAAAAAAGAATTCGATGCCCTCCTTTACGGTGAAATGTTTAGATTAATCATCGATCCCTTTCCCTATTGGCACTCTTCCCAAAAATACGAGTTAGGTTATAATCTTTCAAATTACGAAAATAAAAAAGTAGATCTCTTGTTAGAAGAAATCAGAAAGTCACTTGATGAAAATATAAGAAAAGAAAAACTAGAGGAGTTCCAAGATTTGTTAATTGAAGATGCGCCCGCCATATTTTTGTTCACACCAAACTATACCTACATTGTTTCGAAAAAAATTCAGGGCATTTCCTATCCAGAAAGATTCATTGTTGACTTTTCCAAAAGATTTTTGGGAATTGAAAATTGGTATCTTAATACAAAAAGGGTTTTAAAATAAACTTTTATGCGCCAAATTATTCTCCAATTTCCAGAACAATTTAAGGTGGGGGTGGAGGCAGTAAAAGAGATAAAGATAAGAGGGAAGTTTAAAAGAATTTTTATTTGTGGAATGGGAGGTTCAAGTTTGCCTGGGGAAATCTTGAAAATGTATCTTGAATATGCTAAAATTAATATTCCTCTTACTTTACATCGTAATTATTCTTTGCCTCCCTGGGCAGAAGAAAATGACTTGGCATTTGCCATTTCTTATTCTGGAAACACCGAAGAAACCATCTCTGCTTTCGAGGAAGCTTTAAAAAGAAAATTAAAGTTAATTTCCATTACTTCTGGTGGAAGATTGGCCCAGATTTCTCAAGAAAACAAGGTACCTTTAATTTTAATTCCGGGACACCTCCCACCAAGAATGGCCTTAGGATATTTAGTGGGAAGTTTATTTAAGGCCTTAATAAATTTAAAAATTTTGCCTGAGATTACAAAGGAAATTTTAAAATTAGAAACTACTCTTGAACCTCGAAAATGGGAAAAAGAGGGAAAAATTTTGGCTAAAAAATTAAAAAATAAAATCCCTTTAATTTATAGCTCTGCCTTCAACTTTCCTTTAGCCAAAATTTGGAAAATAAAATTCAATGAAAACTCAAAAGTTCCTGCCTTTGCCAATTTTTTTCCGGAGTTAAACCATAATGAGATGGTCGGTTTTAGCGAAAATCAAAATTTGCAATTTAAAATTCAAAATTTTCATTTGTTGATCTTAAAGGACACTACTGACCATCCCAGGATTTTGAAAAGAATGGATTTGACCGCCAAGATTTTAAGAAAAAGAGGACTGAAAGTAGAAAATATCTATCTTCCAAAAAAAGAATTTTTCCAAAAAATCTTTTCAAATCTCTTATTGGCTGATTGGGCTTCTTATTATTTAGCCTTAAATTATCAAATAGATCCAATGCCAGTAAAAATTGTTCAAGAATTTAAAAAATTGATGGAAAAATGAAAAAAGAAATCAAAAAAGCAGTGATACCAGCTGCAGGATGGGGAACAAGATTTTTGCCCCAGACAAAAGCTATGCCAAAAGAAATGCTACCTGTAGTGGACAAACCCGTCATTCAGTATGTCGTTGAAGAAATTGTCAAATCCGGAATCAAAGATATTGTCATTATTACTGGTTGGCAAAAAAGAGCAATTGAAGATCATTTTGACAGATCTTTTGAGTTAGAAAAATATTTGCACTCAGTGGGAAAAATTAAGGAATTGAGTGAAATTAAAGAAATTGCCTCCCTGGCCAATTTCATTTATATTAGACAAAAAAGCGATTTTTACGGCAACGCGATACCAGTTTTAATGGCCGAACCTGTCATCGATGATCAATTTTTTGCGGTTTTGTGGGGAGATGAATTCATTGAGGCAAACCCACCAAGATTATCTCAAATGCTTAAGGTTTTTGAAAAATACCAAGGGGGAATAATTTCAGCCGTGGAAATCGAAACAAAAGATAAACTTTCCCGATACGGCATTGCTGAAATCGAGTTAGTGGAGGAAAATATCTTTAAAATTAAAAAAATTGTTGAAAAACCTCTTCCTGAAGAGGCCCCCTCAAATTTAGCCACTCACGGAGCTTATATTTTACCTTCAGAAATTTTTAAAACGATAAAGAATTTAAAACCAGGAAAAGGAGGCGAAATTTGGTTAGTAGATGCCATCAATCAACTTATTAAAGAAGGGTTTCCTTTTTACGCTTGCAAAATAAAAAATGGAAAATATTACGACACGGGAAACAAATTAGAATATTTAAAAACAGTGATTGAATTTGCCCTCAGGCATCCTGAATTTTCCGAAGAATTTAAAAAATTTCTCAAAGGTTTAAAAATTTAACAATATGCGGACGTGGCGGAATTGGCAGACGCGTTAGCTTCAGGAGCTAATGTCGGAAAACGACATGTGGGTTCAAGTCCCACCGTCCGCACTTTGTTTTTAAATCCAATCTCAAAAAAATAAATCTTTAAAAATGGCTCCGTCATCAAAAAAAAGAATTCTCAAAATTATTCCCCTTGGGGGCTTGGGTGAAGTGGGAAGAAATATGCTCCTTTTTGAGTACGAAGGGAGGATTTTAATCGTTGATATGGGATTTAGACTTCCAGAAGAGGATATGCCCGGGGTCGATTGTATCATCCCCAATGTGGAATATCTAAAGGGAAAAAAAGAAAATATTTTGGGGGTAGTCTTTACCCATGGTCATTACGACCACATTGGGGCCATTCCTTATTTACTTGAAAAGATTTGGAGGCCGAATTTAAAGTTTTATGCCTCTCCCCTCACCCGAGGAATTATTTTAAAAAGACAAGAAGATTTCCCTCATTTGCCAAAATTAGAAATTGAAACAGTCAGGGATGGCTCAAAAATAAAAATTGGTCCATTTGAAATTGAGTTTTTCAAACAAAATCACAATATCCCTGATAATTTAGGATTACTTATCAACACACCCGTGGGTAATATTTTGCACACCTCTGATTTTAAGTTTGATCCTGATCCAGTAAACGATTTGCCCACTAATTTCCAAAAATTAAAAGAGCTAGGGAAAAGAAAAATCTTGCTTTTACTTTCTGATTCCACTGGAGCAGAAGAAAAGGGACATTCTCTTTCAGAAAGAGAAATTTTACAAAATTTAGACAAGATCTTTCAGAAAGCTTCTGGTCGAATTATTGCTGCCACTTTCGCTTCTCTCATCAATCGAATTCAGCAAATTATTACTCTCTCTGAAAAATATGGCCGGCGAGTGGCCGTTGCTGGTTATTCCATGAAAACGAATGTCGAGATTGCCCAGGCTTTAGGTTATCTTAAAGCAAAAAGAGGGACAATCGTACCGATAAGAGAATTAGAAAATTTGCCCGAATTCAAACAAACATTACTTTGCACTGGCGCTCAAGGGGAGGCAGAGGCGGTTTTAATGAGGATTGCCAATAAAGAACATCCCATATTTAGATTGAAAAAGGGAGATACGGTAATTTTTTCCTCTTCGGTGATTCCTGGTAATGAAAGAACGGTTCAAATAATGAAGGATGAAATCTTAAGGCAGGGGGCAAAAGTCTTCCATTATAAGATGATGGACATCCATGCTGGAGGTCATGCCCAGCAGAGGGAATTGAAACAAATGATTCAAATCATGAAGCCGAAATTTTTCTTGCCAATTCACGGTCAATACTCAATGTTAGTAAGCCATGGGGAAATAGCCCAAAAAGCGGGAATGGCTGAAAAAAATATCATCGTAGCAGAAAATGGCCAGGTCATTTATCTTACCCCAACAAAAATCTGGATCGAGAAAAAGGAAAAAGTCCCCTCAAACTATGTGATGGTCGATGGTTTGGGTGTTGGGGATGTTGGTGAGGTAGTTTTAAGAGATAGACAAATGTTGGCCAAAGATGGAATGTTTGTGATCATTACCGTGGTCGATAGACAGGCAGGAAAAGTAAGAGGCTCTCCAGACATCATCTCAAGAGGGTTTGTCTATTTAAGAGAGTCAAAAGATCTCCTGAGAGAAACAAGAAAAAGGGTAACCGCAATCGTCAATCGGGCAGCTGGCTCTGGCGGAGCAGTGAATTGGATCTATGTCAAAGATGAAATCAGAAATAAAATTGGACAATTTCTTTTCTCCAAAACACAAAGAAGACCAATGGTCTTACCCGTAGTTATTGAAGTATAAATTATGAGAATTTTTAGTGGCATTCGGCCAACTGGAGAATTACATATCGGAAATTATTTAGGAGCGATTAAACAATGGGTTAAGCTCCAACAAGAAAATGAGTGTTTGTTTTCCATTGTCGACCTTCACGCCATTACCACTCCTTACAATCCAAAAGAGCTTCAAAAAAACATTTTAGAATTGGCTGCTGAATATTTAGCGGTTGGTCTAGATCCAGAAAAATGTATTCTTTTTGTCCAATCGCAGGTCAAAGAGCATGCGGAGTTAGCTTGGATTTTAGGCACAATCACTCCCTTAGGCGAGCTCAAAAGAATGACTCAGTTTAAAGAAAAGTCCAAGAAACACCCTGATTATGTCAATGCAGGGCTTTTAAATTATCCCCTTTTGATGGCTGCTGACATTCTCCTCTACAAAGCAGATTTAGTTCCAGTAGGCGTTGACCAGAGACAGCATGTGGAATTAACCAGAGAAATTGCCCGAAGGTTTAACAAAAGATTTGGCCCTGTTTTTAAAGAACCTCAAGTTCTCTTGCCAAAGATGGGAGAAAAAATCATGTCCTTACAAAACCCGACAAAAAAAATGTCAAAAACTGATGATCCGAAAGGTTGCCTTGGACTGTTTGAAGAACCAGAGGAAATCAAAAAGAAAGTAATGAGCGCGGTTACTGACTCTGGAAAAAAAATCAAATACGATCCCAAGAGAAAGCCTGGAATCTCAAATCTTTTGCTTATTTATTCTCTTTTTTCTGGTAAGGCAATTGAAAAAATAGAAAAAGAATTTAAAGATGGTAGCTATAAAAATTTCAAAAAGTCTTTGGCTGAATTATTGATAAATTCTCTAGAGCCATTTCGAAAAAAAAGAAAAGAACTCCTTACCAGAGAAGTTTACATTAAAGAAATTTTAGAACAAGGAAGAAAAAAGGCTCAGTTGATCGCCCAATCAACAATGATGGAAGTAAAAAAACAAATGGGACTTTTTTAAAACTGACTCAAATAAAGAATAATCGTAGTTGATTTTTTTGGGAAAATATTATACGATAGGGGGATAAAATTTTAAGATTATGAGCTTTTCCGTAGGCATTGTCGGATTGCCAAATGTAGGTAAATCTACTTTATTTAAGGCCTTAACCAAAAGAGAGGTAGAGATTGCTCCTTACCCTTTTACTACCATCCGTCCTAATGTTGGAATGGTGGCTGTTCCTGACGAAAGGCTTTACAAAATTGCCCAGGTAATAAAGCCTAAAAAAATCACCCCTACGGTCATTGAATTTATTGACATTGCGGGCTTGGTAAAGGGAGCTCACCAAGGAGAAGGTTTAGGAAATCAATTTTTAGGAGAAATCAGGAAATGCGATGCCATTTTAGAAGTGGTAAGAGCTTTTGACGATCCAAAAGTAGAAAATGTCTCTGGGAAAATAGATCCAGAGCATGATATTGAAATTATTAAAATTGAACTAGAATTAAAAGACTTAGAGAGCAAAGAAAGGGAAAATTTATTGAGCAAAAAACCAATTGTCTATCTTTTAAATACAGATGGTAAAACCTTATACCAAAAGCCAAAGGTGGAGCATTTAACCATTAATTTAAAAGAGGAATTAGAAATTTCAGAACTTTCCGAAAAAGATAGAAACGAGCTAGGATTAAAGTCGCAACTTGACCAAGTAATTTTAGCCTGCTACAATAAGCTTGATTTAATTACTTTTTTTACGGTGGCAGGAGGAGAGGAAGTAAGAGCTTGGACGGTAAAGCGGGGAACTAAGGCACCAGAAGCAGGCAGGAAGGTTCACTCTGACTTCGAAGAAAAATTCATCAGGGCGGAAGTGGTCAATTGGCAAAAATTGGTTGAAGCAGGGGGTTGGGATAAAGCCAAAGAAAAAGGTCTAATTCGAACGGTGGGTCGAGATTATCTCGTTAATGATGGTGATGTTATTGAATTTAAAATTTAGCAAAAAACAATGAAATTTTACGAATTAGCTTATCTTCTCGCGCCAGAGCTTTCAGAAAAAGAACTAAGTTTAGTTCAGGAAAAAATAAATTCTTTCATTCAGGAAATGGAAGGACTTTTAAATGAAACTTTTCCTCCAGTTGAAAAAAATTTAGCCTATCCTATCAAAAAAAGGGAAAAGGCCTTCTTCTCTTGGCTCACCTTTCAGCTAAAACCAGAGAAATTAAAAGATTTAGAAGAAAAATTAAAAGGAGAAGAGAAAATTCTCCGTTATTTAATTTTGGCTAAAAAACTACCCAAAAAAGCGCCCTCCCTTCCTTCTTTCCAGAAGAAAAAAGTAGTTCAGGAAAAACCTAAGGTAGAGTTAAAAGAGATAGAGAAAAAATTGGAAGAAATCCTCGGTGAGAATTCAAAAAATCTATGAATTTAAACAAAGTCTTTCTCATTGGAAGATTAACCAACGATCCTCAAATAAAAAATCTCCCTTCAGGAAAAATGATTTGTATTTTTGGTTTAGCTACCGATCGTTTTTTTGTTGACAAAGAAGGTCAAAAACAGCAGCAAACAGAATTTCATAATATCGTTTTATTTGGGAGATTAGCAGAAATTGCTTCCCAATATTTAAAAAAGGGAAATTTAGTATTTATTGAGGGAAGATTAAAAACAAGAAATTGGCAAGACGCCAATGGAACGACTCGCTATCGGACGGAAATAATCGGGGAAAGAATTCAATTGGGGCCAAAAGGTGGAGAAAAAGCATCTTCCGCTCAAAAAGAAATCTCTCTTTCAGAAGAGATTCCCATCATTGAGGAAGAGGAAATAGACATTAAAGACATTCCATTTTAAATTCCACTATGAAAGCCTGCTACTTTTGTCAGCACAATATTCAAGAAATTGATTACAAAGATACGGAGACCTTAAAAAGGTTCATTTCAGGTTTGGCCAAAATAAAGCCAAAGAAAAAAACTGGCGTTTGTGCCAGTCATCAACGGAAGTTAGCAAAGGCAATAAAGCAGGCAAGGTTTTTAGGGCTTCTTCCTTTTGTTCCGAAATAATTTTAGCTGGCTGACTGAAGAAGGGCTTTTTTTATTTTTTCAAAAAGTTCTGGGTTCTCTCTTAAAAATTTTTTTGCAGGTTCTAAACCCTGGCCTATTTTTTTATTTTCAAACTCTAACCAAGATCCAGATTTCTTTATTACCCCAAATTTTATTCCGGTGTTAATCAAATCGACAACCTTATTAATCCCTTCTTGATAATAAATATCAAATTCGCAAGTTTTGAAAGGGGGAGCAACCTTATTTTTAACAATTTTTGCCTTAATTCTATTGCCAATAATTTCTTCTCCTTTCTTTATTTGAGCTACCCTTTTTAATTCAATTCTTACGGAAGCGTAAAATTTCAAGGCCAAGCCTCCGGGTGTTGTTTCTGGATTTCCATAAACTCCAATTTTCATTCGTGTTTGGTTCAAAAAAACAACGATTGTTTTTGTCTTGGAAATCATTCCGGAAAGCTTTCTTAAGGCAGCGGACATTAGTCTTGCCTGGAGACCAATTTGAAAATCTCCCATCTCTCCATCAATTTCTGCTTGGGGAACCAAGGCAGCTACTGAATCGACAACAATCGCATCCACCTCACCTGACCTCACTAAAGTTTCAACAATTTGGAGAGCCTGTTCTCCAGAGTCAGGTTGAGAAATCAATAATTCTTCCACATTCACTCCGATTTTTTTTGCCCAATCAGGATCTAAAGCATGTTCAGCGTCAACAAAAGCTCCTACTCCTCCTTCTCTTTGAGCCTCAGCTAAAATATGAAGAGCAAGGGTAGTCTTTCCAGAACCTTCTGGACCATAAATTTCGACAATCCTTCCTCTTGGCACCCCTCCCACGCCCAAGGCAAGGTCTAAAGCGATCGAGCCAGTGGAAATGACTTCAACATTGCTTGCTCTCGCTTCTTTTAATTTCATAATTGCTCCCTCGCCAAATCGCTGTTTGATTTCTTTTACCGCCTCTTCCAGATCTCTTTTCTCCTTTTGTTCTTTTTTCTTTGCCATACTAATTATATTTTGAAGAAGTTTTTGTTTTTGTCAAATAGAAAAGCTTAGACTTTTTCCCAACCTTCTTCTTCAATCTTTTTTCCAATTTTTTCTTCCTCGGTCAAATAAACCTTTCGCGGTTTGGCCCCTTCAGCTGGGCCAACCACTCCCCTTTCTTCGAGAAGATCTAAAAGTCTGGCTGCTCGGGCATAGCCTATACTCAATCTTCTCTGTAAAAGAGAGGCAGAAGCTTTTTTCGCTTCAATGACCACTCTTTTTGCCTCCTCGTAGAGAGGATCATCTTTTCCTTCATAAGAAAATGTTACTTCTACCTCCGAACTCTCAAAAGACTTTTTTAAATCCTCGCTCAAAATATCTTCTTTTTGCCACTTTAGATTTCGCTCTCTAATGAACTCAACTACTTTTTTCACCTCTTTTTCTGAAACATAAGCTCCCTGAATTCTTTTTGGCTTGATAAATTCTGCAGAAAGGAAAAGAAAATCACCTCGGCCCAAAAGTTTTTCTGCTCCCGCTGTATCTAAAATCGTTCTTGAATCAAACTGCGAGGCGACCTGAAAGGCCACTCGTGAAGTAATGTTTGCCTTAATCAGACCGGTAATCACTTCCACTGAAGGTCTTTGAGTGGCTAAAACTAAATGAATACCAACCGCTCTGGCCATCTGAGCAATTCTTACAATTCCAGCCTCAATTTCTTTCCCTCGGGCAACCATTAAATCAGCCAATTCATCAATAATTAAGACAATATAAGGGAGGGGTTCAATTTCTTTTTTATTTCTCGCAATTTCATTAAAACTAACAATATCTCTGGCTTTCGTTTCGGAAAGTAAGTCAAACCTCCTCTCCATTTCCCCCACTAGCCATTGAAGGGAAACAATTGCCCTTTTCACATCAACGATCACTGGAGCTAAAAGATGGGGAAGATCTCCATAAATTGGAAATTCCACTCTTTTTGGATCGATTAAAATAAATCTTAAGGTCTCAGGAGAATTTCGATAAAGTAATGATAGAATAAGACTATTTAAAAAGATCGTCTTTCCTGTACCGGTGCTTCCTGCAACCATCAAATGGGGCATTCTTGCCAGATCGGCGTACATTGGCTGACCAGCCACATCTCGCCCTAAACAAAAAGTTAAAGGGGAAGGAGCATTCTGAAAAGAGGGGTTTGCAATCAAGTCTCTTAATCTTACCAAAAGCCTCACCTTATTGGGAACCTCTACCCCTACCAACGATTTACCAGGAATGGGAGCTTCAATCCGAATGGGATGACTAGCTAAAGCTAAGGCGAGATCATTAGAAAGGGCAGTAATTCGCGAAAGTTTTATTCCTTCTGCAGGCTTTAAAGTATATTGAGTGACGGTAGGCCCAACATTTACTTCCCCCATCTGAACAGGAATGCCAAAATGTTCAAGTGTTTTCTTAATAATGAGAGAATTTTGTTGAATGTCCCCAGGAGAAGGTTGCCCTGTTTCTCCTTCTAATAACTCTAAGGGTGGAAAATGGTATCCCTTCGGAACAATTCGGACTGGTAAAGGAGTTTTTGGGGCCTCTTTTGGAGCTTCTACTTTTTTCTCTTTTCCAATCAAACTTTCTTTTTCAATTTCTTTTACCTCAAATTTAGGAGCAAAGAATATTCTTTTAATCAAAGATGGTTTTTTCTCTTCTTTTTCTACTTTCAGGGATGGTCCTCTCAAGAGATGCCAAAAGATGAAAAGAGAGGTAATAAAAATTCCCAGAAAAATGATCTCGCTTACTAAGGGACCGAACAACTTAATTAAAAATCCTCCAAGCATTCCCAAATATCCTCCCATCTTTTCATTTCTTTTTATTACCTCAAAGAGTCCAGAAAGAGAAAAAAGGGAAAGAAAAATAGCTAAAAAAATGCCATGGAGAAATCTTTCGTAAGGAGAAAAGAAAAAGACAAGGCATGAAAGAAAAAAAAGAAAGGGCAAAAAATAGATCGCTTTCCCGATCAAACGAGAAAAAAGAAGAAAAAGGGTTTTTCCCGCTACCCCTGCTTTTTCAAAAAAAGAGAAAAGAAAAATAAGGGAAAGAAGGAAAAAAAATGTACCCCCGACTACTTTTTTTATCTTTTCTGGTAGGTGAATTCTTATCTTTACTTTTTTCTTTTTATTCTTATTCTTTCCCATCCTTCTCATTTTACCACCAAAAGATTATTTTCGAAAACCAGTTCCTGCAGGAATCAAACGCCCGATGATTACATTTTCTTTTAATCCGCGCAAGCGATCTTCTTTTCCTTCGCAGGCAGCTCGAATTAAAACGCGGGATGTTTCTTGGAAGGAGGCAGCTGATAAAAATGAATCAGTAGTAAGGGCTACTTTTGAAATGCCTAATAAAAGTTGAATTGCCTTGGCAGGTTTTTTACCTCGTTTCTTCAATAGTCTATTTTCCTCAATAAACTTTCCCTTTTCGACAATTTCCCCTGGTAGAAAATCACTATCTCCCGATTCTTTAATTTGCACGCGAGAAAACATTTGACGAATAATCACTTCAAAATGTTTGTCATGAATGAGAGCTCCTTGACCACAATAAATTTTTTGCAATTCCTTGATCATGTAACGCCACAACTCTTCTTTGGAAACTAACTTTTTCAATTTTTTAAGATCAAGACTTCCTTCAGCTAAAGCTTGTCCTTTTTTTACCTTTTCTCCCACCTTCACTAAAATTATTCTTTGGGGAGGTATTTGATATTCTTTAATTTGACCATCGGTGGTTTTAATTTTCACGATCCGCTGAGGAGTAATTTCTGTCACCTTTCCTTCTACCTCGGAAACTGGAGCTTCATTAGCTGGCGGTCGGACTTCAAAAATTTCTTGAACCCTGGGCAATCCAGTGGTAATGTCTCCGACACCGAAAACACCACCTGTATGAAAGGTCCTCATTGTTAATTGTGTCCCTGGCTCTCCAATAGATTGGGCAGCGACAATTCCGACTGCCTCCCCTAGATTAATTAGTTTATTGTAGCCCAAATCCCAGCCATAACAATTTTGGCAAATGCCGAAAGTATTTTTACAAGTTAAAGGAGAACGGACCCGTACCTTCTTTATTCCTCCTTTTAAAATTTCCTTACCTTTTTCCCAATCAATGATCTCTCCCGCTTTTACCAGTACTTTCCCTCTTGCCGTTTTTATCTCCTCTATCGCTTTTCTTCCGACAATTTTCAAAAGAAAGTCTTGACCAATCTCGTCTGCATCCTCTTTAAAAATTTCGATTCCTTTTTTGTCACCACAGTCTTCATTAACAATGATTAATTCGTGAGCAACATCGATCAATCGGCGTGTCAAATAACCGGCAGAAGAAGTTCTCAGAGCGGTATCTGCTGTCCCTTTTCTCGCTCCATGAGTTGAAATAAAATATTCCAAAACCGCAAATCCTTCTTTATAAGAACTTTTTACCGGCAACTCAACAATCTCGCCCATAGGATTTACTACTAAGCCTTTCATCCCACACATTTGGATAGGTTGAGCCCAAGAACCTCTCGCCCCTGCATCAACCATTTGGAAAATAGGATTTTGTGAAGAGCTGTGCTGAGAAAGGGTAAGTGGAACTAATTTTTCTATCTCTGATTTTGCTCTACTCCAAATTTCAATAATTTTCCCCCTTCTCTCTTCCGCAGAGAGAAAACCTTTTTTAAAATGTTCTTCTACCTCTTCTGCTTCTTTTTCTGCCTTCTTGACAATATTCTTTTTTTCTTTAGGAACGATGAGGTCGTCCATGCCAAAGGTAATTCCTGATAAGGTGGAGTATTCAAATCCTAGATCTTTGATTTTGTCTAAGGTTTCTGCCACTACTTCTCTTGGATACTTTTCGATAATCTCAGCCACAATCTTTTCCAAATCTTTAATTCTTATTTGGTAATTTTGAAAAGGAAAATCTTTTGGAAGGGCCTCATTAAAAATAATTCGACCAGGGGATGTTTCAATAAACTCTCCCTTCTCAGATTTTGGGTTTTTGAACTTAATTTTTGCTCTCAAATCAACATCTCCAAACTCCACCGCCAAAAGAACTTCTCTTGAATCGTCAAAAATCTTTCCTTCGCCTTTGGCATTGGGAACAATAAAGGTGAGCCAATAGCAACCTAAAACAATATCCTGATAAAGGGTGACGATGGGAGTACCAGTAGCTGGTTTTAAGAGATTGTTCAAAGAAAGCATTCTTTCTTTGGCCTCTTTTTGAGCTTCCTCAGAAAGGGGAAGAAAAACAGCCATTTGGTCTCCGTCAAAATCAGCATTGTAAGCCTTGCAAACCATCGGATGAATTCTAATGGCATCCCCCTCAATCAAAACGGGATAAAAAGCCTGAATACCTAAGCGATGTAAAGTTGGGGCGCGATTTAACAAAACCAATTTATCTTTCACCACCTCTTCCAAGGCTGCCCAAACATCGTCGGTTTCGTCCTCAATTAATCTCGTCGCTGCCCGGACATTAAAAACAATTTCTTTTTCTAAAAGCCTCCTAATGACGAATGGTTTAAAAAGCTCTAAGGCCATTCTCTTTGGCAAACCAACCTGGTGAAGTTTTAGTTCTGGACCGACGACAATTACTGACCTCCCAGAATAATCAACCCTTTTGCCTAAAAGATTTTGCCTAAATCTTCCTTGTTTTCCCTTGAGCATATCTGCTAGAGATTTCAACAACCTCCTCCCGCCCGTGGTAGCCTTGGTGGTTACTCCTTTGCGCATTTCATTATCAATTAAAGAATCAACTGCCTCCTGGAGCATTCTTTTTTCGTTTCTGATGATTACCTCTGGAGCTCCAATTTCTATGAGATATTTTAACCGATTGTTGCGGTTGATCACTCTTCGATATAAATCATTTAAGTCAGAAGAGGCATAACGGCCCCCATCCAATTGGACAACGGGCCTCAGGTCTGGAGATAAAACCGGCAAAACGGTCAAAAACATCCATTCTGGCCTGATGTTGGCCTTCTCCATCTTTTTGAAAAACCTCATCCTCTCTAAAATTTTCTTCCGCTCTTGGGGAGAAGAAGCTTTTGAAAGAGATTTTTTTAATTTTTCAACCTCCTCTCTGAGATCTATTTTCTGAAAAATTTTTCTCAAAGTTTCTGCTCCTGTTCCTGCCTTAAAGCATTGACCGTATTTTAAAGAAAAATTTCGATACTCCAATTCGGACAAAACCCTTAATGGTTTAATAGACAAAACTTCGCTTTTGGCTCTGTCCCTTGCTTCTTTTAACTCTTGTAAAATCTTTTTTTGGTTTTCTTCTTTTCCGCTCTTGACTTGCTTTACCTTCAAGTTATATTCTCTCTCAATCTCTTCTAAAATTTTTTTCTTTGCTTCCTCATCAACTTCCGTGATAATGTAACTGGCAAAATAAATCACTTTTTCTAATTGAATTGGGGAGATGTCTAAAACCATTCCTATCCTTGATGGCACGCCTCGCAAAAACCAAATATGAGCTACTGGCACTGCCAATTTAATATGGCCCAATCTTTCTCTTCTTACTGAAGAAGTGGTCACTTCTACTCCACAACGATCGCAAATTATTCCTTTGTATCTTATTCCTTTGTATTTTCCACAATAACAATGATAGTCTTTTTCTGGTCCAAAGATCTTTTCGCAAAAAAGGCCGTCCTTTTCTGGTCTCTGGGTCCGATAATTAATCGTTTCTGGTTTCGTCACCTCACCATGAGACCAACTCAAAATCTCCTCTGGTGAGGCCAATTTTATTCTCATTGCTTTTAAATCAGCTACTTTCATAAATTTTTGATCTCTTTTTACTCTTCTTTTTTATGTTCTTCTTTTACCTCAACGCTTAAACCTAAAGATTTCAACTCATTAACCAATAATTTGAATGAGGCAGGAATATTAGGTTCTTTGATTTTTTCGCCTTTAATAATCATTTGATAAGTTGAGGCCCGCCCTGCGACATCATCAGATTTTATGGTTAACATCTCTTGAAGGGTATGGGCAGCTCCATACCCTTCCAATGCCCAAACTTCCATTTCCCCAAATCTTTGCCCACCAAATTGGGCTTTTCCGCCCAAAGGTTGTTGGGTAATAAGGGAATAAGGACCAATGGATCGGGCATGCACTTTGTCTTCAACCATGTGGATCAATTTCATCATGTAAATGTAACCGACAGTAATTTTTTCTGAAAAGGGAAGACCAGTTCGGCCATCGTAAAGGGTTACTTTTCCGCTTTCTTCAAAGCCTGCCTTCTTTAATTTCTTCTTCTTTTGCTCCAGAAAGAGCTGGAGAAATGGCATAGTATCCCAATTTTTTCGCTGCCAAACCCAAATGAGCTTCTAAAATCTGGCCCAAATTCATTCTTGAAATTACTCCTAAGGGATTAAGGACAATGTCCACTGGTGTACCGTCTTCTAAAAATGGCATGTCTTCTTCAGGTAAAATTTTTGAAATCACTCCCTTATTTCCATGCCTTCCAGCTAATTTATCTCCTGCCTGAATTTTTCTAATCTCCGCGATTTCAATCTCCACTCTTTTAATTACCCCTGGCTCCAATTTGTGTCCCATTTCTCTGGAAAAAACCTTTACCTTAATCACCTTCCCTTTCTTTCCGTGCTCCATTCTCAAGGAAGTGTCTTTTACATCTTTAGCCTTTTCACCAAAGATTGCTCTCAACAATCTCTCTTCTGCGGTCAATTCCGCTTCTCCTTTAGGTGAAATTTTTCCTACCAAAATATCGTTGGGAAAAACTTCTGCTCCAATTCTGATGATTCCCTCCTCATCTAAGTCTTTTAATTTTTCTTCTGAGACATTGGGAACATCGCTGGTGGTAATTTCTGGCCCTAATTTTGTTTCTCTGACATCACAAGTGAAATTTTCAATATAAATTGATGTTAAAAGATCTTCTTTTACTAATCTTTCTGAAATCAAACAAGCATCTTCAAAATTTCCTCCCCGCCAGGGCAAAAAGGCAACCAAAAGATTGCGACCTAAAGCCAAACAACCTTTGGAAATTGCTCCACCTTCAGCCAAAATTTGTCCTTTTTTTACCCACTCTCCTTTTTTCACTATCGGTTTTTGGTCAAGACAAGTAAATTGATTGGTCCTTAAAAATCTTTTTAAATAATAGGTTTTAGTTTTTTTGTCTTTTGTTTTTATGGTGATATGATTGCCATCTACCTCAACCACTTCCCCATCATCTTCAGACAAAACTAAATAGCCAGAATTTTTTGCCACGATTTCCTCTAATCCCGTCATCACCAAAGGTGGTTCGGGATTTAAAAGGGGAACAGCTTGCCTTTGCATGTTAGATCCCATCTGAGCTCGGTTGGCATCATCGTTTTGGAGAAAGGGAATTAAAGCAGTGGCCACGGAAAGGGCCTGTTCTGGTGAAACATCGATGAAATCAACTTCTTCTCTCTTAATCATTCCTGGTTCTCCCCTTATTCTTCCCTCAACCTCTTTTTCTAAAATATTTCCCTTTTCATCAACGAGCACCCCAGCTGAGGCGATGTTATATTTTTCCTCCTCGTAGGCATTAAGATATTGAACTTTTGAAGTAATCTTTCCATTTTCTACCTTAAAATAAGGTGTTTCGATGAAGCCATAAGGGTTAATTTTGGCATAACAACTCAAATGAGTAATTAATCCGATGTTAGCTCCTTCCGGAGTTTGAATAGGACAAATTCTTCCGTAATGAGAAGGTTGAACATCTCTTACCTCAAAACCTGCTCTTTCTCTGGTCAATCCCCCAGGACCAGTGGCGGACAATCTCCTTTTGTGCTCTAACTCAGCTAAGGGATTTTCATTGTCCATAAATTGGGAAAGTTGACTGGAGGTGAAAAATTCTTTAACTACGGTCATTACTGGTCTGGGATTAATCAGTTGAAGAGGGGTGAGGGTAGCAATATCCAAAGTAGACATTCGATCTCTGATGATCCTGGCCATTCTGGTAAAGCCTACTCTTAAACGATTAGTGAGCAGTTCATTAAAAGTTCTCACTCTTCTATTTCCCAAATGGTCAATCTGATCTGGTTTCGCATTGGGCGTGTTGTTGAGCCTAATAATTTCTCTGACAACCTCAACAACATCTTCTGGCTTCAAGACTCGATCCTCTATTTTTATTTCTTGAGAAAATTTTTGATCTTCAGTTTTAGATTTTAAAGTAAATAGTCTTTCACGCATTCGCCATCTTCCTACTGCCGAAAGATCATATCTCTCAAAATTGAAAAACATGTTCCAAATTAAATCTTTGGCCGTATCAGGAGTGGCCATCTCCCCTGGCCTTAGTCTTTGATAAATTTCCACTAAAGCTTCTGTTTGATTGTGCGTGGGGTCTCTCTTTAAGGTTTCTTGAATGTAATCTTTTTCTCCGATATTGACATCTTTAAATAGGGCCTTAATTTCCTCATCGCTTGAAAATCCCAAAGCACGTAAAAAAGTGGTCACCGGCACCTTTCTCCGCCGATCAATTTTTACGCTGAGTGCTCCGCTCAGTTCTGTTTCAAATTCTAACCAAGCTCCCCGGTTGGGAATAATTTTTGCTCCGAAATAATTTTTGCCAGCAATTTCTTGGCTATTAAAAAAAACACCGGGTGATCGGATGAGTTGGGAGATAGCAACTCTTTCTACTCCATTAATGATAAAAGTGCCCCTTTCAGTCATTAAGGGAAAATCGGTCAAAAATATTTCCTGTTCTTTTATCTCTTTTGTCTTTAAATTAACTAATCTTGTTTTTATTCGAAGGGGAGCTTCGTAAGAGTCATTGTTTTCTTTAGCCTCGAGGGCTGATTTGTAGTTTGGTTGGCCTAGCTCGTAATCTAAAAACCAAAGCTCCAATTCTTTCTTGGTATAATCTCTGATTGGTGAAATTTCTCTTAATAATTCTTTTAGGTCTTTCTCCCAGAAATTCTTCCAGCTTTCTTTTTGAATGGAAAGTAAATCAGGAAGAGGTAAGAAAAATTTTGCTTTGGCAAAACTTTTCTTTTTAATAGGCAAAGAGGGGGTTTTGGAAGTTTTCATAAGAACTTAAAAATCCTAAAAGAGGATGGAAAGGCAATATAATTTTAAGTTTACTCTTTTTTTAAAAATTGTCAACTCCCTAAGGAGTGGCCGGGCTTTGAAATTGATTTAATTTTCTTTTCAGCTCTTCAATTTTTGATTTAACAACCTGATTTTCAGGATTAAGTTTTAAAACTATCTCCATTTCCTCAATCGCCCTTGAAATCTCTCCCTTTTTTTCTAAAGCCAAAGCCAACATAAAACGAGCGTTAGAATAATCGGGAAAAAGAAAAATGGCTTGTTGAAACTTTTCAACTGCTTTTTCAAGCTCATCTTTATTATAATACAACCTTCCCAAATGAAAATAGATTTCGCTGTTTTCTGGAAATTCTAAAACCAATTTTTCAAATTCGGAAATGGCCTCAGCCTGCCTTCCTTCTTGTTCCAAAAGCAAAGCAATTTGAATTTTAGCAAAAGGAAGATGAGGAGCAAGAGCTAAAGCCTTGTCGAAATTTTGGCGAGCTTCATCAAATTTTTTCAGCCTCGCTTTAATCTTCCCTATTTCAATGTAAAAAAGTGGGTTTTTAGGTTCAAGGTTGATTGCTTCTTGGTAGTATTTTTCTGCCCATTCTTCAGCATTAGTAGCAATCCCAATTAACTCCCGATAGATATTGGCTAAATTTTGCTGATAAAGAATATTCCCTCGACCATTTTCTTTAGCCATTTTGGCCCAAAAAGTAGAGGAAGCAAAAAGAGCTTGAAGAGTGTTTGGATCAAAAGATGGGTCTTGAAGTTTTTCCAGTGCCTTTGAAATTAAAGCCTGAGAAAGAGCCATTTGGTAGTAGGGCTGGTAGGGATTAAACTCGGTGGCCTTCTGGAAAAAGCTTATTTTTTGATCAAAATCTCTTTCCAAAAACCCTTTTTGATAGAAATAATCTGCCAAATAGAAATTACGACCAAAAAAATAACTCAAAAGAAGAGCAAAACCCAAAAGAATGGTTATTGTTTCAAAAATTAAGGCTATCAACGGAAATTCTCCTAAAGGAAAAACTTTTTCTTTTCGGGGACCAAAATTGGCTCCAATGCCTAACCCTAGCCAAAAAAGGAAGGCCAAGGTCATGTTTTGATAAAAGAGAAAAGGTAAAATTCCCAATCCCAGCAAAAAGCTCCGCCAAGAAATTCTTTCAGGCTCACCTTTTTGCAATATCACCACCACAAAAAGCCAAGCTAAAATCAAAAGAAAAAGAAACCCTCCCAAAACACCAAAAGTAGCAAAAATTTCTGCCAAATGGTTCCCTGCCTTGTCCCATCTCAACTGCCAAAGAATTCCTTGATTCATCCTCTGAGATTTAAATTTGGCAAAATCAGCTAAAAATGTGCCTGGACCAGAACCAAAAAAGAAATTTTTAATATTATCGGTCACTGTCCGAAAGCTAATGCCCCAAGATTCTTTTTGTGCCAAAAGCATTTCTCTTGGCAAGTTGAAAATGGGTAAGGGTTTTTTAAAAAGAAAGGCAAAGACATTTTGGAAATTTAAAAAGGAAAAAAGAAAAGCCAAGATAATGAGAAAAATAGGCAAAAGAAGTTTTTGATAATTTCCGACAAAAATTTTCTCTCTCGAATAGAAAACGACAAAAAATATTAGACTGAAAGAAAGCAAAATCCACGCTGGTCCCACATCAAAGATTAAAAGAAGAGGAAAAGCAAAAATCAAGAAGATGAGATAAAAAATCTTCTCAACTTTTTTCAGCTTCTCTTTTACCAAAAGCTGAGTCAAAACCAAAACCGCAATTTGAGAAAGAAAAATAGCCAAACCTTCAGTAAAAGAACTGATAGGGTTGAAAATAGCAACCTGGGAAAAACGGGGAATTTTCAGCCAAACTCCAAAAAGAGAAAAATAAACCCAAAGCAAAACCAAAAAAGAAGATAAAAAGAGAGAATTTAAAATGTCCCCAAGAGTAATTCCGTTCTTTTCTTGGGGCCTTAACTTCAAATTATTTCTCACTAAAATATAAAATCCAAAGAGAGAAAGGGTAGCCAAAAATCCGTTATTAAACCTCCCATAACTTCCAAAGAAACCAGACCTTTTATCTGCTGAAAAGAGAAAGGAAAAAATCACACAAAGAACAAAGAAAAAAATCAAAGTATCTAAGCGATTCCAGTAAAACCTAATTTCTTTGTCTTTTAAAATTTCCTTTAAAAGCCAAATAAAAACCCCTGTCCAAGAAAGAAAGAAAAGCAAATAAAGTTTGTTAAACTCTAAAAACTCAAAAGAAAAAGGAAGCCAAAAAATCGGCAACAAAAAAATAAGAGAGCAAATGAAGAATTTTAATATTTTTTCTAACATTCTTAATCTCAATATATCCCATCTTGCCCAAACTGTCAACTCCAAAGGTTAATTAAATTTAACCAAATTCATTTTGCTCATTCATTCCAATGATTCCCTCTCTTAATAAAGTTAACTGATTAAAAATTGACTCCACCAAATTGCTAAGAAAATTGGACTGAAACTAAAACATTACTCCTTATTTAACCTCCTCAGAAATTGTCGCACATTAAAAGGCGATGGCAAAATTATGTGTTACATTTTTATCTGGTAATGAACAATTTGGTAATTTTCAATAAACTTCATCGTGGGTCCCGAGGGCGTAAAATTCAATTAGTTTTTCTTTATCGTAAATTTTCATTACAATTCTATATTCAAAGGTTAACCAAAAAGCATAAAAATCTTTAAGAGGGCCACTCAGTTTATGAGTTTTTAGTTTTGAATTATAGGGATTTTTTTGAAGAATCTCAAGTTTTTCTTTGAGAACTTCTTTTAGCTCAGGATGTTTTCTTAGAAATTTCTTCAATCTCTTCTCAAAATTCTTAGGTATTTTTAGGGAGTACATCGATCAAAGTTTTTTCAGAAAATCTTTAGGTTTTTTATAAAGAGAATATCTTCCTTTTTTAAAATCTTGCTCACTCAACAAAATTTCTATTTCCAATAATTTTCTCTTTGCCTTTCTGAGCAATTCTTCAAGTTCGCTACTCTTTTTTTCTAATAATAAAGGTTGCTTTGAATTTACTTTAACCATATACTTTTATTTTATATTTCAGCTAAAATCAATGTCAAATCTTTTGACAAGATGGTTGGCG
>CALHEE010000012.1 GCA_938023415.1 Minisyncoccota bacterium | reverse complement strand
TCAAAAGCAAATCATAAAGATCCCAACCTACGCAATAAGGCCCTAATGTATCTAAATTATGGATATGAAAATCTCCAGATTCATATGCTTCCCTAATTTCTGGGGGATAGATTTTATTGAGCCAGTATTTTTTAACGATGTAGGAGACACCATAATGATTTAAACCCTGTAAAGAGAAAGCCATGTTGGCGTTTTCCTGAACCTCCCAGTCTAATTTTTCCAAATATTGATCCAACCTTTCCACTGCCTCTTCGGAAAATTTAATTGCCTCTCTAATCCTTCTTCTTTGTTCTCTGTATAAAATATAAGCTTTGGCGGTTTTGACTAATCCTTCTAAAATTAAAACTTCTTCGACGATGTCTTGAATTTGTTCGACATGAGGAATTTCTTCTCTTTTGAATCGCCGATTTAAAATTTGGACTACTCTTTGAGCGAGTCTCTTTGCTTTTTTTCCGTCACCCTCGTTACTTGCGGTCAAGGCCTTAAAAATGGCTTCTTCAATCCTCCTTTGATCAAAATCAACAATTAACCCATCTCTTTTCTGAACTTTCTTGATTTTATTTTCCATAGAAGAATAATTCATTTTAATTATTTCTCTAATGTTTAGTCAACCTAGGCTTTTCAATTGAAAAGCAAAAGTTTTCCCCATGCTTAAAATCCGGTCGCAATAATACTCAATTTAATCTCATCTTTTTTCAAGTTTTTCTCTTGAACTGTTCCGAAAATAATTTTTGCCTGAGGATTGAGCTCTTTAAGAAGAGTTTTGCCAATTTCTTCCACTTCGCTGAGGGAAAGATTTTGACCGGAAACATTAAATAAAATTCCCTTTGCCCCCTTGGGACTAAAATCTAAAAGAGGAGAATGAATGGCCAATTTAACTACTCTCTCTGCTCTTTTTTCTCCCGCCGCCTTGGCAAAGCCAAAAAGACAAGTGCCTGAATTTTTGAGGATTGATTTGAGGTCAGCAAAGTTAATTTTGATTATTCCTGGTTGAATAAGGAGATTGGAAATTCCTTCAACTGCCTCTCTTAAAATTTGATCACAAAACCAAAAAGCAGAATTGATTGGAGTTTCGGGCTCTAAAATTTCTAAAAGCTTATCATTACTGATAGAAATAAGACTATCAACATTTGCCTTTAATCTTTCGATCCCCTCTTGGGCAATTCTTATTCTCGTCTGGCCTTCAAAAGAAAAAGGCTTTGTTACCACTGCGATCGTCAAAATTCCTAAATTTTTGCTAACTTTGGCGACAACCGGACCTGCCCCAGAACCTGTACCACCTCCTGCTCCATAGGTAATAAAGACTAAATCCGCTCCTTTTAAAACTTGCCTAATTTCTTGAATATTTTCTTTAGCCGCCATTTCTCCGAGCTCAGGTCTCATTCCGGTTCCTAATCCTTGGGTAGTATTTTTGCCAATCCTCAATTTTATATCTGCTTTGGCCTTGATTAAATCTTGATAGTCAGTATTAATGCTAATCAGTTCCACTCCCTCCACTTTTCTTTTTTTCATTCGGGAAATGGTATTTCCTCCAGCACCACCGATGCCTACCACTTTGATTTTAACCATAAACTTTAGGGGATAAAAGTCTTAAAAAAATTTTTTAATTTTGAAATCACCCCTTGGGAGAACCGACTTCCTTTTTTTTCGCTTTCTAACTCAGCTCCGTGTAAAATAAGTCCCCAGGCGACGGCAAAACTAAGATCTTGCTCTATTCCTTCTCCCTGTAACTTCCCCATTTTTACGGGAAGGCGAAACTTATCCTTAGCCAATTCCATGATCTTTGGCAGTTTCGCTCCTCCCCCGCTCAAGACGATACCCCCAGGTAAAAGTTTTTCTTTTCCAATTTTTTTTAGTTCTTCATTAACTTGGTTGAAAAGCTCACTCAGTCTTTCAGAAATAATTTTGGCTAAAAACTTTTTTGAAAAAACGAAAAACGAATCGTCAAGCTCAATTTTTAAACGATTATCCTTGCCTTGAAAAACACAGGTGCCATATTCTTGTTTTATTCTTTCCGCGACCTCAACATCAATCTTCAAACCAATGGCGATATCATTGGTAATGTTTGCTGAACCGATAGGCAAGACGGCCAAATGAAGTAAATTGCCTTCTTCAAAAACAGCCAGGCCGGTTGTCCCTGCCCCAATCTCCAGCACCGCTGTCCCTAACTCTTTTTGCTTTTCACTAAGAACAGCCTTTGCAGCCATTAAAGGAGCAGGTTGTAAATCTAAAATTTCCAGTTCTGCTCCAAGAACCGCCCGGCGATGATTTTCTAAATAAGGAGAAAAACCTCCGATGGCCAAGGCTTCAGCTTCTAACCTCACTCCTTCCAGGCCGACTGCTGTTTTAACTCGGGTTTGGCCATCGATAATAAACTCTTTGACCATTACTTCAAAAATCTCTCGATTGGAAGAAAGATTAATTGCTTCTGCTGCCTGAACTACCCTTTGAACATCTTCGTTAGAAATTTTTTGATCCGCTCGAGAAACAGAGACTAAACCGCGGGAAATTAAAGAAAAGAGATGACTACCGTTCACGCTCAGGTAAACTGAATCAATCTTTTGCCCCACCTCCCGAGATAATTTTTGAAAGAGATCACTTAAAATGTAAGAGACTTTTTCTGGCTCAACAATCACTCCCCTTCTAATTCCTTCTCCTTCCCTTTCCATTTTTGAAATTACCTTTAAATTCCCTTCTTTATCTCTCTCAGCAACTAAAACTTTTATTTTCGCTGTGCCAATATCTAAGGCAGAGATCATGCCTTTTTAAAATCTTTTATTTTTGACCAGTTTCTTCCCTACCGAAAGGATATCAAATTATGAAAGAAAAATCAAAATTTGGCCTGATAAGTTTTTTCTATCCAATTTAAGATTTCCTCACCATCTTGGCAACTATCATTTGAGTTTAAAACAATAATGGCAATTGGCCTTTTTTCCTTGCCAAATTCTACTTCAAAAATTGAAAGCAAAACTTCTCCTGCTTTTTTTGTTTTCCCAACCTTCCCACCCACAAAATTTTCTTTTTCAGCAAAACAATTATAATTTTTGAGATCTTTTAAATCTCTAGAGATTAAGTGATGGTAAATTTTTCCCCGAGTGAGATTCAAAATAAATTGGCGATTATGATAAAGATATTTTGCGAAAAAAAATAACTCTTTAGCTGAAGAAACATTCCCCTCGCCCCCTCCAAAGCTATCTTCAAAGTGGGTATTTTCTAAGCCAAAAGCCTTAGCTTTTTTGTTCATCAACCAAACAAATTCCCTCTCTCCCAGAAATCTAGCCAAAGCTTTTGCTGCTTCATTAGAAGATTCGGTTAAAAGGGGATAGAGCAAATCAAAACCACTCCACCGTTGCCCAGGTTTCAAGCGCGGGTTGGAAGTGAAAATCAAATCGCTTTCTTGAATTTTAATTTCTTGCCACAAATTTAAATGTTCCACCGCCACCAGGGCAGTCATCAATTTAGTAATAGAGGCAATAGGTAAAACTTCTTCAGAATTCCTTTCTAAAAAGAGAAAATTATTTTTCAGGTCCCCAGCTAAATAGGCTTTGGCCGAAAGAGCGGGTGGTTTAATCTGAAAGGCAAAATGATCTTTCAAAATTGAAGGCTTTGTCACGACAATGGGTGTGCCAATTTTCACCTTTTCAAAAACTTCTTTTGCGTCTTCAGTTGATAACCTGATACAACCTCCGGAAAAATTAGAAGAAACTGGCTGACCGTTAGGATAATAAGGCCAACCATGAATAAAAAAATTACCCTGAAATTGTAAAGAATAGGGCATGTAAACATTTCCCAAAACAGAAAAGGCTTTTTTATTTTTAGAAACTACTTGGTAAAAACCGATGGGGGTTTCCCAAAAAGAACCCTCCTTTCCCTGGGCCAAAATAGGATATTCTTTTTTAATCTCTCCCTTTTCAAAAAAAATAAGTTTTTTTTCTGAGAGGTCAGCCAACAAAAAATCTATTTTCTCTTTTATCAATTCCTCTTTGACTTTTTCCAAAAAATCTCTCTCTGATAAAACAGGAAAGCTACCTGAGAGAAAATTTTCAGGGGGCACTCTTTTCTCTTGAATTATGGTTAATATCCTTTCAATTCTTCGTTGAAAATTTTGAGCCTCTCTTTTATTTTGAAGAAAAAGGTACCATAAACCAAGAAAAAGCAAAATTGAAAAAACTAAAAATCCGAAAAAAAAGAAAAAAATTTTCCCCTTCATTATCAAAGATTTTTAACTTGACAACAATTCCCTAACAATTTTACTAACTAAACCCCCATCAGCCCTTCCTTTAATTTTTGGAATCATTTCCTTCATTACCTTACCCATATCCTTCAAACTTTCTGCCTTCATTTTTTTAATGGTTTCTTTAGCTAATCTTCTAATTTCCTCTTCTGACAATTGAGGAGGAAGATATCTTTCCAAAATTTCAATTTCTCTCTTTTCTTTTTTTACCAAATCTTCTCTTTTTCCTTTTTCAAATTCAAAAATGGCTTCTTTTCTTTTTTTAATCTCGCTTAGAATCACCTCGATTATTTCCTCATCGCTCAAAGCGCTTTCTTTTTCTAATTCTTTGGCTAAAGGACTTTCTTTTTCTAATTTTTCCAAGACAATATCTTTTCTTTCTTTTACTAATTTATATCTTTTTTCTTTTTCCCGATTGAAAATTACTGCCTTCAAGAGCCTTAAAACAGAAACCTCTTCCTCTTTTTTTTCTTTTAAGGCTTGCTGAAAATCTTGATTGATTTTTTCCATTAAGCTCATGGTATTTTCCCCAATTTTTTTAATCTCTCATATTCTTTCTTGAGCGCTTCTCTCCTTAGGGCAGCTTCTCTTTTTAAATCCCGAGATTTTTCTCTTACTTTAAATGCCCTTTCTCTCGCCCGTCTCAAAATTCCACTCTCTTGGACTGCTTTGGTAAAGCGCCGGATTAAGTTTTGGGGACTTTCTTTTTCTTTTCTTTTAACTTCCAGGGCCATAATTTTAAGGTTTTTTTATTTTTTTCTTTATTGTCTCTATGATTTTATCAATTTTTATTTTTTCTTGCCTCCCAGAAGCCATGTCTCTCAAGATAATTTCATTATCGAGAGCTTCTTTTTGGCCTAAGATCAGGGTGTATTTTGCTCCCAATTTATCGGCTAATTTCAATTGGGCCTTAAGAGAATCTCTGCCTAAAGATTCAAAAATGTTGATTCCTTCCTTTCTAAATTCTTCAATTAATTTTAGACTTTTTCGCTTAGCTAAAAAACCCAATTGGGCCAAAAAGATTTCAGTTTTTTTCTCTCTCGGAAATCTTATCGCTTTTTCTTTCATCAAAGAAACTATCCTTTCTACTCCTCCTGCCCCTCCCACTGCTGGCGTTTCTTTACCTCCAAGAATCTTTATTAAACCATCATACCTTCCTCCCCCCACCAAAGCTCCCAATTTTTTTCCCTCTTCACTGTCTTCAAATATTTCAAAAACTGTCCGCGTGTAATAATCTAAACCCCTCACCAAATGTGGTTCCAAATGGTAAGGAAAGGAAAGTTCATCCAAAAATTCTAATACCTCTTTAAAATGCTCATGGCAAGCTTGGCAAAGATGATCAATGATCAAAGGAGCCTGAGAAGCTATCGTTTGACATTTTTCTACCTTACAATCTAAGATCCGAAAAGGATTTTCTTTAAACCTTCGTCGGCAATCTCGGCATAAACTTTCCAGGCGTGATTTAAAATAGCTGTTTAAAAGTTTTTTATAGTACGGCCGACAAGCCCGGTCGCCGATACTGTTCACCTTTATCACCAGATTTTCCAATTTTAATTCTTTCAAAATGTTAAAAAAAATTTGAATAATCTGAGCATCGATAACCGGATTTTCCTCTCCCAAAACTTCAAATCCAAATTGCCAAAATTGGCGATATCTTCCAGCTTGAGGTTTTTCGTAACGAAAAAAGGGACCAAAATACCAAAGTTTTACTGGCTGGGGAAGGTTTTGCATTCCGTGTTCAATATAAGCCCTGGCCACCGGGGCTGTGCCTTCTGGTCTTAAAGTGAGATAATCTCCTCCTTTTGTCTTAAAAGAAAACATTTCTTTTTGGACAATGTCGGTGGCCAAGCCTATTCCTCGGGAAAAAAGCTCGGTTTTCTCTAAGATGGGAGTGTCAATTTTTTGAAAATTATAAAAATCAGCAATTTCCTTAACTACATCGAAAATTTTTTGGAAATACTTTTGGTCTTCAGGTAAAACATCGTGCATTCCGCTAGGTCTCTGAATTTTTGCCTGGGTCATGGCTCAAGTTGTGATTTTCACTCAGGTAACCCAATGTAAGAAGGTGGTTCAAACTTAGCCAGGGCCTTAATCGGCCAAAGTCTCAGAAAAGCCCTTCCAATAATAAATTTTCTTGGCAATGGTCCCCAGCGTCGAGAATCATGGGAAGCTGGTCTATTATCTCCTAAAACAAAATATTCGTTTTCCCCCAATTTTAATTCTAAGACTCCATCCGTTTTGATGTAAGGAGGAAGATATTCTTTTTCATCTAAGACTTCACCATTGATTTTAACTACTCCTTCTTCAATGGTCACTTTTTCTCCAGGTAGCCCAATGATTCTCTTAATGTAGCGTTGGCGAGGATTAAGGGGATATTTAAAGACAATCACCTCCCCTCGCTTTGGCTCTCTCAGTCTGAAAGAAAGTTCATCGACAATGAGGTAGTCTCCTTTTTCAAAATTCGGTTCCATCGATTGGCCGCTTACAATGAAAGGTTGAAATATAAAATAGCGAATAGGCAAAACAATGACCAAAGCCAAGACGACAATTTCAATAATTTCCCAGAGAAACTGAAAAAATCCTTTCATATTTTTAAAATATAGCATATTTTGTTAATTTTACAAGCTGAATGATATAATTTAATTATGATTTCAATTGTAGGGCTGGGCAATCCAGGGAAAAAATTCGAAAAAACCAGACACAATTTAGGCTTTAGAGTGATCGATCTTTTTGCCAAAAAAAATAAATTTCCCAAGTTTGAATTTTCAGAAAAACTCTCTTCTTTAATAAGCGAAGGTAGTGTTTTTGGAAAAGAAGTTTTATTGATAAAACCACAAACTTTTATGAATAATTCCGGAAAGGCCCTAAAACTAGTAGTTCAACATTTAAAGATCGACCTTGAAAATTTATGGATAATTCATGATGACTTAGATTTTCCTTTAGGAAAAATAAAAATTGTAAAAAATCGTGGGTCAGCTGGTCATAAAGGTGTACAATCAATCATTGAGGAATTAAAGAGTAAAGATTTTGTGAGGTTTCGCTTGGGAATTGGTCGAGAAGAAAGAAAATCTAAAAAAGATTTTGTCTTAGAAAAGTTTACCAAAGAAGAGGAAAAAATTTTAAAAAAGGTAATAAAAAAGGTCATTGAAGCAATTGAATTTTCCTTAAAAGAAGGAATTGAAAAAGGGATGGCTCAATTTAACAGAAGTTGAAGTTTTTTGAAAAGACAAAAAATATGGAAATGTCAAGGGAGAAGAGAGATATTTTAATTACCAGTGTTCTACCTTATTTTTTAGAAAAAGAAAATTTTTGGTTTGAGCAAAACTTAAAAAAGATTCTCGAAGCAAGAAAATCAAACATTTTCTTCCAAGAAAACATTCTCTACTTAGAAAAAGGAAAAAAAATTTCTCTTTCTGAGCTTTTAAGAAAACTAGACGAGATGGGATATGAAAAGGTTTGGGAGGTTTCAGAAATTGGAGAATTTTCTCAAAAAGGAGGAATTTTAGAGGTGTTTCCCGTAAACTCTAATTTTGCCTACCAAATTGAATTTTTTGGAAACAAAATTGAGAAAATTTTAGAAACAAAAAAGAAATTAGAAGATGAAAAGAAAGCAAAGGAACTTTTGCAAAAAAGATTAAAATCTCAAAGAATTTTTTCTGATTTAAAAAATCTCAAACTAAATGAATATCTCGTCCATTTAGATCATGGAATCGGCATCTACAAAGGGCAAAAGAAAATCGAAAATAAAATTTATTATGAAATAGAATACGCTCAGGGAGATAAGCTTTTTGTCCCATTAGGCTTAGAAAAAAAGCTTTCCAGATATATTGGTTTTTCAGAACCGAAAATTTCAAGGTTGGGAGGTTTGAATTGGATAAAAACAAAAAAGAAAGTAAAAAAAGAAGTGGAAAAATTAGCCAAGGAATTGTTGAAAATCTATGCCCAGAGAGAAATTGTAAGGCGTCCGCCTTATTTGCCAGAAGATGAGATAGAAAGATACTTGAAAGAAACTTTCCCTTTTGAAGAAACTCCAGATCAATTTGAGGCCATTGAACAAGTAAAAAAAGATTTAGAAAGTGATAAACCCATGGATAGATTACTTTGTGGTGATGTAGGGTTTGGAAAGACTGAGGTTGCCCTTAGGGCGATGGTCAAGGTAGTAAAATCGGGATATCAAGCAGCCCTACTTTCTCCTACAACCATTTTAGCTAATCAACACTATCAAAATTTCAAGGAAAGATTGAAAAATCTACCCATCAAAATAGCTTTACTTTCGAGATTACAAACTAAAAAAGAGCAAAAAAAGATTGTAAAAGAAATAAAAGAAGGGAAGATTGACATTGTTATTGGAACTCACCGCCTTTTATCAAAAGATCTTGAAGACTGGGTGGAAAAAAAATTAGGGTTGCTGGTGATAGACGACGAACACAAATTTGGAGTTTTACAAAAGGAAAAATTTAAAAAATTAAGAGCTCAATTAGACATCCTTTCTCTTTCTGCCACTCCCATTCCGCGCACTCTTTACATGGCTTTATCGTCTTTGAAAGATATTTCCCTCATTCAAACTCCCCCTTTGGGAAGATTGCCTGTTAAAACCTTCGTTTGTCCGTTTCAAGAAGAAATAATTAAAAATGCCATCGAAAAAGAAGTAGAAAGAGGGGGACAGGTTTATTACCTTCATAATCGAGTAGAAACAATCGAGGTTGCCAAAAAGTTTTTAGAAGGGCTAAAATGGAAAATCAAACCCAAATTTGCCATTGCCCACGGCAAAATGAGAGAGAGGGAGTTAGTAAGGGTGATGGAAGAATTTCAGCAAAAAAAGGTAGATGTGCTGGTAGCTACCACCATCATTGAAGCAGGGTTAGACCTGCCTAATGTCAACACTTTAATCGTTGCTGATGCGACAAAATTAGGGCTTTCTCAGGCCTATCAGATTAGAGGAAGAGTGGGAAGATCTTTTGTCCAATCTTTTGCCTATTTTCTCTATCCTCAAAAATTGTCAGCTTTGGCGAAAGAAAGGTTAAATGCCTTAAAAGAGGCAGAAAAAGTAGGTTCTGGATACAAAATTGCTTTGAAGGACTTGGAGATGAGAGGAGCAGGAAACATCTTGGGAAAAGAACAATCCGGAAATATAAATAAAGTTGGTTTAAATTTGTATTGTCAGTTATTAAGTGAAGCGATTGAAAAATTAAGAAAATGATGGAAGAAATTAAAACTGTTTCTATTGAAAGCGAAAATTATCCAAGGCTTTTAAAGAAAATTAAAAATCCTCCAAGCCTTCTTTACTATCTTGGCAATCTACCAAAAAAGGACTGCTTTGCGATAGTGGGCACTCGGAAATGTTCAGAATATGGAAAAGAAGTAAGTTGGCAAATAGCCAGAGAATTGGCTGAGGCAGGTTTAATTATTGTCTCTGGATTTGCTCCGGGAATTGATACTCTTGTCCATCAGGCAGTGATCGAAAGTAAAAAACCTACGGTGGCGGTTTTGGGAACAGATTTGGATAAAAAGTCAATCTATCCAAAATCAAATCTGAAATTAATCGATAAAATCTTAGAAAACGAAGGCTGTCTGATTTCAGAATATCCACCAGGGACTCCGGGAGCAAAATATACCTTTCCTCAGAGAAACAGAATAATTTCTGGATTGTCCCTGGGAGTTTTGGTCATTGAGGCAAGAATGAAATCTGGAGCGATCATCACTGCTGAATACGCTTTTTCTCAAAAAAGAAAAGTTTTTGCCATCCCTGGCTCAATTTTTTCTCAGACCTCAAAAGGTTGTCATTATTTAATTAAAAAAGGGGCAAAATTGGTGGAAGAAGCCAAAGATATCTTAGAAGTATTGGGAATTGAAACAGAAAAGAAAGAAAAAGAAATGGAAACTGAGAGCCCTCAAGAGTACTTGATTTTGAAAGTGTTAAAGGAGGGGGCTTTAGATATTGAAAAAATAATTGAGAAAACAAAATTATCCGCCCCAAAGGTGGCAGCGATTCTTGCAATTTTAGAAATTAAAGGTAAAGTAAAAAATTTAGGAGGAAATATTTATGCAATTAGTAATCGTAGAAAGTCCTACTAAGGCCAAAACTATTTCTCAATTTTTGGGCAAAGATTATAAAATCATGGCTTCCTTTGGGCATGTCAGGGATTTGCCAGAAGATAAATTCGGGGTAGATATTGAAAATGGTTTTCAACCCACCTATGTTATTCTTCCAAAAGCAAAAGAAAGAATAAAAGAATTAAAGAAAGCGGCGGAAAAAGCGAAATTGGTCATTTTAAGTTGTGACCCTGACAGAGAAGGAGAAGCCATTGCCTGGCATTTGGTAATTCTTTTGAAATTGGGAAAGAAAAAACCTTACTGGCGAATCGTCTTTCATGAAATCACGGAAAAAGCAATAAAAGAAGCAATGAAAAATCCCAGAAAAATCGATATGAATTTAGTTAATGCCCAACAAGCGAGAAGAATTTTAGATCGAATTGTCGGTTATAAGCTTTCTCCTCTTTTATGGAAAAAAATTGCCAAAGGATTGTCCGCCGGAAGGGTTCAATCAGTTGCCTTAAGGTTTATCGTGGAAAGGGAAAGAGAAATTCAAAATTTCAAGCCTCAAGAGTACTGGACGATAGAAGCACTTTTGAAAACAAAAGAAAAAAAGGAATTTAAGGCGCTTTTAACAAAAAAAGATGGAAAACAAATTCCCCAATTGGGAATAAAGAATGAAAAAGAGGCTAAAGAAATTGTCCAAGAATTAAGGGGGGAAAAATTTATCGTTGAAAAAGTAGAAAAGAAGGAAAGGAAAAAAAATCCTCCTGAACCTTTCATGACCTCCACTTTACAACAAACTTTTTCCACTAAATTTGGCTGGTCAGCAGAAAAAACGATGGAAATAGCTCAGCAGTTGTATGAGATGGGATATATTACCTACATGAGGACTGATTCGCTTAATCTTTCTGATTTGGCCTTGGAAATGGCAAAAAAATATATTTTAAAAAATTTGGGCGAAAAATATTACCAGATGAGAAAATATAAAACGAAATCAAAAGTCGCCCAAGAAGCCCATGAGGCAATAAGACCAACCGATGTTGAAAAAACTCCAGAAATTTTAAAAGAAAGATTAAATGCCCAACAACTAAAACTTTATGATTTGGTATGGCGAAGGTTTTTGGCTTCCCAAATGAAAGAGGCAATTTTTGACCAGACAAAAGTAGAAATTTCAGCTAAAAATTATACATTTTTGGCCAAAGGAGAAATTTTAAAATTTGAGGGATTTTTAAAAATCTATCCCCTTGAAATTGAAGAGACTCAACTTCCTGATTTGAAAGAAAAAGAAATTTTGGAATTAATAAAATTAATCCCAACCCAACACTTCACCCAGCCTCCGCCAAGATATACTGAGGCAAGCTTAATTAAAGAATTAGAAAAACACGGAATAGGAAGACCGTCAACTTATGCTCCTATTTTAGCCACCATTCAGGAAAGAAATTATGTTAAAAAAGATGAAAAAAAGAGATTTTATCCCACCGCGGTGGGTTTTGCTGTTAACGATCTCTTGGTCAAGCATTTCCCAGAAATAGTTAATGTTTCTTTTACCGCCAAAATGGAAGATGAATTAGATCAGATTGCCAACGGAAAAAAAGATTGGGTGGAAACCTTAAAAGATTTTTATCAACCTTTTGAAGAAAATTTAAAGAGAAAATATAAAGAAATTAAGGGGGCAGGGATTTTGGAAAAGACAGAAAAAAAATGCCCAAAATGTAAGGCCCCTCTTTTGGTAAGGGTTTCAAAATACGGAAGGTTTTTAGCTTGTTCTAATTATCCAAAATGTAAATTTACTCAAGATTTAGAAAACTCTACCGGTATTCTCTGCCCAAAATGCCAAGAGGGTGAAATCTTAAAAAAGAAAAGTAAAAAAGGAAAATTATTCTGGAGTTGTTCAAATTATCCAAAATGTGATTTTGTGTTATGGGCAGAACCGACCGGTGAAAAATGTCCAAAATGCAATTCTCTTTTAGTGAAAATGGGAAATAAAGTCAAATGTTCAAATGAAAAATGTAATTTTGACAGAGAACTTAAGAGTTGATAAATTTTAATTGAAATAGGCCGCGGTGCTGGAATTGGCAGACAGGTGCGACTCAAAATCGCATGAGGCAATACCTCGTGAGGGTTCAAGTCCCTCCCGCGGCACAAGATTTTATATTCTCAAGTTTGCCTGCGCTGTTATTTCTTGCCAATTTTTTGTCGCTCTTTTTCTATGGAAAAAAGCACTAAAAGCGACCATTGCTCCATTGTCTGTGCAAAATTTTTTTGGCGGAACGAAAAAATTTAATGAGAGGGCTTTAAGCTGAAGTTCAAACTCTTTCCTCAAGCGATCGTTGGCTGCTACTCCTCCCCCTAAAATAACCGATCTCACTTTAAACTCTTTTGCTGCTTTTAAGGTCTTGGAAACTAAAACATCCACGATTGCCTCTTGAACTTCTCTTGCCATTTCTATTTTGTATTCCTTTGATTGTCTTTCTTTTTTTGGTCTTGATTTAAAATCATAAAGAACAGCTGTTTTTAATCCCGAAAAAGAAAAGTCATAATTTTTTTGATGAATCATTGGTCGAGGCAATTTAATGTTATATTTTAAGCTTTTTAATTTGCTTTCTGCCAATTTGGCAATAGCTGGCCCTCCTGGATATTCAAAACCTAAAATCCTAGCTACCTTGTCAAAGCATTCACCTGCTGCATCATCTCGCGTCTCTCCGATCAACCTATACTTTCCAATTTCTTCCATTAAAATCAATTGAGTATGACCTCCGGAAACCACCAGTGAAATCGCTGGCATTAATTTTGGAAGTTGGGAATTTAGAAAATAGAAATTTTTCTCAATAAAATTTACTATAATGTGAGCTTCAATATGATTAACCTCGACAACGGGAATGGAGAAGTTTTGGGAAATTTTTTGGGTAAAAATAATCCCTTGCCACAAACAAGGTTCTAAACCTGGACCGGTGACTACCCCTATTAACTCAATCTCTTTTTCAGAAATTTTCGCCTTTTTTAAGGCTCTTTGAAATACAAGAGGTAATTTTTTTTGATGTTCCCTTTTCGCTAAAAGAGGATAAACCCCTCCATATTTGGCATGGATTTTTATCTGGGAAAAAACCTCATTTGATAAAATCTCCCATCCTTTCTGATGGAATCTAATCACACTTATTCCAGTTTCATCGCAAGAGGTTTCAATTCCTAAAACGATCATAAATTTCTTTTTTTAATTTCCTCTAAGGCCAACCTTACCGCCCCAAAGACGGGCTCTTTTGTAGGAATAATAAATTTAGCTTTTGGGCAATGTTTTTTTATCTCTTTTTTTACTCCCTTTAAAACAATTTCTGATTTGAAAATTCCACCCACAAGCACTAAGGGAAAATTTTTTTTAAATTTCAATTTTCTAATCACCGCTAAGGCCATTTGAGCTAATTCTTTGGAGGCCTCCTCTAAGATTTTTTTCGCCTTATTATCTCTTCTTTTAGCTGCCAAGTCTACTATTTTCGAGAGAGAAGCTATTTTTGTTACAAAATCACCAGTGTAAATTTTTTTATATAAATCTTTTCCTCCTTTAATCTTTAATTTTTCAAAGATTAATTTTTTCAACTGACTCTCTTTTGCTCTTTGATCAAAAGACTTTATCGCCTCTTCAAGAGCCCTCCTTCCTGTCCAAAAAGCAGAACCTTGGTCTCCCACTAACCAGTCCCAACCACCAGAAATTTCTCTTTTTTTTCCCTTCCAACCCATGGCAATAGAACCTGTGCCACCGATCAAGACTACTCCTTCTTTTTCTTCTGTTCCAGAAACAAAGGCTATTTTTTGGTCACCCTCAACAACGATTTTAAAATCAAAGAATCGCTGAAGTTTTCTTTCAATTTCCTCTTTTTTTTCTTTATCTCTTTCCAACCCTCCAGCTAAACCCAAATAAGCAAGTTTTATTTTCTTTTCTTTCCCTTGAGAAATCTTTGAAATTAATTTTTTTAAATTAAAGAGAGCTTTTTCCAAACCTATTTTTTTGGGATTGCTCGATCCAATTTTGATTTTTCTTAAAATTTTTCCGTGGCTGTCAGCTAAAACCCCAATTGTTTTTGTCCCCCCTCCGTCTACTCCGATGATAAAAAAATCTTCCTTCATTTTTTTATCTCTTTGAATTTCGGATAAAAAAGAACTCCATCTTCAATATTGGAAATTATCAATGAATTGGAGCCGATTTTACAATTTGAACCGATAAACTTCCCAGGCATAATATTCACATTTGTCCCAATGAAGGTATTTTCTCCCACTACCGTCCCAAATGATCTTAAACCAGTATTGATTCTTTCTTTTTTCACTTGGGCAAAAATTTCTTCTCTATCCAATCTCACATTGGAAGTAATGGTGCCTGCTCCAATCTTTGTATTTTTTCCAATTATTGAATCTCCAAAATATCCGGAATGGCTACTGGCACCTTCCTCAAAGATGGATCTAGCCACCTCAGAGAAAGCGCCAATGGTGACATTATTTTCCAAATTTACATATTCTCTGATAAGAGAATGGTTACCAATGAAACAATTTTCCCCAATATAACAAGGTCCTTTTATTATTGCTCCCTCCAAAATTCTTGTCTTTTTTCCGATATAAACATTTCCTTCAATAATGACATTTTTTGAAATTTTTGCTGACTTTTCAATTTTCCCTACTAAGAATTTATCAAAAAGGTATTTTCTCAGATTGAAAAGATGCCATGGATACTTCAAAAAGGCAGGGGTGTTTTCTTCTGGCTGATCAATTAAGGCCAATGTCACCTTTCTTTTTTTCATATACGCTGAAAGGGCGTCTTCAAAATCGTAGGGCCCTTTTTTGACCTTTTCATAAAAGCTAAAATATTCAGGCTCTAAAAAATAAACTCCAACTACTTTAATATCAGAAGGTTCTTTTCCTTTCTTTGGTTTTTCCACAATACCCAAAATTCTATCTTTTTTTATTTTCATCATCCCAAACAAAGAAGGGGTTTTTGTTTTCTGACCAGCCAAGACTGCTTTTTCTCCTTTTTTTATCTTCTTCCACATTATCTTTAAAATCTCTCCAGAACACAAAACATCAGCGTTTAAAACAAAAAAGGGAGTCTTGAGAAAATTTCTCGCTTGCCAAAGAGCATTACCAGTGCCTTGAGGTTTAGCTTGAATAAGAAATTCGATTTTTAGACCAGGAATTTTAATTTTTTTAAGCTCTTTTTCTATATCTCTTGTTAAAGACTGAACAATGAATACCTTTTTTATCTTATTTTCCCTAATTCCTTGAAGATTCCACCAAATGATTGGTTTTCCCATCAAATAAAAAAGGGATTTATGTCTGGAATTTAATGGCCAAAATCTGGAAGACTCACCAGCGGCTAAAATTACTGCTGAATACATTTTATTAATTCTTGAGAGAATTTATCTTTTAAGACCTGAAAATTATCTTTTCTTTTTGCTTCAAGATAAAGCTTAATTTTTGGTGAAGTGTTAGAAGCTCGAATTAAAACCCAGCCATCTGAAAAATAAATCTTAATCCCGTCTAAAAGTTTCACTTTTTGGTAAATTTTTTGAAACTTCTTTTTTAATTTCTCGACAATTTCAAATTTTTTTTCATCAGGGCAGGCAAAGTTTATTTCTTCAAAAAAATATTTTGGTAAAGTATCAACCAATTGAGAAAGCTTTTTCTTCTCTTGGAATAAAACCTGGGCAACAAAAAGAGGAGTCAAAAGGGCATCATCAAAAAGATAAACACTTGGATAAAAAAGATGGCTAGATTCTTCAATTCCCAAAAGTGCTTTTCTTCTTTTACACTCTTTTCCCACAAAAGTATGTCCTACTGGAACCTCAATAATCTTTGCTCCCAATTTTTTTAATTCCTCTTCTACCGCTAAGGTGCAAGAAACAGTTTTGACGATTATTTTCTTTTTTTCTTTCTTTAAAAAGCTTTTAGCTAAAATTATCGCTAACTCATCTCCTCTTAAATATCTTCCTTGATCGTCGATAATCACTCCTCTATCTCCGTCTCCGTCAAAAGCAACGCCAAAATCTGCCCTTTCTCTCAAGACCAATTCTCTTAATCTCTGGGTGGCAGAAGGAGTAGGTTCTGGATCGCGATCAGAAAGTTCTGGATTTGGCCGGCAAAAAAGTTCTACCACTTTAAAATTTAATTTCCTAAAAAGTTGGGGGGCAACCAAACTCATGCTGGCACCACCACAATCTAAGACAACCTTAAAATTTGATTTTTTCAAAATTGAAAATTTCTGAACCAAAAAATTAAGATATTCTTTTTTTAAATTAATTTTTTTCACCTTTGGCCTTGGAAAATTTACTTTTTTTACTCTCATTACCTTCTCCTTCAATCTTCCAGGAGCGATGGGCTCTCCATCTCCTCTAAAGATTTTTAATCCATTCCATTCTTTAGATAAGTGAGAGGCAGTGACAAAAAGGGTGAAATCTACCTTTTTTCGGAAACCAGAAAATAAAATTTGGCCAAAAGAACCTTGGCCAGCAAAAATCACTTTTGAATTTTTTGCTAAAAGTCCCGCAATTAAAGCCAGAGCTAATGGTTTTCCTGATTTTCGAATATCATGACCCACCAAAAAAAGCTTCCCTTTCTTGCCCAAAGCAAATCCAATCTTTTGAAAAACGCTTTCGTCTAAATCTTTTCCATAAATTCCTCTAATATCGTAAGCTCGAAAAATTAAAGGGTTAATTTCCATAGTGCCGAGGGTGGGATTTGAACCCACAAGGGAATTTCCCACGAGGTCCTAAGCCTCGCGCGTCTGCCATTCCGCCACCTCGGCAATATTTATTTTAAGTTTAACAAAAAAGAAAAAAGGAGACAAATGATTTGTAAAAAAGAATTTTTTCCATTAAAATTGAAATTGATGCCAGAAAAGTTTCTCATTAAAGGAGGTAATAAGCTCTCTGGAGAGGTAGAAATTTCAGGCTCAAAAAATGAAGCTGGTCCAATTTTAGCAGCTACTCTTTTAACAGAAAAAGATTGTGAAATTGAAAATTTACCTTTAGTTTCAGATATCTTAAATGAGATAGAAATTTTAAAGAGAATGGGAGCGAAAATTGAATGGCTGGGGCCAAAGAAGATCAAAATCAATACTTCTTTTGTCGATCCAAAAAAAATTCCGGTTGACCTTTTTGAAAAAATGCGAATTTCTGTTTTGTTTTTAGGCCCTCTTTTAGCTAGATTTAAGAGAATCAAAATTCCTCACCCAGGAGGAGACAAAATTGGATTAAGACCCATTACCACTCATTTGGAGGCTTTCAAAGAATTTGGAATAAGAGTTGAGACGGAAAATAATTTTTATTATTTTGAAAGGCCAAAAAACTTAAAAGCAAAAAGGGTTGTCTTGAGAGAATTTAGTGTCACAGCTACGGAAAATTTAATGATGTTTGCTTCCTTGATCCCAGAAAAAACGAAAATTGAAATTGCAGCTACCGAACCTCATGTCCAAAATTTAGGAAAATTTCTCAAATTATTAGGGGTAAAAATTGAAGGTTTGGGCACCCACGATCTTCTGATTGAGGGGAGGAAAAAATTAAAAGGAACGAAGTTTAAAATCTCTCCCGACCCCATCGAGGTGGGAACTTTTTTGATTGCCTTTGCTTTAACTCAAGGAAAAGGAAGAATAAAGAATGTTAAGCCAGAGGATTTAGTTTTCTTTCTTGAAAAAATGAAAGATATTGGCGTTCGTTTTGAAATCAAAAAAGAGAAAATTTTGGTTGAAAAAAGTAACCATTTTCGGGCAACCAAAATTCAGGTTCTTCCTCATCCTGGTTTTCCCACCGATCTGCAACCACAAACTTCTGTTTTGCTTACCCAAGCTGAAGGGAAATCTCTCATCCATGAGCCTCTGTATGAAAATAGGTTTCAGTATCTCCACGAGTTAAAGAAAATGGGGGCGGATGTTGAAATTACTGATCCCCATCGGGCTCTAATTTTCGGAAAAACACCTCTTTTTGGGAGTAAATTGAATTCCAGCGATATTAGGTCAGGGGCAGCTTTGGTTTTGGCAAGTTTAATAGCCAAGGGAAGCTCAGTAGTAGAAGGAATAGAACAGATTGATCGAGGTTACGAAAAATTTGAAAAAAAACTAGAAAAGCTAGGAGCCCAAATAGAGAGAATTTCAGCTTGAAAAAATTAGTTCTTCAAATGTTGGTTTTTCCACTTTATAAAAGAGACCGATGGGAATATTTTTGTCACCGTTTTTATAATCCCATTCTCTTATTTTCTCCAAAGCTTCCTTTTGGGAGGTGAGATTAATTTCTGGTAATTCATAAATTCTTTCCTCATAAAATTTTCTATTATCAAAAAAAGTGATACAAGGCTGTAAAACTTCTATAAAAGAAAAACCCTTGTGCTCTATTGCCTTTATAATTAACTCTTTTAAATGCTCAATTTTTAAAGCGTAGCCTCGGGCAATAAATGTTCCTCCAGAAGTGAAAACCAACTCCAAAGGATTGATGGGCTCTTCTACGCTTCCTTTTGGGGTAGAACTTCCTTTAAATCCCTTTGGAGAGGTGGCGGTGAATTGGGAGACAGTTAAAGCAAAATTTCGATTGTCATGGACCAAAACGGTAATGTCGGAATTTCTTTTAGCAGCATGAATTAAATGGGAAATGCCTTCGTTGTAAATATCTCCATCCCCAACAAAGGCAATCACCTTTAAATTTTGGTTAGCTAATTTTATTCCCTGGGCGGTACAAAGGGATCTTCCATGCAAACTATAAAAAGAGTTTAAATTTAAATAATCAACAATTTTTCCGTGGCAACCAATCCCGCAAGTTAAAACGAAATTTTCTTTGGCTATTCCCTTTTCAATGAGTTCAGAAATTGCCCTTTTTGTAGCTTCTAAAATCCCAAAATTAGGACAGCCTGGGCACCAGGTGTTTTTGCAATATGTTTCTAAATTACTTAAATTATTTTTTTTCATACCATCTTTTTAATTTTTCTCTCAATTTCTGAAGGGAAAAATGGTCTTCCGGTATATTTTAATATTTTTCCATCTACTCTTATCCCATTTTGAGTTAGTAGTTTGGCAAGTTGGCCAGAAGTGTTCATTTCTACGCTAAATATTTTTTTTACTCCTCTCAAGGCTAAATTCATTTGCCTTTTTGGAAAAGGTTCCAAAATCACAGGTTGAATTAATTTTATCCCCAAATTTTCAGCTGCTTCCAATGATGCCCCTTTTGAAATACCAAAAGAAACCAAAGCGATTTTTGAATTCTTTCTCCCATAAACCTGAACTGCTGGCAACTTCGCCACCTCTCTTTCAATTGTCTGGTATTTTCGAAATCTTTTTTCCTGCATTTTTTGAGCCACCTCTTCTAAATCGCTACTAATCCCAAACTCATCGTGTTCGTAACTGTTGGCCTTAACAATTATTCCTTTTTCTCCGGGAAAGGCTAAGGGAGAAATGCCATTTTTTGTAATTTGGTATCTTTTGTAATCTCCTTTTTTATTCCAAGAGACTATTTCTTCTGGTTTTACTCTTTCAAAAATTTCTTCATTAACGGAAAAAGTATTTTCTGAAAGATCTTTATCAAGTAACAAAATGACTGGGGTTTGATATTTCCAGGCTAAATTTAAACCCAAACCAGCATAGAAAAAACATTGTTCGCTGTCTCCAGGAGCAATGACAAATCTGGGAAAATCACCGTGACCAGCGGACAAAACAAACAAAAGATCAGATTGTAAATTATAAGTTGGCATGCCGGTAGAAGGACCTGCCCGCTGGCTTTCCACAATTAAAATTGGGGTTTCTGATTGACCAGCCAAACTTAAAGCCTCTACCATGAGAGCAAATCCCCCACCTGAACTTCCCACTGCTGTTTTTTTCCCCGCATAAGCTGAACCTAAGGCCATGTTAATTACGGAGATTTCATTTTCTGGCTGAACCACTTTCACCCCTAAATCATCTCTTTGGGCCAAAAAATTCATGATTGAGGTGGCAGGCGTCATTGGGTAGGAAAAATAAAATTTTAAGCCTGCCTTTGCCAAACCCAGGGCTACTGCTTCATTTCCGGTCAAAATGGTGGTCTTGCTTTTTTTAAATTTTTTAATTTTAAAGTATGTTTTTGTTTCTTGAAAAGTTTTTTCCGCGATTTTTAAATTCAAATCTATGCCCTTTTTAAGTTCTCTTGTTAAAACTTCTTTTACTACCTCAAAATCAATTCCCACAATTTTAGAAAAACCAGCAACCAAGGCAGTGTTTGCCATTATCGGAAGGCCTCCCATTTCCTGAACGATTTTCTCAATGGGAATGCCCACCCCTTCTTTTGAATTAAGGCGATTGCTATTGAAAACAATCATTCCTTTTTTGGTTAACCTTTTCTGATGTAGGGAAAGAGTCTTTTTGTCTAGGGCCAAAAGAAAATCAACCTTTTCTTTTCTTGCCTCCACTTTTTTCTCGGCAACTCTAATTTGAGAAAAATTGTGACCACCACGAATTAATGATTGATAATCTTCATAAACATAAATTTTATATCCTAAAAAATTAAAGATTTTGGCAATTAAGTTTCCCGCCCATCTTGATCCCTGGCCAGCCTCTCCTCCAATTAAGATGGAAAAGTCATTGGTTTTTTCCATAATTCAGATAACTTCAGCATATCATAAAAATCACTCTTTCACAAGTAACATTGGTCAAATATTCCCTTGACAAAAAAAAATTAAAATTTTAAACTCAAAGTAGCACATAAAAAGGAGGTGATGGGATGTTGGAAAAGAGTTCAGTACCGGTGGAGGGATCCCCTGCCTTCAACCATACAGGCTCTTCTTTCTTGTCTCTTTTACGTCGATTGGGACGCAGAGAAATACAGCAAATCTTTAGAGCAACACTGGAAGAACTTCTTTCCAATGACCCTGATAAAGATCGGCATATTGAACTTTTACAACTTCTTATCACTGCAGCGAAAAGAAGAAGATGGGACAAATCAGGTAGCTACTGGGTGCTACTCGAAAATGAATACGGCACCCTCTTGGGAGCTCTTTGGCTTGAAGGAAAACCCATCGCTCCTGCTCTCCAAAACTTAACTACCCGTCATTTTGGCGCCTCCTTGCTCTTTGAAGTAAGAAGAGAGGAAAAAAGAGAAAGGGTCATTGCAATCCTTACTGGTGGAAAATTGGAAATCATCACTAGCAATGAAAAAGCGCTTTTCCCTTTCTTAGGAGGCGGACATGAAAAAAGACAAAAATAAAAGCAGAGCCTTTGGGGGGTTGAGGCACTTTAAAAGGGGCTTCCAAAAACTCTTTTCTCTTTGGAAGCCCCTTGTTTATTTTAAGCTTCCTCAGAAACTCTTGGTAGCCACTTTCTCAAACCTTTCCACTGTTGATGCAAAGCCCGATAGCAAACTTCTAATTCTCCTATTTTTGCCTTTCGCAAAAGATCTTTCGTTAAAAGAGCATCTAGAATGGCAATGGTATCTGCTTCAGAGAGATGAAAATCAGGGAAAGGACTGAAAGGTTGGTAGGCTCTGAGAAACTCTAAGAGCTCTTTTGCCAAATGGATAAAGGATCGGGGGAAGCGTTCTCCCTCTCTTTTTGGAGAAGAAGGGAGGTTTGAAAAAAGCCAACGGAGAGCTACCAAAAGAAAGTGGTCAATGGCTACTTTTTCTGGATTCACATACTTTTCCTCAAGAAACCTTTCTAAGGCCTCTTCCCAGAGATTGGGCGTGATCAGTGCTTCAGGTAAAATGTGTCGGGGCAAAAAAAGAGAAAGAGAGAAATTGCCGTTGGTATCTCTTACAGAATGGGGAAATTGGGAATCGAAAAATAAGGGAATAAATTGAAGATGTTTCCTTTGTGCAATTTCTCCTGCTTTTCTTCTTAAGCTCCTATCTTCGGTAAAAAGAATTATCCGGCTTCCAGGAGAGGGGATGTTTTCAATGTAACGAAGAATTCTGGAATCAGTAAGATCTTTTGTGCTGGGTCGTCCAAAAGAGGTAGTGACAATATCAAAGCCAGCCACCTGGGAAATGAAGTTTCCTAAAGCTTCAGGCACAAAATTGGCGAAAAAGAAAGCTCCCCTTATTTTACCGTAAACTTCTTCTATTTTTTCCAAAAATTTTTTCCAATCAAGCCGTCGTTCAAGATCAGAAAGTCTATGTAAAACATTGTCTCCATCAACAAGAAGATGAACTCCCGTCTCTTGGGAAGTAATATGAGAGACCAAGAGTTCCTGGATCTCTTTTCTCAAAAGTTCTATTTCTTCAAGCGTTCTTTTTCTGGAATCATCCAATTTTTGGGCAATTTCAAAAAGCTCAGTCTTTGTTCCAGAAAGGGAATCTTGAAGCTTAGTGAGTAACTGAGAAAGCATCCTTAACATCTCGACCACTTTATCCAAAGACTGATCTAAAACCTTCCTCCTAAACATTTCCACCACCTCCTTTTTAATTTTCGAAGGTCCACTTTCATTTTACCACCGAAAACTCAAAAGAAAAAGCTTTTTAATTATTCTACAGTGACACTCTTGGCCAAATTTCGAGGTGTGTCAATTTCTCTCTTGAGTTCTTTGGCAACAAAATAGGCAAAAAGATGCAAGGGGATAACCGATAAAATCGGGGTAAGCATTTCTAAGGTTTTTGGAATATAAAAAAGATCGTCAGCAATTTTTTTTATTTTTTTATCTCCTTGAGTAGCAATGGCTAAAATTTTACCTTTCCTCGCTTTAATCTCTTCTAAATTAGAAATCATCTTTTCATAGACTGAATCTAACGGCGAAATGGCAATGGTCGGGAAATTTTCATCAATTAAGGCAATAGGTCCATGTTTCATTTCTCCCCCAGGATAACCTTCCGCATGTAAATAAGAAATTTCTTTTAATTTTAAAGCTCCTTCTAAGGCAATCGGATAATTGTACTTTCTCCCCAAAAAGAGAAAGTTTTTATATCGACAATATTTTTTTGCTAATTTTTTAATTTTTTCTTTTTTTCTCAAAATTTTTCTTGCTAACTGGGGAAGCCTTACTAATTCTTCTAAAATTCTTTTTCCCATGACCAAACTCATTTCCCTTTCTCTTCCTAAAAATACAGTAAGCAAAGCCAAAACTGTCAACTGGGAAACAAAAGATTTGGTCGCTGCCACCCCAATTTCTGGTCCGGCATGATTGTAAACCCCAGCTTCTACTTCCCGAGCAATTGAAGAACCAACGACATTGACAATGCCTAAAGTTAAAACTCCTTTTCTTTTTGCCTCTTTGAGCGCAAAAAGGGTGTCGGCGGTTTCTCCAGACTGGGAAATTGCCAAAACCGCTTCTTTTTTTCCAAAAATGAATTTTTTGTAGCGAAATTCTGATGCATTTTCTACTTCTACTGGTAAATGGGCATATTCTTCCAACATGTACTCCCCGACCTTTCCGGCCAAAAGGGCGCTTCCCATTCCGATGATGGTCATTTTTTCGATTTCTCTAAGAGTTTCCTCAATTCTTTCTAATCCTCCTAATTTTACCAATCCTTCTTTCAAAATTACCCTTCCTCTTAAGGCATTTTCAATCGCTTCTGGTTCTTCCATGATCTCTTTGATCATGAAATGAGGCCAACCTCCCTTTTCTGCCTGCTCTATTGTCCATTCAATAAAATGGGAAGTTTTCTCAACAGGAATTTGGTTTAGATCAAAGATCTTAAATTGATCTTTGGTAATAAAACCCATTTCTCCCTCGTCTAAATAAATTACTTTTCTCGTTTTAGCTAAAATTGCCGGGGTATCAGAAGCAACAAAATTTTCCCCTTCTCCTAGGCCAATCAAAAGGGGACTTCCCTTTCTAGCAAAGACGATTTTTTCTGGTTCTCTTTTGGAAATAACCGCAATGGCATAAGCTCCAATCACTTCTTTTAAGGCTAACCTGACCGCCTCTTCTAAGTTAGATTTGAAATATTTTTCAATTAGATGCACCAAAACTTCAGTGTCAGTTTCGCTTAAAAATTTGTGCCCCTCTCTAGTTAATTTTTCCTTAAGCTCGCGATAATTTTCGATAATCCCATTGTGAACTAAGAAAATTTCTTTTTTACAATCTGAATGAGGGTGGGCATTAATGTCAGTGGGGTTGCCGTGGGTTGCCCAGCGAGTATGCAAGATAAAAACATTTCCTTTTAAATTTAATTTGCTTTCCTCAATCGCCCTTTCTAATTTTTCGATTTTCCCAGCCTTTTTCACTAAAAAAATTTCTTTTTCTTCAGGGCAAAACCAGGCAAGGCCTGCTGAATCATAACCCCGATATTCTAACCTTTTTAAAAGCTGAATAGCCTCTTTTGCATTTAAATTTTTTCCAATGTAGCCTACAATTCCGCACATATTTTTTTAAAAATATTTTTTAAATTTTTAATGCCTGCACCCAGACGAATGATTTTTTTCTTTTTTAAATCAAAGACCGTAGAAGGTTTTTTGTACTGACATTTTCCTTTGACGATAAAATCTACTTTTAGCTTAATTTCTTTATAATTACTCGGCTCTTTTTTTCCGCTTAAGTTAGCGGAAGTGGAAGTAATGGGAAAGCCTGCTTTTTTGATAATTTTTTGGGTTATTTCATTTCTTGGAAAACGAATGCCTACTGAATTTTTACCGCCTGTTACCCAAGAAGGAACAATTTTCTTTTTTGGCAAAATCACCGTGATGGGACCTGGTAACAATTTTTTGAGGATTTTTTTCTCCCTGGGAGAAAGAATAACTAACTTTTCCAACATTTGAAAGTCAGCCACTGCCACCGAAAGGGGTTTTTTAAAATCTCTTCCTTTTAGGCGATAAACTTTTTCCACTGCCTTTTTATCAAAAATATTCGCTCCCAAACCATAGACTGTCTCGGTGGGGTAGGCAATTACTCCTCCCTTTTTTAAAACTTCAACTGCTTTTTCTATTTGATTCATTTTCACGAGAGAATAGAATGAATGTTTTTCTGAGAGTTGTTAGGCTAAAATTTAATTTTTTCAATATTATTCGACCACAAAATTAATCAGTTTATTTCTGACAAAAATTATTTTCTTTATCTTTTTCTTTTCCAACCACTTTTGGATTTTTGGCGACCTGAGAGCTAACTCCTTAGCTTCTTCCTCAGAAATATTGATCGAAGCTTCGATGGTATCTCGAACTTTCCCGTTCACTTGGACAACTAAGGTGAAGGTTTCTTTAAGAATAAGCTTTAGATTGTACTTTGGCCATTTTTGTAAATGAACTGAATTTTTATGACCTAATTCCTGCCACAATTGCTCAGCTAAATGAGGAGCAAAAGGAGCCAATAATTTGATCAATGTTTCCAAATGTCTTTTTTGAATATTTTTTTCTTTTTCCAATCTGTTAACCAAAATCATCAAGGCAGAAATGGCGGTGTTGAATTTACACTTCTCTAAATCTTCATCGACCTTTTTAATTGTCTGTTGAACCAAACTTTCAACCTCCAAGTTTTTCACTTTTTTTCCCGACTGCTCTTTAAACCTGATCACTAATCGCCAAATTCGCTCTAAAAACCGAAAAACCCCTTTCACCCCTTGGCTTGACCAGCTGATTGCCTGATCAAATGGTCCCATAAACATTTCATAAACCCTTAAGGTATCTGCTCCATACTGTTTGATAATCTCATCTGGATTAATGACATTCCCAAAAGATTTTGACATTTTTCTGCCATCTTCACCCAAGACAATTCCGTGCGCTGTTCTTTTTTTATAAGGTTCTGGATGAGGAACCGCTCCTATATCGTATAAAAATTTATAAATAAACCTTGAATAAAGCAAATGCAAAGTAGTATGTTCCATGCCTCCATTGTACCAATCAACAGGCATCCAATAAGAAATTTTCTTTTTATCCCACCAATACTCATAATTTTTCTCTTTTCTTTTCTTGATTAAATAACCAATAAAATACCAATTTGATCCTGCCCAATTAGGCATGGTATCAGTTTCTCTTTTTGCTGGTCCTTTACATTTTGGACATTTGGTATTTACCCACTCTTCAATTTGAGCTAAAGGTGATTCTCCTGTGCCGGTAGGTTGATACTTTTCAAGATAAGGAAGTTTTAGGGGAAGATCCTTTTCAGAGAGGGCTATCCAACCTGGATTTAAAATCTCGCCTAACTGGTATTCCTTTTCAAGCTCTTTTATTTTTCCTTCTTTCATTTTTTCTTTGATCTTTTTTGCGCATCTTTCGCAAAAGACAAGAGGTATTGGTTCTCCCCAATAATGCTGTCTAGAAAAAACCCAATCTCTTAATTTGTATTGAACCGTTTTTTTTCCTAAACCCTTTTCTTTCAGCCAGCGGGTAATTTTTTCTCGTGCTTCTTTTGAGGTTAGGCCCGAAAATTCTCCAGAATTTATTAACACCCCATCTTCAACAAAAGGTTGAGAAAGGGGAGAATTTTTCTCTTTTGGAACTACTACCTCTCTAATTTCCAACTGGTATCTTTTGGCAAAATCAAAATCTCTTTTGTCATGAGCTGGCACTACCATGACCGCTCCTCCTCCATAAGTGCCAATGACATAATCTGCCACCCACACAGGTAATTTTTCTTGATTAATAGGATTGATGGCAAAAATTCCTTTTAAAGGGATGCCCGTTCTTTCTTTTTCTAACTTCGTTCTTTCAAATTCGCTTTTCCGGACCGATTTTTTAAGATATTCTTTTACCTCCAGCCAGTTTTCAACTTTGATTTTTCCTTCTTTTAAAATCCCATTTTCTTTGACCAATTTCTCGACCAAAGGATGCTCTGGGGCCAAGACCAAGGCGGTAACTCCAAAAATGGTATCAACCCTAGTAGTAAAGACTTTAATCTCAAAATCAAGGTTTTCAATTTTAAATGTCACTTCTGTCCCCTCGCTTTTTCCAATCCAATTAATCTGTTGGGTTTTTATTTTTTCTAAATAATCGAGGTCTTTTAAATCTTTAATCAATCTTTCCGCGTAGGCAGTGATTTTTAACATCCATTGTTTTAACTTTTTTAACACCACTTCTTCCCCGCATCTCTCATGTTTTCCATCGATCACCTCTTCTTGGGCTAAACCAATTTTACATTTGGGACAAAAGTTAATGGGAATTTCTGCCTGATATGCTAGACCTTTTTCAAACAATTTCAAAAAGATCCATTGGGTCCATTTATAATATTTTGGGTCGCTCGTATTGATTTCCCTGGACCAATCAAAAGAAAGACCAAGACTTTTTAATTGACGCTTGAAATTGGCGATATTTTTTTTCGTAGCTATTTCTGGATGAATGCCGGTGCGTAAAGCATAATTTTCTGTCGGCAAACCAAAGGCATCCCAACCAATGGGAAATAAGACATTGTACCCCTCCATTCTTTTTTTTCTGGCAATGGCATCCATGGCAGAGTAAGATCGACAATGCCCGACATGAAGACCTTGAGCTGAGGGATACGGAAATTCAACTAAAATATAAAACTTTTTCTTTTTTGAAAAATCCTTAGCTTGATAGAAATTATTTTCCTCCCAATATTTTTGCCATTTTTTTTCGATTTTTTGGGGAACGTATCTCTTCATAAAGCTAATTTTCATTTTAGCTTTTTCTCTTCTTGTTTCAAGAGATTTCTTTTATTTTTGTAAACAGCTTTTTGGCATTTTTTGTCGTTTCTTGAGCTACCTTTTCAAAAGATAAATTTTTAATTTTAGCTATTTTCTCAATAACTAATTTCACTCCCAAAGGGTCATTTCTTTCTTTGTAGCCTGGGGGAGAAAGATAAGGACAATCAGTCTCTACTAAAATTTTTTCTAGGGGCGTCTCTCTAATTAGACTTTCAAAATCAACGCCTTCAATTTTTTTGAACACAATCCCATTAAATCCGACAAAAAAGTTCATTTTCAAATATTCCCTTAACTGTGCTAAATTTCCGACAAACCCATGAATAACTCCTTTTAATTCTTGAGCTTGGAATTTTGATTTTAAAATTTCCAAAAGCTCTCCGTGGGCCATTCGGCAATGTAAAATTACCGGTAAATTAAATCTTTTTGCCAAATCCAATTGTTTCAGAAAAATCTCTTTTTGTTTTTGTTTAAAAAGTTCTTTCTTTTTTTTCGTCTTCGGTCGCCAATAATAATCCAAGCCCACCTCTCCGATGGCTACTACTTTATCTAAATTTAAGGCAATTAATTTTTCGTAAATCTCCTCTCGAAATTCTGTTTCAAAATTTTTTCCCTCTTTTTCATTGCTTTTTAATTTCACCAAGCCTGTCTCCAAATTCATCGGATGAAGTCCCACTGAGGCATAAACTCCATTTTGATATTTTTTAGCAATTTCAACTGCTTTTTTTGAAGTTTGAAAATTTGTTCCAACATTGATTATGCCTATTTTCTCTTTTCGGCAATCTTCGATTTTGTCTTCCCAATCTTTTTCAAAAGCCAAAAAATTTAAATGGGCATGGGTATCAAAAATCATTTTATCTTTTTGGGAATAAAAGCTGAGGGTTTTTACTTTTTATTTGTTGGAAGATTTTTTCTGAAGTCTCAGGCAAAAATGGTTGAAGCAATTTTCCAATTTTTTCTAAAAAGAAAAGTAAACTTTCAATTACTTCTTTTCCTTTTCTTTTCAATTTTTCTTCCTTTAAAAGTACCCACGGTTTTTCTTTTTCAAGATAGCGATCGCCAAAACTAATCAAATTCCAAACTGAATTTAAGGCTTCGTTAAATTTAAAATCTTCAATTGCCTTTTTCCAGTTTCTCTCCTCTTTCTTAATTATTGCTCTTAAGGCTGGTCGTTGAAGTTTAATTCTTAAACTTTTCCCATCAATTCTTTTTGCCAGGCTAATTACCCTTAGCAATAAGTTACCTAATCCCTTAGCCAAATCTGAATCGTATCTTTTTTCAAGCTTTTCCAAAGTAAAGTCTCCGTCTTCAAAGGGCGAAATTTCTCTTAAAAGAAAATATCTTACCGCATCCGTTCCATATTTTTTCACTAAATCAAAGGGATCGATCACATTCCCTAAGCTTTTTGAAATTTTTTGACCACCAATAGTAATGTAACCGTGAATAAAAATTTTCTTGGGAAGAGGCAAATTTGCTGAAAGTAAAAAGGCGGGCCAAAAAACGCAATGGAATCTGGCAATCCCTTTGCCAATGATATGAATGTCAGCTGGCCAGTATCTTTGAAATTTTTGTTCATCTGTTCCATAGCCTATTCCTGTAAGATAATTAGAAAGAGCATCTATCCAAACCCAGATGATCTGATCTTTATCTCCGGGAACTTCAATTCCCCAACCGTGAGCTCTTTGTTTAGAACGAGAAACACAAATATCTTCTAATCCCTTTTTAATAAAAGCCAAAACCTCATTTTTTCTCTTTTCAGGAACAATCTTTATTTTTTCGCTCTCGATAATTTTTTCTAATTTTTTTTGGTATTTTGAAAGGCGAAAAAAATAATTTTCTTCTTCGACAAGTTCTGGCTTTTTCTTGTGTTCAGGGCAAAGACCATCTTTAAGTTCCTCTGGGGTATAGAAAGCCTCACACCCTAGGCAATAGAGACCGCGATACTTTTTTTTATAAACATCCTTCTTAATCGCTAGCCAAAATCTTTTCGCTCCGATTTGATGGCGTTCTTGAGTGGTTCTAATAAAATCATCAAAGGATAAATTCAGGGCTTCTTTTAATTGATAAAATTTTTGGGCGTTTTTGTCGACAAGTTCCTTTACCGAAATTCCCTCTTTTTCTGCTGCCTGGACATTTTTTAGCGAATTTTCGTCAGTCCCTGTCAAAAAGAAAACATCTTTCTTTCTCAACCTCTGATACCTAGCGATCACATCTGCCTGAACCTTTTCTAAGGCATGGCCCAGATGGGGAAAGGCGTTTACATAATCTATAGCGGTAGTGAGATAAAATTTTCTCATAAATTTATATTTTACCAGAAACTACTATCACAAATTCCCCTTTTATTTCATCCTCGCTTATTTCCCTTATGACCTCATCAATTTTTCCTCGGTAAATACTTTCAAATTTTTTCGTCAATTCCCGACAAACTACTATTTCTCGACCTGGAATAAAAAAAGCCAATTGGGTTAAAGTTTTTATTATTCGATAAGGCGATTCGTAAAAGATAACTGGATATTTTGAATTGGCCACTTCTTCGAAAAATTTTTTTCTTTTTCTTTTTTTAGGGGGAAATCCTAAAAAAAGAAATTTTTCCATAGAAAAGCCAGAAATTGAAGCAGCAGCAGTGATGGCTGATGGTCCAGGAATAGGTGTAATTTTTACCTGAGGGGTTTTTTCTTTTACTAAACTTACAAGTTTTCCCCCAGGATCGGAAATACCAGGTGTTCCAGCATCAGAAATTAAAGCTAAATTTTTTCCCATTTTTAAAAGAGAAAGAATATAATTGATTTTTTTAATTCTTGAGTGCTGGTGATAACTTAAAATTGGGGTTTTAATTTGATAATGAGCCAATAATTTTTTTGCCACCCGCGTGTCTTCGCACAAGATTAAATCGACCTCTTTTAAAACTTCAAGAGCACGAAAGGAGAGATCTTTTAGGTTGCCAATTGGAGTAGCAACAAGGTAAAGTTTATTCATAGATTGTTTCTTTTTTTGTCATTATTAAAATTTCCTTACCCATTTCAAAAAGAAGAGTTAACAAAGGAATGGCAAAGATCGCCCCCCAAAAACCAAAAAGCTTCCCCCCAACAAGGAGAGAAAACAAAACGAGAAAAGGAGAAACGTTAAGAAACCTTTTACTCAAAAAAGGTGTTAAGATGTTTCCTTCAATTTGTTGAATTAACAAAAGAGCAAGAACAGCAAAAATGGCTTTTAAAAAAGAGTCAAAAAGGGCAAAAAGAACAATAGGAAGGCCGGCCAAAAAAGGTCCAAAAATGGGAAGCAAATCTAAAAAGCCAGCCAAAAGAGCAAACAATCCCCCATATTCAATCTCTAAAAAATGACAAGTAAGATAAACCATTATCCCGACCAAGCAACAAGTAAGAATCCTCGCCCCAAACCAAGCTGTCACCCTTTGGCGGGAATTTTCCCACAAAGTTTCAATTAAGTTTTTGTATTTTTGAGGAACAAAAAGAGAGATTGTTTTTTCGATCGAACCTTCTTCCAAAGAAATAAAAATAGCCAAGGCAAAGATGGTGAGGGTACTGAATATTCCCCCAAAAAGAGAAACAATCGCAGAAAAAAAGCCAAGGGAAGCTTTTGAAATCCACTGAGGTAATGAGTTCAACAAAGATTGCAAACTTCCGAAAAATTCTTGGCCGAATGTTTTAACAAAAGGAGAAGATTGATCGAAAATTTGAGGAAAAATTTTAAAGAATTGTTTAGCTTCCTCTGTCAAAACTTTAGCTAAAAGAAAAAAAATCGTGGCCAAAAGAAGAAAAAAACCCAAATAAACCAAAAGAGTGGCCAGAGATCGTCTCACTTTAAATTTTTGAAAAAATCTAATTGCTGGCTCAAACAAAATGGCCAAAACAGTTGAAAATAAAACCAAAATCAAAATTTCTTTGATTAAAAAAATCAAATAGGCAATGAAGATGGTAAAAACTATTTTTAAAATCGTCGACCAAGAGAGGTCTAATAGTTTTTCTTCATTCATCTTTAAAATTATAGTTTTAATATTTTTTCGAACCTTTCTTTATTTTGAAATGGGCCAATAAGGGCTAAATTTAACCTTTTTGGCTTAAAAATCTCCTTGGCCACTTTCAAGATATCACTTGGAGAAATCTTTTCAATTTTCTCAAAAATCTCCTTGGGCGTGAGAATCTTCCTTTCTAAAATTTCTTGTTCCGCATAAAACGAAGCTTGAGCCTCGGAAGATTCCAAAAGCAATGTCATCTTCCCTTTTAAATAATCTTTTGCCTTTTTCAGTTCTTTTGATTGAACTTTTTTTTGAGAAATTTTTTTGTATTCTTGAAGAATTTTTTTGATTGCCTTTTCCACATTTTTATTTTCAATTCCGGCAAAAGTCACTAAATAACCAGTATCGGGGTTTGCCTCCACTTCTGTTCTTAGATAGTAAGCAATGCCCAATTTTGTTCTTATTTCTTCAAACAACCGTGAACTCATCATTCCCCCTAAAATGATTCCTAAGATCTCTTGAGCATATCTTTGAGGATGAAAAAGATTGTATCCCCTCACCCCTAAGGCCAAGTGAGTTTGCTCTGTATTTCTAAATTCCAAAAAAACTTTTGGACAATTTTGTTTTTCAAAAACTGGAGGTTTGCTTTTTGGTTTTTGAGTTCTAATTTTGGCAAAATATTTTCTGATTTGAGAAACAGCCTTTTTCTCGTTGATCTTCCCTGCTACAGAAACAATGGTGTTTGAGGCAACATATTGGGTTTTCATATAGTTTAAAAGTTTTTCTCTGGTCATTTTGGCTACTGTTTCTTTTTTTCCAGCAACTTCCCAACCAGCTGGCTGATCTCCGTACAAGAGCTTAGGCCATAAAATCTCAATGTAACTCATGGGGTGATCATAGTACATATTGATTTCTTCAATAATTACTCCTTTTTCTTTTTCAATCTCTTTTTCTGGCAATAGACTATTCAGAAAAATGTCTGAAACCCAATCTAAAGCTAATTCAAAATGAGAACTGGATACCTTGGCAAAATATCCGGTAAATTCCTGAGTAGTAAAAGCGTTATAGATGCCACCTACCCTGTCTAAAGTCTCAGCAATGGCTAGAGAAGATGGTCTTTTTCTTGTCCCCTTAAAATACATATGCTCTAAAAAATGAGAAATCCCGTTTTCCTCTTTTGTTTCATATTTTGAACCAGTACCCACCAAAACCAAAATGGTCACTGCTTGAGTATTTTTTTGGGGAACAGTGATAATTCTCAAACCATTTTTGAGGGTAATCTTTTTAAACATAATTTTTATTTTTCCAATTTTTCTCTTAAAAAATCGACCAACTCTTTAATCTTTACTCTTTCTTGGGCCATGGTATCACGATCGCGAACGGTCACATCTTCTTTCTCTAAGCTCTCAAAATCCACGGTCACGGCAAAAGGACATCCAATCTCATCTAGCCTTCGATATCTCCGGCCAATAGAACCTACCTCATCGTATTGAGCGACAAAATGTGGTTTTAACATTCGATAAACCTCTTTTGCTTTTTCCACCAACTCAGATTTGTTTTTTACCAACGGCAAAACTCCTACTTTAATCGGGGCTACTTTTTTATCTAATTTTAGTAAAATTTCTACTTCTTTGGTCTGATGATTAGCTTTTGCCCTTCCTCCTTTAATTTCAGTAAATCCTTCACATAAAATAGCCAAAAATATTCTTTCTATTCCTACCGTAGGTTCAATGACATACGGATAGTATCTTTTCTTTTCTTTTTCATCAAAATAGCTTAAATCTTCTTTTGAAAAAAGGGAGTGCCTCTTTAGGTCATAATCTGTTCGATTGGCTACTCCAGCCAATTCCTGCCAACCAAAAGGAAATTTATATTCAATGTCGACCGTCCTTTTGGAATAATGGGCTAATTTTTCTTTAGGATGTTCTTTCCTTCTTAAATTTTCTTTCCTAATTCCCAAATCCAAAAAGAATTTTTCCCACCTATCTAACCAAATTTCGAAATATTTCTCATCTTCCCCTGGCTTGACGAAATATTCAATCTCGGCAATTTCAAACTCTCGAGAGCGAAAAATAAAATCTCCTAAGGTAATCTCATTTCTAAAACTTTTTCCGATTTGAGCAATTCCAAAAGGAAGTTTTAACCTCATTGAACTTAAAACATTTTTAAAATTGGTAAACATTGACTGAGCGGTTTCGGGCCTTAAATAAGTTTGGTGAGCCTTGTCTTCAATCGGTCCTAAAAATGTTTTCAACATGAGGTTAAACATTTTAGGTTCGGTAAAATCGAGCGAACCGCAATTAGGACATTGATTAGCTTTTTCTGCCTTTCCCTGACCGATAAATTTACCCCCTGCCATCTGATCGGCACGATAGCGCAAATGACATTTTTTACACTCCACCAAAGGATCGGTAAAGTGTTCCAAATGACCTGAAGCTTCCCAAACTTTAGGATGCATGATAATTGATCCTTCAATTAAAACGACATCATCTTTTTCCAAGACAAATTTTTTTAACCAAAGTTTTCTAATATTTTCTTTCATTAAAGCCCCCAGGGGGCCAAAATCCCAAATTCCTTCTACCCCTCCGTAAATCTCTGAAGAGGGGAAGATAAATCCACGTCTTTTAGCCAAAGAAATAATTTTTGACATTAAATCAGCCATGAATGATTTTGAATGAATTATTGAACAATACCCATTCCCTCAGCTAAATTTCGATCGTCAGGTAAGGTGGTGTTTAAAGAGGAAATTTCGTTTACTAAATTGGCTCCTGTCCAGAGATCCAATCCTTCAATTTTCACCTCAGTGATAATTTCAGGTGTTTTCCCTTTGTCTGACTCTTGTGGCAATAGGGCAACTTGAAAAGCAATTGTCTGGGCAGGTTTTAAAATTCCACTCCCTTTTTCCACATCTCCTACTGTCCAAACAATCTCTCTGGAGTTTGAATCAAAAGCAAACTTTGCCACCTGGTCTTCAGGAAAAATTTTCCCTGTAAGTTCAACATTGAAAGGTAGCTTAGCCCTTACTTTTACATCCTTGACATCAGAATAATAATTTTTCACCTGCCACAAAATTGTATAGGTGGTTTTTTGACCAACTGTCGGTGGAAGAGGACCAGAGTTGCCAAAAATCTCGTCATAAAAATATCCCCTTTGAACAAGTTCTAATTTAGTGCTTATTTTGGTAATAAATTCTTCTTTTATCTCGCCAATAAAAATCTTATTTCGCAAAATGTGCTCTTTCACTTGCCCCAGATCTTCTTTTAATTTTACCCAAAAATCCACCTTTCCCTCAGCCATTGGTGGAAGATATTGAAGTTTAGGAACTTTTTTCCATTCAAAGAAGATGGTGTTATCTCCGGGATGGACAATTCCTAATTCTGATTTGATCGTCTCAAAATCAAAGGCCTCCCCTTCCAGTTTTGAAATTAAAGTTAAATTTTCCAAATCTTTTTCACCAATATTTTTGAAATAAATTTCATAATGAAGCCAATCTCCTGGCATAGCAACATATTCGGGACTATTATTAATTTCTTGGCGCAAGAAAATTGATGGTTTAATAATTTCAACCCCTTTCATTGCTTCTTTAAGTAAAATAAACCTTCCTTCCTTTAAAATTCCCAATTTAGCCTTGAAAATTCTGGCTGTTCCTACTTCCCCAAAAAGTTTTCCTTTCACTTCAATTCTTCCTCCCTGCGCTTTATTTAAAACAGGAATTTCCCAATCTGTCTCTTCTAACGATTTTGGGAAAGACTCAAGAAATTTAAACCCCTCTGGATATTCTACTTGAGCTCGTAAATTGGTTAGAGGATAGTCTAAATTGGAAAAGTAATTTATTCTCAAAATAAATTGTTGCTCTGGAAAAATTCTTGAAGGAAGGTCAAATTCAAAAGTTAAGGGAGCGCTTTTCAAAACAGTAGTAAAACTGGTAGAAACTGTGTATTGGGCTTTTAAATTTTTTGGTCGGCAAGTAATGAGAGCTTGGGCGATTTTTTTCTCTCCCTCTTTTCCTAAAAGCCTAAATTTAAAAGAAATGGCCCTCTCTTCTCCAGGATAAATTGCCTCACCCAATTTTTCTGAAGAAAAAGTTTCTCTTTCAAAAATTTTTTCTCCTCTAATGGAATTTTCTGGAGGAATAAAAACTAAAGTAGGTTCTTCTAATCTAAACCTCCCGTTGTTTTTATATTTGACAATATATTCTACCTCTTCTAATAAATTAGCTTCGGAGGGACCTAAAATCTCCAATTTTAAATCCTCCTTGGAAAAAACATTCTTTCGCCAATTCCAAACTAAAACGATAAAGAGAAAAGCAATGAGGATAAAGAAAAAATTAAAGATTTTTTTCATTGTTTTCCAAAATTTTCCCAAGAGAATTTTTGGAAATTTTTTCCAGAGAATAAAAAACCGTCCTTTCTTTCTTCAGTCTTTCCAATATTTTCCAATTCTTCTTTAACATTTCCCTTAATATTTTGATAATCTCTGGCTTTATGAAAATAGCGGTAGTTTTATTTTTTTCAAAACAATTTTGGCAAATCACTCCGCCTTCTTTTGAGCTGAAATAAAGCCTTTCTGGCTTTAACCTTTTTTGACATAGAACGCAATTGTAAAGTTCTGGTCGATAACCCAAATAAGATAAGAGGTTCCAAAAAAAGCAATAGTAAAGTAATTGTAAATTGAAACTTTTAAGTTTTTGGTTGTTGAGTTGGGTAAAAGTTTCCTTTAACAAATACCAGATTCTTTCATCAACTTCTTCTCCTCTCACTAGTTGATCAACAACTTCTGAAATCCTGAAAGCGATATCTAATTTTAATACATTTTTTCTGATCTTTTCAAATTTCTTCAGAGCGATTGCATCAGTTAAGGTTTTATAGTTTTTTCCTTGAACGAATTCAATTTCAGAAAGATAGAAAACTTCTGCGCCTGATCTCAATTTTGAGGTAATTTTTCTGATGCTCTTTGCCAAAATCTCCAATTTTCCGAAATCCTTTGTGTAAACAGTTAATATTTGATCTGCTTCTCCTCGGTTTTCTTTCTTTAAAATAAAACCTTGTGTTCGGTAATGGAAAAACATCAATTTATTTTACAAACCGAATCTTTTTTTCAGTTGATTTATTCTTTTTATTCCCATCGGATCTTTAGTGTTTTTGGCCATTTCTTCTAATGCCTTTTTGAATTCTTGTTCGGTAATATGAGGACTGCTAGGAAAATGATATTTCTCTATCACTCTCTTTGTGTATTCTCTTTCCCAAGGATGCATGCTTTCTCGACTAAGAAACTGATGAAGTTGGGAAAGAGTCATTCTCCCACCATATTTCCTAAAAAGACTTCCTGAAAAAGAGCGTGATGGTTTTTGTTTGTTCATAAGAAAACTAACTTGAAATATTCTCGACCTTTAAAAAAAGCGGAAAAGTTTTGCCACAAATAAAATATAAATGAACAAATACATTGCTCCTTCCCAAATGCTAATTCGACGGGTGATTCCAGAGATGACAAAAAGTAAGGTAGCGATGGCCATAAAAGGAAAGCCAATAAAAAGAGTGATTTCGTCTACGGATAACGGTTTAATTAGGCCGGGAAGACCGATGACAACCAAACTATTGAAAACATTAGAACCAAAAATATTTCCTAAAGAAATTTCATACCTTTTTTGCCAGGCAGCCCTTACTGAAACTACCAATTCTGGTAAAGAAGTACCTACTGCCACCCCTAAAATGGAAATGAGTGAAGGAGATATTTTCAAGATTTCTGACAATTTTAAGACTGATTCCACTATATAGTTTGCCCCCAAAACTAAAAATATCAGTCCTGCAATTAGATAAAAAATTATTTTGAGATCAAATTTTTCCAATTTCTTTTTGGCTCTTCTCCTATCCTTTCTTGAAGGCAAAACCTCAAAGTACTCATCTTCAACCATTTCTTCTGGGAGCGGTTTTTCTGGAGATTCTGAGCTTTGTTGAACGGAGTAAAAAACATAAACTAAAAAGGCAATTAAAAGCAAAACTGATTCAGGCCAGATAATTTTTCTGTCTAAAAGAATAAAACCAAATAAAACAGTAGTGGAGGCTAAGAGAGGTAGATCAATGTCAATTAAACTTCTTCTTACCATTAATTTCCTGGCCACTACCGCCGATAATCCAACGATTAAGAGAATGTTAGCGATATTAGAACCAATGACATTAGCAGCAACTATTTCAGTCGCTCCTTTTAGGGTCGCAGCTAAAGAAGAAGCAAGCTCAGGAAAAGAAGTACCGATGGCCACAATAATTATCCCAACGACAAATGGTGAAACTTTGAAAAAAAGCGCGATTTTTTCTGAACTTTCTACGAACCAATCAGCCCCCTTGATCAAAAAAATCAAGCTGAAAATGAAAATTAATAGCCAAAAAATTAAATACAACATTTTAATTTAAATTTTCTTTATTGCCAAAATAATGGTTTGAGTGTTAATTTTAATTTCTTTTTTTAAATCAAAGCCCATTTCTTCTTCCGCCTTAGTGAACTCTTTTACTTTTAACTTATCTTCGATCAATTTTTGATTTTTTGCCAAGATTTCTCCCAGTTCCCCTTCTGCCTGATATTTTACCACGATTTTGTCTGTCGGTCTAAGACCAGCTTCTTTTCTCATTACTTGAATTTGACGCATAATTTCTCGCAAAATTCCTTCTTCTTTTAACTCTGGGGTAATGGTGAAATCCAATTCAATTTCTTTTTCCAATTTTTCATCGAAAATGACCTCTTTGACATTTACCTCTTCTTTGATCAGTTCTATTAATTCTTTATCTTTCTTTATTGTTTGATCTTTAATTTTCAAGGTAGCCAATGGTTGGCGCACTTTTATTTTCGCTCTTTTTCTTTCAGCCAAAACTAAAGAAACAATTTCTCTGGTCTTTTCCATCTTTTTTTCCAGTTTATTATCAAAAAACTCTCTTTTAAGTTCTGGCCAATCTTCCAGGTGAACTGATTTTTTAGATCGAAAGTTTAAGTTTAAAAGTTTTTGATAAAAATATTCACTTAAAAAAGGTAAAAATGGGGCAATTAATTTGGTTAAGGTTAATAAAACAAAACCCAAAACTCGAGAACTTTTCTCAAATTCTTTTTTATTTGCTGGAAATTGAAATTTTTTTCTTGAACGGCGAATGTACCAAAGAGAAAGGTCTTTAATGACAAAATTTTCGATCAGACGGCCAGCTCTAGTAATTTGGTATTTTTCAAGGCTTTCTGTACATTCTTGAATAAGTCTTTCTAACTTTGAAATGATCCATTTATCAAGAATAGAAAGGGTAGTGATGGGAGGGGGTGAAATTAAATTTAGTCTGGCTTTTCGGTTGTAGGTTTGATAAAAAATCAGACAATTCCAGAAAATCAAAATAAATTTCTGAAAAGCTTCTTCAACATCTTTTTCCGAAAATAATTTTGGGTCGCTAGGTTGATTGATAGTAAAAAAATACCATCTTATACTTTCGATTCCATATTTTTCAATAAGAGACCAGGGATCGACAACATTTCCTTTTGATTTGGACATTTTTTCTCCTTTTTCGTCCAACACATGTCCAAGAGAAATGACATTCTTGTAGGCTGGGCCAAAACCCAAAAGAGTAGAAATAGCCAAAAGAGTGTAAAACCATCCCCTGGTTTGATCAACCGCTTCACAAATAAAATCAGCGGGAAATTGAAATCCTTTTTTAACAAAATTTTGAATTTCAAATCTTGAATTTTTCGTTTTTGACCAGGCAAAAGGCCAATGGGCCTGGGCAAAGGGCATTGCGCCAGAGTCAAACCAGCAATCGATCACTTCAGGCCTTCTTTCCATTATTCCTCCGCATCGCTGACAAAAAAATTTCACTTCATCAATGAAAGGGCGATGAAAATCTAATTGGCCGTTTTCGTTATAGGGGAAAATTTTAAATTCAATTTCTCTAAGTTCTCCTGTTTTTAGTTTGTAAGGCTCAATCTTTTTTAAAAATTCCTTTGGTTCAAAACCCTTTACCGCGCCCTCAAGCATGGCCAGTGGCCTTTGATGGCTGATCAACAAAATTGTCTTTCCTGAGTACTTCTCTTCTATTTCTTTTAAAAATTTATACATTCTCTTCTTTAGATCGTTGTAGCTCTCCCCACCTTTAGGTTTCTTAAAAAATCTTTCCTCATAGCTTTTCCAAAAAGAAAGGAATTGAGACAATTTTTTTCCTTCAAAAATCCCAGCTTTAATATCTCTTAGTCTCTTATCGAAAAATGGTTTAATACCTAATTCTTTTCCCACAATCTCTGCCGTTTCTTTAGCTCTTAAAAGATCTGAAGAAATTATTAAGTCAATTTTTTCTCTTTTGAGTTTTTGGCAAATTTTTTTGATTTCTCTTTTTCCTTTTTGAGTTAAGGGGCAGGGAATTTTTTCTGGCAAAAGAGAAATGATAATTCCCTTTTTGTTCATCTCTGATTCTCCATGTCTTAAAATAAAATATCTATTTTGAGAAAATTTTTGTCTTAATAAATCTTCCCTTGAACCAATTACTTCTTTTGCTCCACAACTTTTGCATTCCCAGACAGGTAGGGGGGTTCCCCAATATCTTTCTCTTGAGAGGGCCCAGTCTTTTACTTCCCTAAGCCATTCTCCAAATCTTCCTTCTTTCAAATACTCTGGAACCCAATTTATTTTTCGATTATTTTCTATTAACTTCTCTTTCATAGCGGTCATTTTGATAAACCAGCTTTTTTTGGCGTAATAAAGTAAGGGGGTATGGCATCGCCAACAGAAAGGATAATCGTGCTCATAAAGTTCTTCTTTAAATAAAAGTCCTCTTTCTCTTAAATCCTGAATAATCAAAGGGTCAGCATTTTTTACAAAAAGACCAGCCCATTTTTGAACATTAAGCTTAAATTTTCCCTCTTCGTCGACAGTTAAAATAATAGGAAATTCTGGAAGTCCCTGACTTTTAAGTTTGGCATTCTCTTTTTTAATCACTTCCATATCTTCTTCACCAAAAGCTGGCGCAATGTGAACCAAACCTGTACCCTCCTCTAAAGAAACGAAATCTCCGCTTATCACCCGATAAATTGTCATTTTTTTCTCTTCTTCTAGCGGATAAGGTGGTTGATAATAAATTTTTAAAAGATCCTTTCCGAAAAATTCTTGAATAATTTCTCCATTAAGTTTTAAAGGTTTAATCCTTTCTTTAGCCAGAATGAAAAATTCCTCACCAATTTTAATTTGACAATATTTGAAATTCTCGTTAATGGCGACTGCTACATTCCCAGGTAATGTCCAGGGAGTAGTTGTCCAAATTAAAAGGGAAGTTTTTTTAAACTCTGGATTTAAAATAGGAAATTTGAGATAAATGGCAGGTTCTTTGATTTTCTGGTAGCCTTGAGCTAATTCATGCGTGGAAAGAATCGTCTGACATCTTGGACAATAAGGAGAAACTCTATAATCTTCGTATAAAAGCCCATCTTGCCAAATTTTTTTTAATATCCACCACAAAGATTCAATATAACTTGTCTCATAAGTAATATAAGGATTTTTCATATCTAACCAAAAACCAATTCTTTCTGTAAGTTTTTCCCATTCCCTTTTATAACTCCAAACTGATTTTTTGCATTCCTTGTTAAACTTTGAAATGCCATATTTCTCAATTTCTTTTTTGCTCTTTATTCCCAGTTTCTTTTCAATCTCTAATTCCACAGGTAAACCATGAGTATCCCACCCTGCCTTTCTCAAAACCAAAAATCCCCGCATTGTCTTGTAACGACAGATAAGGTCTTTAAAGATACGAGTTAAAACATGATGAATGCCAGGCTTGGCATTGGCGGTGGGTGGTCCTTCGTAAAAAACAAAATGTTTGTTTCTTTTCCTTTTTTTAATGCTCTTTTCAAAAATCTGATTTTTTTTCCAAAAACGGATAATTTTTTCTTCAAGTTTTGACAATTTTAACTTCATATATCTAAAAATATCATTTTAGTTTTCTCTGTCAAAATTTAGCTTTATCACATTTTCTCTGGAAGAGAAATTCCCAAGAGAGAGAAGGTTTCTCTGAGGACGATTTTAGTAGCCAAAATTAAGGCTAATCTTGCTTGGGTGAGTTTTTGATCTTCACAAATTACTCGACAATCTTGATAAAACTGATGAAAGGCAGTGGCTAAATCTAAAGCATACTGGGGAATTCTTTGAATTTGATAATCTTGCGCTGTTTCTTCAATAATTTCTGGAAATTTAATGAGATGCTTAACAAGTTCTAATTCACTCTCATGCTCCAAACACCTTAAATTTTTAATATTCGCCTCAATTTTATTTTGCTTTTTGTATTTCCTTAAAATACTACAAATTCTGGCATGGGCATACTGAATGTAATAGACTGGATTTTTTTGACTGTGACTTTTTGCTAATTTGATGTCAAATTCCATTTGGGTAGACAAAGATTTTGTTAAATAAAAAAAACGAGCAACATCTAATCCTACTTCCTCAATCAGCTCTTTTAAGGTAATGATTTTTCCCTTTCTTTTGGAAATTTTTCCTCCCTTCAATCTCACCATTTGGCAGATTAAAATGTCTAATTTTCCCTTATAATTTAGAATTTTTGCTATTGCCTTAATTTTGGGGACATGACCTTGATGATCTGCCCCCCAAATATTAATAATTTTTTTGAAACCGCGATCAAATTTATCTTTATGATAGGCAATGTCTGATAAAAAATAGGTTGGTTCTCCAGTTTTTCTGATAATCACCTCATCTTTTGGTGCCCCAAAATCTGAGATTTTAAGCCATTCTGCTCCTTCTTTTTGATAGACTAAGTTTTGAGCTTTTAACCATTGATAGATTTTTTTCACTTTATTTTTTCGATAAAGCTCCTCTTCAGATACCCATTTGTGAAATTTAATTTTCAGTTCTTTTTCAATAAAATTTTTGATATCTTTGAAAACTTCTTTTGCTAAAAGATAGCCTGCCTCTGCATCATTGTTTACTCTTTTTAATTTAGTCTTAATTTTTAAAATCTTAGATTGAAGATAATCATTTAAATAAGTTTTCCCCTTTCCTAAGGCAGTTTTTCCTAAAGTTTGAATTTGGGTATTGAATTTGGCATCATTCAGATAGTATTCTCTTTCCACTTTATAACCTGCCTTTTCTAAAAGATTGGCCAAGACATCTCCGAAAAAAGCTCCTCTTCCGTTACCAATATGGAGGGGGCCGGTAGGGTTTGCGGAAATAAACTCAACTTGAGTTTTTATATTTTTCCCAACATTTAAACGTCCAAAATCTTTATCTTTTTTTAAGATCTCAAAAACTGCTTTTTGCAAATAGTTCTTGGAAAGAAAGAAATTAATAAAGCCAGCGCCCGCCACCTCTATTTTTTCAAAAAACTTTTCTATTTTAAACTCCTGAAGTTTTTCTAGAAAGATTTTCGCAATCTCTTTGGGCTCTTTCTTTAAAATTCCAGCCAAAACCATTGCCACATTACTACAATAATCTCCGTATTCTCTTTTTGGAGAATGTTCGACCTTAATTTTTGATAAATCAACCAAAGGAAAAAGTTTTTCTTTTTGAAGTCGTCTGAGCGTTTTTCCGATTAAATTTAAAATTTTTTTTCGAATCATGTTTTTTTAGCTCCTTAAGGGCAAAGTTTTTCTAATTTCTCTTTTGGTTATTCAATCACTACTTTAACTGGTGAAAATAATCTTCCTTCTATTAACTGAGCAAACAAAACTTTTTTTCTCTTTTAAAACCATCTTTCCTAGCTTAAACTCAATTTCTAATGGCTCCTTATTCTTTTTAGAAATGAATTTGCGGGACAATGATTTTAAAAAGTTAAAAATCACTTTAAATAAAGAGCCTAACAAAGAAATGAGGACAACTGAAGTAATTTTTTCTTTTTGAGAATATTTCATGATTTCTTTGAAAATTTTTCCCCGCTTTACTTTTATTTCGATTCATTATTATTTTAACTGAGATCTTGTTAAAATAAAAGTATGAAGATTTTAGGAGAAAACAAAAAGGCTTATTACCATTATCAGATTTTGGAAAAATTTGAAGCAGGAATTTCTTTGCTTGGTCAAGAGGTGAAATCTTTAAAAATAAATGGAGTAAATTTAGGTGGAAGCTATGTGGTGATAAAAGGGGGAGAGGCTTTTTGGATTGGAGCTTACATTCCTCCCTATCAACCCAAAAATGCTCCCTCTAATTATCAACCAGATAGATCAAGAAAACTTTTATTGAAAAAATCAGAGATCAAATATTTAATCGGAAAATCGAAAGAAAGGGGCTTGACTTTAGTTCCTTTAAGGGTGTATATTAAAAAAAAGAATATAAAGTTGGAATTTGGGGTGGCTAAAGGAAAAAAGAAAATAGACAAGCGAGATTTGATCAAAAAAAGAGAAATTGAGCGAGAAATTGAAAGAACTTTGAAAAGAGGTTATTTTAATGGGGATGCAAAAGGTTTCGATGGAGAGTGAACCTAAAATAGGCAGGCACGTTCTTTGCCTTAAAATAAGTGCCAACTTATCCAGAGAACCTGCCTTAGCCTATGCTTAATGCTAAGGCCGCCAAAATTAGCGATTCTCGCTAGCTAATCTTTGGCGTGATAATTTGCGAGATAGATAGTTCTTTTAAATCCGAGAAGAACTATCGAAACTTCATCGGATGATGGGTAGAGAGATTTTGTCTGGTTTTTACTCTTTACCCTTCCTCTAAACCAGACTAAGCCTGTAACCCTATTTTAGGTTTAACTTTCCAGACGCGAGTTCGATTCTCGCCATCTCCACTGAAAATTGTTAAGAAAAATCAATTGTTAAAAAAACCATTGGTTAACAATCAAATAAGGGCAAGGGAAGTAAGATTAATTGACGAAGAAGGAAAGCAGGTAGGCATTCTTCCATTGGAAGAAGCGCTCCGAATGGCCAGGGAGCGCAATTTAGATTTAATTCAAATTACAGAAAAGGTAGACCCTCCTGTTTGCAAAATGATGAACTACGGTAAATACCTTTATCAGTTAAAAAAGAAAGAGAAAAAGAAAAAGGCAAAAACGACTGGTGAATTGAAAAGAATAAGGTTAGGATTTAACATCTCTCTCCATGACCTCGAGACAAAAGTAGAGCAGACAAAAAATTTCTTGGTAAAAGGGAATAAGATCAAAATAGAAATGATCTTAAGAGGCAGAGAAAAAATGCATGAAGATTTAGCTAAAGAAAAAATTAAAAAATTTTTGGAAAGCCTACAAAAAGAAATAGCCTTCAAAATTGAAAGAGAATTAAAGAAAGAGCCACTCGGCTTAACGATAATAATTACCAAAGGTTAATAAATTTTATTTTTTATGAAAACACGAAAATCGATCATAAAAAGATTCAAAATCACTAAAACCGGAAAAATTCTGAGAAGACCCACCGGTCAAGATCACTATCGTGCTAAAAAATCAGGAAAAAAAATAAGGCAAACTCGAAAATGGATTCCTCTTTCTAAAGCTGAGGCAAAATTAATTAAAAGATACCTTTATTATTAAAATTTATGGTAAGAGTAAAGAGAGGAAAAATAGCCCATAAAAGAAGAAAACGACTTTTAAAAGAGGCCAAAGGATTTAAATGGGGAAGAAAATCAAAATATCGCTTGGCAAAAGAAGCCCTTTTTCATGCCTGGAGTTATGCCTACAGAGGAAGAAAGGAAAAGAAAAGAAATTATCGAAGAGTTTGGCAGGCAGAGATAAATTCTGCCTGTCGTGAGTTCGGTTTAACTTATTCAAAATTTATTGCCGGTCTGAAAAAAAACAAAATAGAATTAAACAGAAAAATCTTAGCTCAATTAGCCATAGAAAAACCAGAGATCTTTGAAAAAATAATCGAAAAAGTAAAAGGCTAAAAATGAAAAATTTTAGAAAAAGAAAAAAGCCCGCACAAGGAACGGGCTTTTTTTCTTTGCAAAAAGAAAACCTATCTACCCAAAAGTTCTTGGAGGGCCTCTTTTAATTGTTTGATTACTGCCTCCAATGACGCAAGCTGTTCGGACATATCCTTGAGAGAAAGAGAACCAATCGTTTTAGTTAAGGTATTATTGTTTTCGTTTGATTCCACCACCCGGTTTTCCCAATCAATGATGGCGGTAACGAGGGCAAATTGTCCATACTTTAAACCGATTAAACTTGGGGTATATCCTCCAGTCACTTCGCATTTTCCTGGCTGAGGTACTTTAAATCGATAATAAGGATTGCCTTCGTATTCCTCTCCAGTCTTGTTGTTTTTTAGCTTAATGAGAAAATCTGAGGTACTGGTACCAGAACCAATATTACAATATCTTACTCTAATGTAAGGCTCATCATAATAGATATCTTGAACTATTAAATCAGGAAGCAAAGAAGGTGTAGGTGTCGGTGAAGGAATGGGAAAAGTCGGTAAAGGAGTAGGATAAGGCGTTGGTGTCGGGGTTGGTGAAAGAATGACTACTTTCACAAAGGAAGGAGTGGTATATTTCCCTTCTAAGCTTCCGTCAGCTTTTCTTCCATAGACATAGCCGTAGTAGAAGTAGACACCAGGAACAGATTCTGAGAAGGTAAAGGTTTTGGTACATTCTGTTGCTCCATCACAAGATTGACTGTTCCATTTTCCATGATAATAAGCCATGACCCTATCTACTCCGTTTAAGTCTTTGGC
>CALHEE010000011.1 GCA_938023415.1 Minisyncoccota bacterium | reverse complement strand
TCTCTTAGTCCGGACAATAAAATATTAGAAAAAGAAGAAGAATGTAAATGTGAAACGGTAAAAGAATGCCAGAAAAACTTTCCTGTTCTCGTACCTTATAAATGCAAATATTTATTTAAAGAGTCCGTTACTGGCGAGATACCTGACTGGCTTTTAGACCTTTGGGAAAATATTCGAAAAATCTTAAAAATTGGTGAAATTGAAGAGTGTTACAATTTTAACTTTTTTTGCTGTCGTCAAAAATGAAAAAGAAAATCTTAATTTTTATTCTCGCCACTTTTTCTTTTAATGCCTTAGCTCAGGGTTTAGAGATTACTTATCCTCAGGTCATGGGAATTCGGCCAACTAGGGCCTCTCCTTCTCTTTATGCTTCTTATTTGTTTTACTTTGGGATAACGATCGCTGGTATTGTTGCCTTTGTTTCTTTGGTCTTTTCTGGCTTTCAATATTTAACTTCAAGTGGAGAGCCTGAGATAAAAAAAAGAGCGAAAGAAAGAATTTTCTCTGCTTTTTTGGGAATAATCATTCTTGCTTTCGGATTGCTAATAATAAGAACCCTAAGAACAGAGTTGACTTTCTTGCCAGAGGTAACCTTCCCGACAATCAATGTTACTCCAGAATTGACTATTGAAAGCGATCCGAGTCGAGATTTAATTCATTATATTCGCAAAACTGCCTTAGATATGGAAAGATCAATTTTGGAATTACAATCAATTAATTTTCAAACTTTTAAGTCTCTATTAGAAGATTGCACTTGTGGCAATGCCAAAGCTTCTTGTGATTTTGCCAATTTTGCTTGCCCTGGAATAACTTGCTTTGGCGATCCCTGCCCAGAAAGAGATAAAGTTAGAAATTATCAAATAAACATTGAATTAAAAGTAGAGGAGGTTTTACTTCACAATAGGCTTTTGCAAGATGTGAGAGAAAACTTAAAGCCTGAAATTTTGGGCAAAGAGCCAACTTCAGAAATGAAAGCTAAAATAGATGGCTTAAAAAAGATCATTAAAGAAATAGACGATCTAATAAAACCTCTAAAAGAAAGAATTAAGGAATTAACCAATATTCCTCAAGAATGTCAAGATCCAGCCAGAGAATGTCAAGCTCAATGTGAAAGTGCCAGCGGAAATTGCTATTGTGTACCTAAAGATAAAAAACTTTGCCCAATGGATAAATTTGAAAGTCAGGTTTCATCAATTAGCAGTGAGATTCTTTCTAAAATTCAAGAAAAATTGGCTTTAATTATTACTTATCAGCTATGAAATTGAAAAAGAGAAGCTTTTTCTTTTTTTTCTTTTTCTGCCTTTTTTTAAATACCTTTTTTGTTCTTGCCCAAACGAGGGAGTTGGAGATTGAATATCTTCCTTTAACTGGCATTGAGATGCCAACTGTCTCAACGCCAGTAGAAGCTGAAGATCTTGTTCGTTATGTAAGATATATTTTTAATTTTGCCATTTTAGCTGGAATTATCTTTGCTCTCCTTTTTTTAATTTTAGCTGGTCTGAGATATCTTTATTCTGGAGACAATCCTCAAATAAAAAGCGAAGCTAAAGATCAAATTTTCTCTGCCCTTCTTGGCATTTTCCTTTTATTAATAAGCTATCATTTTTTAGCCATTATCAATCCAGATCTTGTTTTTTTAAACCCATTTACTTTAAGAAGCTTAAGGGTTTTTCCTGGTCAAAGTTTTACAAGACAGTTAATCGAACTCTTTCGGGGACCACAAATTAATCTTCAAGAAGTTCTTGAAAGATTGCAACCTACCCAGCTTCCTTTAGAATTAGCCTATCCAGAAATGAGAGGCTTTAGACCAACCGTTATTCCCTTTACCCAATCTCTTCCCCATTATCCTTTAGAGCGCTTAATTGCCCAATATATAAATTACCTTTACAATTGGGCAATTGCCATTGGTATCATTCTAGCTTTAGCGGTCTTAATTCTTGGAGGGGTAAAATATCTTATTTCCAGAGGAAATATTTCTTCAATCACAGAAGCTAAAAATCAAATTTTAGCCTCATTTTTAGGATTGATCTTGCTTTTAGCTTCCTTTGGAATCTTAAGAGCTTTGAGACCAGAATTCACCCTCCTTCACCCTCCTTCTTTACCAGAAATAGAAATTTCTATTCCAGAAGGTGTCTATCTTTGTAGAGAGAGAGCACCATTATCTTTTGGAAATACTGATTTATTTGAAGCTTACATTAGAAACGAAGTTAGCAAAAAATTGGGGGGAAATCCTTCTTTCATTTTTACTAATAAATTAAAAGCTGAATTAACTTTATTCATTCAATTGTTTTGCTACCATCTGACCAATTCTCAAAATCTTCCCCCTGAAATTGCAGGTCAAACCATTCAGGTCTCTCCAGAAGAAATCAGAAATGTGGTAGAGAAAACTTATGGCACAAGTACCATTCCTGGCCTTACTGATCAAGAAATGCAACAATTAATCTTTGAACTTTCCCAACCGACCACTTTTCCAACTGCAGCTTATATGTATGTTCACGGACCTTATGGTGTAATCTTTCATGGCGAAAAAGATTTTAAAGGCTGGGCAAAAATATATTTAATCACAGAATATATTGGCTTTTTTCCTCAAAGCGTTTCAATTCAAGGAGGCTCAATATTTGTTTTTCGTGATCTTGCTCCTTTTTTTCAACAAGATCGTCCGGCTTCAATCACTATTTTTAAAGATCGTGTCCTTGACTGTTGGCTTAAAACTCCAAAAGACAGACATTCGCAGGCAAATATTGCGGAATGTCTGGGAATAAGGCTTATTGGTCAAAATGTGAATTTTGAAGATTTCACCTTCTATTTTTTCCCTCTTTTGGATTTTGGAGGTTTTGAGGAAAAGGGAACTGCTGAAGAATACTACGTTTTAACATTTAATTTTTTGGAATTTGGGACACTTCAAGGGGAACCAGCTTTCCCAGAGTTTAAAAAGGTAGCCACTAAAATAATCGGTAATCAGACCACTAATTCAGACTGCGATCCTTGTCGATCATTTAAAGTGCCTTCTGAAGGAAATTGGATTGTTCTAATAACAACTTGGACTTTACCTTGGGTAGGAGATTATCCGACTGCAATTTTCAATAATTCTCAGAGAAACTTAGAAGAAACCTATGCCAGAGCTTTAAGAGGATGTAAAAGTTCCCCTTGTATTCGCAATATTTTCATTTGGCCAGGTGAAATTTTAAAGCCAGTTAAATAAAATGAAAAAGTTATTTTTTTTAATCTTTACCTTCTCTTTTCTCCCTTGCTTGATTTTCGCCCAGACTTTTCCTTTAGAAGTTACTTATCCTCGATTCG
>CALHEE010000010.1 GCA_938023415.1 Minisyncoccota bacterium | reverse complement strand
TTTCAGAACCTGGCTCGGCTTCTTTGACCAATTTTTTTAAAAGTTCCTTTCTTATTTGCCTTGTTTGGTTTAATAAATCAAAATATTTCTCGTCTCCCGTCTTTGCTCCGGAAAAGAAAAAATGCTCTTCGATTGAAATTAAATTCATTATAGCGATTGATAAATCTTCGTTAGCTGATAAGTCCAATTTTCCCTTTTTACTTTGTTCAACTTTTTTTAACAATTCTTCAATTTTCCTTTGTATTTCTAAATTTTCTGCCATATTAACAAACAAAATGAAAAATTAAACTCAAAATGGCCAAAAATAAAACTGGAATGGCAACTTTTTGAAACGGGAAAAAAGCCTTTCCCCTATTCTCTTTTAACAAAAAATTGTGAAAAAAGATGCTAATTAAAAAAACAATAGTTCCAGAAATTATGCCAAAAAGTAGTTTATCGATTCCTAAAAATTTATTTGCGGGATGGCCAGCAATTCCCATTTTAAAAAGTGGATAAATTACAATTCCGTACCAAAAAATTAAAACCAGTGGCTTTCTAAACAAAAATTTAATCTTTCTTTTGTTTAGCCAATCTATCGTCCAGATTGTCAAAGACATTAGAAAACCTCCAATCCAGACACCAGAAATTAAATCATCAATGCCCAAGTAGCGACAAAGGCCAACTCCGCTTCCCATTGCAATTGTGCAAACTGGACACATTTTAGATTCTTATTTTTTCTTTAAAGTAATTTATAATTGGTTCGTCACCAACGATGCATTCTTTGCTTTGCCCATCCCACAAAAACGGCACTCCAATTTGATTTTGCTGAAAACCGCATTGCTTCGCAATCTCAAGCAATAACTTTGCGTTTTCTTGATGAAAATAAACCTCTTTTTCCTCAAAATAAATTTTTTCTTTGATTTTGTGTTCTTTTATAAAATCTTCCACTTTTTCACAATGGGGGCAACCAATTCCATAAAATAAAACAATTTCCTCGGGAAATTGAAGGGTTTTTTGAGGACTTGATCGGAAAAAATAAAAAAAACCTATTCCTCCAAGAAATAAAATTATCAACAAGATTAAAACTTTTTTCATTTTTTATTTTAGCAAATTCTTTATAAACATTAAACTAGGTTTCGTTTTGACCACTTTAGTCTTCTTTTTAAGAGAATCATCCTCTATGTGACAAATGAAAAACTTTTTCTTTGATTTTTTTGGCAAAATTGGTAGCTAAATTCAAATCTTCTTGGTTGGGTCTGTTTTTGTTTAATCCGCCAATTAGTTTTAGAGGACCAAAAGTATCCCAGCCCAAACAATTAAATTCATCTAAAATTTGACAGTTTTTCTCTTCTAAAATTTGACGCAAGGCTTTGTGAAATTTAATTCCATCTTTTGCTCCACTGGTAGAAAAAATAAAAACTGGTTTCTGTTGCATATCGGGTAAATTTTTAGCTAATTTTAAAACTTCCCTATGGTGCCTGAAAGCATAAATGCCAGAGCCAAAACCAACAAGATCATAATTGAGTAAATCTTTTGGTTTAACTTCTGATGGTTTTTTAATTTCTGCTCCCAAAACTTCTGCCATTTTTTGGGCGATTTTTAAGGTGTTTCCGTGATGAATTGAAAGGCAAACAATTACTGATTTCATAGATTAACTTTTTCATCAATTTTCATTGTCGAAATAAGGGGGAGATTCTATACTTTACCAAAGAAGTTTGAAAAAATAAAATTAAATTGATGATGTTTCAAGAGAGGATCTTTCCTGTAAAAAAGTCTAATAAAAAAGGAAAATATATTCTTTATTGGATGCAAGGGGCTTTTCGAACAGATTATAATCACTCTTTAGAGTTTGCAGTTTTTTTAGCAAACCAAAAAAAGATACCTCTTTTGGTCTTGATAGTTTTAGATTTAAGTTATCCAGAAGCTAACTTTCGAGCTTTTAAATTTTTTTGCCAAGGACTAAGAGAGATCATTGAAAATTTAACTTCAAGAAAAATCGGAGTCCATTTGAGGTTGGGGAAATTTGAGGAAATTGTTCCAAGTTATAGAGAATGTGAAACTTTAATAGTTGATAGGGCTTATCTTCCTTATTTTAGAAAACAAAGAAAAAAAATTTATCAGAAATTACAATGTTCAATTTATGAAGTAGACACAAATTTGGTAGTTCCTGTTCACCTTGCCAGTCAAAAAATGGAAAGGGGCGCTTTTTCGTTTCGACCAAAAATTTATAAATTGGTGAACAAATTTTTGAATGATTTTAGAGAATTTTCTTACAAAGAGGCTAATCTTGGTTTAGTAAAAGATTTTGAGATTGAAAATTACGAAAAAATTCTAAAAGAGAAAGTGGCTTTTTTGAATCCAGCAAATTTAGAGGGTGGAATGAAAGGAGCAAGATCAACTTTAAAAAAATTTATTGAAGAAAAATTCTGGCAATATAAAAAGTTAAGAAACGATCCCACAAAAGAAATAGAGTCAAATCTTAGCCCCTATCTCCATTTTGGCCATATTTCACCAATTGAAATTATCAAAAAACTACCAAAAGATCCTGAAAATTTTGAAACTTTCTTTGAGCAACTTGTAGTTCAAAGAGAATTAGCCCACAATTTTGCATTTAACGCAAAAACCTTAAAGAGGTTTGATCTATATTTGCCAAATTGGGCGAAAATTTCATTGAGAGATCATTGCAAAGATAAAAGAGAATACCTTTATTCACTTTCTGATTTTGAAATGGCAAGAACGCACGATCCCTACTGGAATTGCGCTCAAAAACAACTAATCATTACCGGAAAAATTCACAATTATATGCGAATGTACTGGGGAAAAAAGATTATTGAATGGAGTGAAAGTTATGATAAGGCCTACCAAATTATGGTTTATTTAAACAACAAATATGCGCTAGACGGAAGAGATCCAAACAGCTACACTGGAATTTTGTGGTGCTTTGGTTTGCACGATCGGCCATTTTTTGAAAGAAAA
>CALHEE010000009.1 GCA_938023415.1 Minisyncoccota bacterium | reverse complement strand
TAGATTTTTTGAAACTCTTCTTGAATCACCTTTTTTTCGTTCCAGGGAATTTTTTTACCACCAGCTAGACAGATTGAAGGTTCACACCCTTTGCCAGTAATTACTACTACATCTCCTTCTTTTGCCAACTTTAAAGCCTGCCTGATTGCTTCTCTTCTATCTAAAATTTTTCTGGCTTTTTCTCCTGCTCCTAAAGCTACCTGCTCAATAATTTGCCAAGGGTCTTCATCATAGGGATCTTCATTGGTGACAATAACTTCATTGCAATATTTGGCTGCTAATTTTCCCAAAATTGGCCTCTTCCATTTGTCCCTGCCTCCACCACAAGCTCCCAAAACACAAATAAGTCTGGTAGAAGGTAGAGAGTAAATGGTAGATAGAGTTTGATAGACTTTTTCTAAGGCATTGGGGGTAAAAGCATAATCTACAATCACCTTAAAAGGACTGGAAATAACTTCTTCCATTCTCCCTGGCACTCCTGAAAAATTTTCCAGAGCTTTTTTTGCGATTTTTGGATCTATGCCTAAAGTAAAGGCGACAGAAAAAGCAGCTAAGGCATTGTAAAGGTTAAACTCTCCTGGAATTTTAAGTTTTATTTCTGTGTTTTTCAAATTAAAATCTCCTTTTTTTAAGCCAAAGGTCACTTTCTTTTTTGCTGGAAATTTCAAAAAATAATCTGCGTTTTCATCTTCTATATTCACTACCTGAATTTTTTTAACCGCTTTAAAAAATTTTCCTTTTGCCTCCCGATACTTTTCAAAAGAGCCATGGGCTTCAATATGTTCTGGGCTTAAATTGGTAAAGACGGCAACTTCAAAATGGATGAACCTGTGCCGATGCTGTTTAACTCCTTCAGAAGTCACCTCCAAAATGGCATATTTGCAAGAAGAATTTACTGCCTTTCTTAAAAATCTTTGGATAAAAAACCTTCCTGGCATTGTCATTCGCAGGGCGTTGATTTCTTCTTTCTGGCCGATTTTGAATCTAATAGAATTCATTAAAGCAATTTTATAGCCAGCTTCTTCAAAAATTTTGGCTATCATTTCGGTTGTCGTTGTTTTCCCATTTGTTCCTGTGACCCCAATAACTTTTAATTTTCTTGAGGGAAAACCATAAATTAAAGCCCCAAAAAATGCTAAAATAAAATGATACAAACTTAAAAACCACCAAGGAATAAATTTTTTTAGCCAGCCTTTAATATCCATAAGCTTCTAATTTCTAATTCTATCATGTTCAGGCTGAAAGCTCCATTTAAGCCAACCCCAGCCCAAAAGGAAGCAATAGAAAAATTAGTCAAAAATTTAAAAACTGGCCAAAAACACCATGTTCTTTTGGGGGTAACTGGATGTGGAAAAACTTTTTTGATGGCAAACTTGATTGAAAGAATGAAAAGGCCAGCCCTAGTAATTTCTCCCAACAAAACCCTTTGCGCTCAAACTTATCAAGAATTTAAGGAATTTTTTCCGGAAAATGCAGTAAATTTTTTCGTCAGCTACTATGACTATTATCAACCTGAAGCTTACATTCCCCAAACGGACACTTACATTGAAAAAGACGCCAAAATAAACGAAGAAATTGACAGATTAAGGCATGCAGCAGTTCAAGATGTTTTAACCAGAGATGATGTCATTGTCGTGGCCTCAGTTTCTTGTATTTACAATATTGGCTCCCCAAAAGATTATCAAAAAGTCTCTTTAGAAATTAAGAGAGGCAAGAAAATAAAAAGAAAAGATTTTTTAGAACATTTAATTGCTTTAGGTTATCAAAGAAACGATTATGAATTTTTGCCAGCTACCTTTAGAATAAGAGGAAATGCAGTTGAAATTTTTTTAGTCACCGGAAAAGAAATTTTAAGAGTTGAATTTTTCGGGGAAGAAATTGAAAAAATTTCCATAGCCGAAGCTTCGCTAAATCCCAAATACAAAATACTAAATACCAAATACTTACTCTACCCTGCCCATTTTTGGGTCACTCCTCAAGAAAGATTAAAGATTGCTTTAGAAAATATAAAGCTTGAATTGCAAGAAAGATTAAAAGAATTAAAAAAGAAAAAGAAATTTTTAGAAGCTCAGAGGTTAGAGCAAAGAACAAACTATGATTTAGAAATGATAGAGGAAACTGGCTATTGTCATGGAATTGAAAATTATTCAAGGCATTTGGAATTTAGAAAACCAGGGGAGCCTCCCTTTACTTTGTTGGATTATTTCCAAAAAGATCCTTTAATTTTCATTGACGAGTCTCACTTAACCATTCCCCAGTTGCGGGCGATGGCTCATCAAGATCGTTCAAGAAAAGAAACCTTGATCGAATATGGATTCAGATTGCCATCTTGCATTGACAATCGACCTTTAACCTTTGAAGAATTTGACAAAAAGGTAAAACAAATTATCTATGTTTCTGCCACTCCTGATGAATATGAAAAGAGAAAGGCAACAAAAAAGTTTATTGTCGAAGAGCTCATAAGACCCACTGGGCTTTTAGAACCTTCAGTAGAAATTAGACCAACTAAAAACCAGGTAAGAGATTTAATTGAGGAAATTAAAAAAAGGAGAGAGAAAAGACAAAGGACTTTGGTTTTAACCTTGACTAAAAGATTAGCTGAAGCCTTGGCGGATTATTTACAAAAAGAGGAAATTCCTTGCCAATGGCTCCATGGTGAAGTAAAAACACTTGAAAGGCCTCAGATTTTAAAAGAATTGAGAGAAGGAAAGTATGATGTTTTGGTAGGTATTAATTTACTAAGAGAAGGACTTGATTTGCCAGAGGTAGCCTTAATTGGAATTTTAGACGCGGATAAAGAAGGGTTTTTAAGATCTGAGACAACTTTAATTCAAATTATGGGAAGAGCAGCGAGGCACCCTGAAGGACATGTCATTTTGTATGCTGACAAAATTACCAAATCAATGAAAAGGGCAATCGAAGAGGTAAAGAGAAGAAGGAAAATTCAAATGGAATATAACAAAAAATACAACATTTACCCAAAACCAGTTGTAAAACCGATTAGAGAATGGCCATTTGCCTCAAAGAAAGAGGTTGCCCTTGAATTTTGGATGATAAAAGATATAAAACTTTTAGAAAAAGAAATGAAAGAGGCAGCAAAAAATTTAGATTTTGAAAGAGCTGCCCAAATTAGAGATTTAATAAGAGAAATAGAGAAGAAAAAAATAAATTAAAATTCTTTATACTTTTCTTCCCAACGATCGCTCTCTAAAATCTTTTTGTAAAGTGGTAGTTTTTTCTTGAATGATTTTTTCTCAGCTTTTTTTGAAAATCTGAAGCAAAAGTCTCGATCCTCTTTCCAGATGGCTAAACATTTCCCTTTCCTTTTCATTTTCTACATTTTTCTAAACTTTTTTTCAAAAATAGCCTTTTTTCTCTTTTTAAGATCTTCTCTATGAGAATTATTCTCTTTTACTTAATTTCTTCGACCTTTTTTAAACTAATTAATTCTTTCTAATCCCTCTGGCAAAGGAGGTTGTTTAAAGCTTAAAAACTATCTTACCATCTTTTGTTGATATTCTGAAGTTTTTCTTTAAAGAGGTAAATTTTTTTTCTTCCCTGAACTAAAGCTTCCTTTGAAAGAGCAAAATAAAAGAGATACATTTTTTAGTCTTTCTAAGACAATCTTATTTTTTCTTTTTTTTACTCCACCCTACTTTTCATTTAGCCAAATTACCACTTAAAAATTTTTCTGTTTTAATTGCAAAAGTTGGCCTGCTCATTACCCTTTTCTCTTCAATATTTTTAAGAAGGATAAGTTAAAATTGCTTAAACTATTTTTCCACCTTTTATTTTGACGCCTTAAGAAAACCAAGGAGTTGGTTTTCTAAAGCTTCCTTTACAAAATCGGTATTTCTTTGAAGCATTTTTAACAACCACTGGTTTAAAATTTCATAATTTTTCAGGAAATTGGCCTTCGGATCCTCTGGACGAAATATTTTTTGGGTTGGAAGTAAGCGTGAGAGCGG
>CALHEE010000008.1 GCA_938023415.1 Minisyncoccota bacterium | reverse complement strand
TAAATATTAAGTACAGAGCAGGGTTACATTTTCTGATGATTACCTGACGATGAGGGAGATAATCCAAATTTAACAACTCTAACCTTATCTTTTCTCCTTCATCCCAAAATTCTACTACTGGTACTAGGGGTCTCTTCATTTCTCCTCCTTTTCATTTTTTTTCTTCCCCAAAATTTCAAAGATCACCTCCTTTCTGGGGAGGTTTTATTTTAGCAGATTTTTGGTGTTTTGGCAAGTCGGGGGCAAGGGACTTGAACCCTTAATCACACGCACCCGAAGCGTGTATGTTACCATTACACCAGCCCCCGTTTATATTACCCAATACTTTCTCTTTGTCATCTCATCTCTTTTCATTTCTAATCTTTCTCTTTCTTGGCGAGCTTTTTGAGCTAATCTTTTTAACTCTTCATCTTCCAATTTTCCTAATCTTTCAATCTCTTTTTCTAAAAATTCTTTTTCATTTTTTTTCGGATCTTCTAAGACTTCTCCTAGCAAAATATCTAAAACCTCTCCCACTTTCGGTCCTGGCTTAATTTTTAGGATTCGCATGACATCGTATCCATTAACTTTGAGCATCTTTACGGAAATGGGATCTTGGCTTACTTTTTCAATGAGATATCTTAAATGTCTTAATTTATAAGGTTCTGCCTTTGGCACCCCAGAACCAATTCTGTCTGCCATTCTTACCTGTAATAATTCTTCAATATTTTCTTTCCCCACTTTCCTTAAAAGTCTCCTTACCGCTGACTCGCTTACTTCTCCCACATTGTAGTAAAAGAGATGATACCTTACTAATTTCACAATTTTCTCAATCTCTTTTTTAGGAAATTTCAGTCGATTGAGAATTTCTGCTGTCATTTTTGCTCCTAAGACTTCATGACCGTAAAAAGTAGCGTCGGGACCTTCTCCTTTTTTTGTTCTTGGTTTGGCGATATCGTGAAGTAAAGCTGCCAGTCTGACAAATTTATTAAATCCTCTTTTTGCTGCATAATCTAAAGACCTTAAAGAATGTTCATAACAATCGTAAATGTGATGTTTGTTTTGGGTTACCTTATAACCTTCTTCTAATTCCGGAATGATATATTTTAAAAGACCAAAAGTTCTTAAGAGTTCAATACCCTCGGCTGCTCTTTCTGACATTATAATCTTCATTAATTCTTCTCTGATTCTTTCTTTGGAAATAGCAGAAATCCAAAAGGAATTTTCTTTGATCGCTTGAGCTGTTTTCTCCTCAATTTTCCAGTTTTCTCCTAAACTGACCGCAAACCTTATCGCTCTTAACATTCTTAAGGCATCTTCATTAAATCGCTTTTTGGCTTCGCCCACCGTTCTTATAATTTTCTTTTCTAAATCTTTTTTCCCTCCAAAAGGATCAATAATTTTTTCTTTTTCTTCCTTGAGTTCTATGGCCATGGCATTAATGGTGAAGTCTCTTCTCGCTAAGTCTTCCCTTAAATTTTCGGCAAACTTTACTTCATCTGGATGTCTTTTATCTGTATATTTTGCTTCTTTTCGAAAGGTGGTAATTTCAATTTCTTTCAATCTCGGGTCATCGCTTTCCGTCAAAACGGTGACAGTGAAAAATTGATTTGAATAATAGCTTTTTGGAAAAATTCTTTGAATATCTAAGGGTTTAGCATTAGTGGCAATATCCCAGTCTTCAGGCTCTTTCTTTCTTAAAAGATCTCTCACACATCCCCCGACAATAAAACCCTCAAAGCCAGCTTCTTTTAATTTTTCAATGATATTTTTTACTTCATTTGGAATCTTCATATTTTCAATTTTAATTTAAAGAAATGCTTTTTTCAATTTCTTGACCTTTCGAATGAGGAATTTTAAAATATTTTTAGCTCTTTGAAAGGAGGGAAGATGAGAAGGAGTAAGAAGCTTTTTTTCCTGGGAGTTTTTATTTCTGGTAGTTTTGGGCTTTTTCTGCTTTGGCAAAATGTCAATTTTGTTCTCTCTCCGCCAAGAGAAGAAAATTTTCCTCCTCTCACCCCAGAAACCATTGGCCTTCCCTATTTCGGCTTTACCCTTTCAGTTGGAGAGAAAAGGCAGGAAAAGATTTTTGGTTGGTTTATTCCAGGTCAAAATGATCTTTGCATTATTTTTGTTCCTGGATGGAGAGGGAAAAAGGAGTATTTTTTGAGCTTTAACCATCAAAACCTTTCTCCTCTTTACCTCCTTTGGGAAAAGGGTTTTTCTCTTTGTCTTTTTGATCCTCGCGGTCTTGGAGAAAGCGAGGGCTCTTTTGATCTGGGCATCCATTTGGACGAAGATCTCACCGCCCTCATTGAGTTTCTTTCTCGCTGGCAAAATCTTCGGCACTTTATTTTATTTGGATTTTCTGCTGGGGCTAATGCTGCGATTAGAGTAGCAATAGAAAGAAAAGAAGTGATCGCGACCATTGCGGACAGTGTTTTTGTTTCCATTTTTAACACGAAAAAATATCCGAAAGTGGTAGTTTATCTTTTCTACCTTCTCTCTTCGTTTAAGCTAGGATTTGGCTGGACAAAAAAGCTTGACCTTTCAAGGATGGATCTTCAGCAACTTTCAAATGTTCTTTTAATTAGCGGAGAAAAAGACAGAATCACCCCTCCCGAAGAAGCAAAATTTATTTTTGAAGAGATGAAAAAAACACAAGAAAAGGAGCTATGGATTGTTGAAGGGGCGGATCATTGTCAAGCAATTTTCCTTTATCCCCAAGAGTACCTTCAACGAGTACTCAAATTCTTGGAAAGGGTCCTTGCTAGAAGGACCCTTTTTTGTTAAAATTTTACTAGTTTTTAGCCCCCGTGGTGAAACGGATATCATCCAAGACTTCGGATCTTGGGTTGAGGGTTCAAATCCTTCCGGGGGCATGGTGCTCGTAGCTTAATTGGTTAAAGCGCCAGGCTGTGGCCCTGGAGAGTACGGGTTCAAGCCCCGTCGAGCACCCCAAAAATAAAAAAAGCAAAGTTTTTGCTTTTATTTTTTTGAATTTAAATTTTTTATTTTTTTTCTTCCAGTTTTGCTTCTAAGATGATTTCTTTTCCCTCTCTTAAAACCTTCAAAGTTAGTTTATCTCCCACCTTGAGCTCTTGTAAAACATCAGCGAGGGTATTTTCCTGAGTGATTTTTTTTCCATTGGCTTCTAAAATGATGTCATATTCTTTCAGTCCCGCTTTTTCAGCTGGCGATCCCTTTATCACCGGAGGCTCACCAAAACTTTCTCTTACTACTAAAGCGCCAAATTCTACCGGAAGTTTATGAACTCGGGCAATTTCTGGATTTAAAATGACATACCTTACTCCCAAAAATGGTCTTTTCAATCTTCCGTATTTTTTCACTTCTTCTAAAATTTTTTTTGCATAATTTATCGGGATGGCAAAACCAATATTTTGCGCTCCCATCACCATGGCAGTATTAATTCCAATTACTTTGCCTTCCATATTTACCAACGGCCCCCCGGAATTTCCGGGATTAATGGCAGCGTCAGTCTGAATTAGACCTCTCAGGCTGGTCGCTTTAAAAGGAAGACCGCCGTAGGCTGTAATTTTTCGAGAAAGCCCAGAGACAATTCCTGCAGAGATAGTGTCTTCAAATTCACCCAAAGGATTACCAATGGCCAAGACTGTTTCTCCCAATTCAATTTTGCTTGAGTCTCCCAATTCTAAAAAAGGAAAGTTTTTTCCTTCAATTTTCAAAATTGCCACATCGACCAAGGGATCGGTGGCTAAAATTTGGGCCTGATATTTATGCTTTGGGTCTACAATCACAGTATAATCAGCTTCTGGATCACTGACGACATGATTACAAGTGAGAATGTATCCGTCTGGAGAGACAAGAAATCCAGATCCTCCACCGATCTTTGTTTTTTCCGTTCCTTCTTTGAACTTTGGGAAAATTAAATTTTCTTCACCAAAGGGAAAGAGATAAAATCCCTCTACTTTTGGAAGGTCTTTGGAGATGACGATGGTAATTACCGCCGGGCATACCTTTTTTGCTATCTCGACAAGAGGTGATTTTTTCATCACCTTTTATTTTAGCAAGAAAAGCTATTGCTCACAAGAAAAATTTTTGTTAAGATAACCTTGCCTGCCCCTGTAGCTCAATTGGATAGAGCAACAGACTCCTAAGCTGTGGGTTGTGCGTTCAAGTCGCACCAGGGGCACGAAATTTTTGGGCCCATAGCTCAGCGGTAGAGCGTGCGTATGGCATGCGCAAGGTCGTGGGTTCAAATCCCACTGGGTCCAATCTTTTGCCGGGGTGGTGTAGCTGGTGCGCACGGAACTCTGAAAAAGTTCAAGATCCGGTTCGATTCCGGGCCCCGGCATTTCGCGAGAGTAGTTTAGTGGTAAAATGGTTCCTTGCCAAGGAACCGTCGGGGGTTCGATTCCCCTCTCTCGCTCAAGAGACCGTCTTTTTCTTGACGGGTCTTTTTTATTATGTTACAGTATAAAAAGATGAAAAATTTCTTCAAAAACTTAAAGACCTGGACCATTTTCCCATCACTTTTTCTTATTTTATTTGGATTGTTTATTGAATTTTCTCCTTTTTTCTCCTCGGAAGCTCAAGAAAAAAGAGGTGTTTTTTTTATTGAAGAGCTTCCTTTAGCTGTTATTTTTCAAAAAAATACCATCTTAGCCTTTTCCAATCCTAACAATCCCTCTTTACCTCCGCCCAAAAGAATCTCGGTGGTGGTCACTGGTTATTCGAGCACTCCCTGCCAAACCGATGATGATCCTTACATTACTGCTGCTGGGACTTTAGTGAGAAAGGGAATAGTGGCTAACAACTTTCTCCCTTTTGGAACAAAAATTAAAATCCCAGAATTATTCGGCGATGAAATCTTTATCGTTGAAGATAGAATGCATTGGCGGAAAGGAAATTATATTGTCGATGTTTGGTTTCCAGACTATTGGCAAGCTTTAAATTTTGGTGCTCACAAAACCTATATTGAAATTGTGGAAGAATAAAAAAGCAAAAATAAAAAAACCACCTTCTCAGGTGGTTTTTTTTATTTGTGCCCGGGGTGGGACTCGAACCCACACGGAGAAAAATCTCCAGCAGATTTTAAGTCTGCTTCGGCTACCAATTACGACACCCGGGCGAGAGGCGGCGGTGGGGATTGCACCCACGAATAGTAGTTTTGCAGACTACCGCGTTAGCTACTTCGCCACGCCGCCTGGCTAAATTTTAACTTACTTTTCGCTTTTTTTCAATTCTTCTAAGATTTTTTCAATTCTTCCAGCTTCCGCTACTTTTTTCTCTTCAACAAATTTAATTTTTGGAACGTTTTCCATCTTTAGTTTTTGGTTTAGTTTTTGCTGTAAATGATATATCTGGGCATTTAAAAGTTTGAGCACTTTTTCACTTTTGCCCTCCGGAAAAGTAGAGACAAAAATTTTGGCCTCTTCTAGATTAGGAGTGCTTTCTACCCTGGTAATGGTTACAAGAACCTCTCTTTCAAATTCAACCTCTTTTAAAATTATTTTTCCCAACTCCTCTTTGATCAAACGATTGACTCGCAAAAGGCGCTTTCTCATATTATATTTCTTTTTTTTCGCGCTGGTAAGTATAAATTATTAAAATGTCTCCCTCTAAAATTTTTCCCTCTCCTTCATACAAAATCCCACACTCTTGGCCCTTTGTCGCTCTTTCTACATCTTTTTTATTGATTTGGAGATTAATGATTCTTCCATGGCCGATTACTTCTTCTGCCCGAACAATCTCAATTTCCCCTCCTTTTTTTACTTCTCCTTCAATCACCCTTCCCCCAACGATCTGACGATTTTTTTCTGCCCAAAAATTAACCAGCACTTTTATTTTCCCTAATTCTACCCTGACAATTTCTGGTTTGCGCATTTTTTCCATCAATTTTCTTATTCCTTCTATCAAATCATAAATTACTTCAAACTGGAGAATTTTAATTTTTTCTCTTTGTAGGAAAACCTGAGCAGCAGGATTAAGTTTGGTTCGAAAACCTACGATCATAGCTCTGCCTGTTTTGGCCAACTCAATATCGCTTGGAGTAATTTCTCCCACCTCAGCTTTCAAGATTCTCAAGATGATTTCATCTTGAGGTAATCTCTTTAAAATTTCTTCGATCGCCTCCAAGCTCCCTAAAACATCAGTTTTTAAAATTAAATTAAGAACCTTCTGGCCAGGCTTTACTCTTAAAAACTCACCTTCTTTCTTTTTTTCTTTCTTGAGATATTCTTGAGCCTTTTCAAAATTAGGAAAGGCTTTTATTATTTCTCCTACTTCTGGAACCTTTTCCAAACCGATTAAAAGAACCGGTTGACCAGGAAGTGCATTTTCAAGGTTTTTACCCTGAAAATCCTTTAGACTTTTTACTTTTCCAAGGGTAGAGGGGGTAGCAACGATCTCGCCTATTTTCAATTGACCTTCACTTAAAATTAAGGTTGCTACCGGACCTCTTTTTGAATCTAAATAAGCTTCAATGATTACTCCTTCTGCCTCCTTAGAAAGATCAGCCTGAAGGTTTTCCATCTCTGCCAAAAGTAATATGAGTTCTAAAAGCTCTTCAATACCCTGGCCAGTTTTTGCCGAAGTATTTACCACCGGAACTTTCCCTCCAAACTCCTCCACTAAAATTCCTTCCTTTTGAAGATCTCTTTTTATTTTTTCTGGATTAGCGGTTGGTTTATCTATCTTATTAATGGCGACAATCATTGGAATTTGGGCCTTTCTAATATGAGAGATTGCCTCTTTTGTTTGCACTTGAATACCCTCAACTGCGTCAATAACCAAAATAGCAATGTCAGCTACTTTTGCCCCTCGAGATCTCATTTGGGAAAAAGCTTCGTGTCCCGGCGTATCGATAAAAGTAATTTTGCGATTATTTTTCTCTACTTGATAAGCTCCGAGGTGTTGGGTGATTACTCCTCCGGGTTTTCCTGAAGGTACCTTCATTTCTCGAATGGCCAAAAGCAAGGAAGTTTTCCCGTGATCAATGTGTCCCAAAACTACTACCACTGGAGGTTTTGTTATTAACTTTTGTGTTGAATCTTTCATGTTTTGCTTTTTCAATTGCCAATTTTTCTTCTTCGGAAAGCAAATATTCTGAGGCTCCATTTTTGATTGGCTTTCCAAAGATGCGGTTTCCTTCCCTGGTATATAAACTGGTAATGACGATGCCATTATCGTTGGCGTCTAACAAGGCCAAAGAAAAACTCTGGTTTCCACCAATTTCCTGGAAAGGGTTAAACCTTACCATTCCAACTTTTTGGATATTAAAATCATTTTTCTTTTTCAACTCTTCTATTTCTTTTTTAATTTTTTCTAGTTCTTTATTGATCTTTTCTAGTTGAAAAAAGACCTCTTTCAAATTTCTTTCCTCACCTCTTTTTTCTTTCTTTCTTTTAAAAAAATCGAAAATCATAAAGTAGGCGGTGGGTGTAGGATTCGAACCTACAAGGGTAAAAATACCCACGGCTTTTCGAGAGCCGCGCAATAGCCATTCTGCCAACCCACCAAAATCATCTGCAATTCTTAAAAATATCAGGTTTTTGAAGCAATTTCAATGATGAGAAAACTAAACAAAAGTGGGCGGGGTAGGACTTGAACCTACGACCTCTTCTGTGTAAGAGAAGCGCTCTTCCACTGAGCTACCCGCCCAAAATTCTTAAATGCCTTCCCAACCAGAAATTGAGCTGTAGATGGCATTGAAAACAGTAATGACCAAGAGACCAACAATTATCCCAACAAATATAATGAGCACAGGTTCTACCAAGGTAGAAAAAGTTTCGATTTTTCTTTCCAACTCTTTTTCATAAAATTCACTTACACTCAATAAGGTCTTTGAAAGATTACCCGTTTTTTCTCCCACGGCGATCATTTCCCAAAAGAAAGGAGGGAAAAGCATTTGTTCTTTTTTTAAGGCATTGGAAAGACTTTCTCCAGCCTGGACCGCCTCTTTGACAGTCAAAATTGCATCTTTGTAAATATTTTCTCCAATGACATCGCTTCCTACCTCTAGAGCTTCGGCAATGGGCACGCCAGCTGAAATGAGAGTGGCTAAAGTTTTTCCAAAACGAGCAAGATAAGCTGTTTTCAAGAAAGAACCGAGAAAAGGTAATTTTAAGGAAATTCTCTTAAACTCTTCTTTTCCAGTTGGGGTTTCAAAATAAACAGTTAAAGAAACAATTATCCCGCTAAAAAACAAAAACAAAAGAGCCCCCCAATTTTTGAAAAATTCTTTGATTGCCAATAAAATCTGGAGAGAAAAAGGAGGATTTTTTTCCATGGTAGCAATTAATCCCACTAATTTCGGTCCGACAATAAAGAAAATCAAAAAAACTACCACCAGGACAAGGAAGATTACAATTGTCGGATAAAGAAGAGCTCCTCGGATTCGAGAAGTAAAATGATAATTCCTTTCCAAATATTCGGCGATGCTTTCTAAAACCTGAGGGAGCTGTCCAGATATTTCACCAATTTTTACCATAGAGATGTAAAAAGAAGAAAAAACCTCAGGATAGCGAGCGAGGGCATCAGAAAGAGAACTTCCTGACTTTACTTCTTTTGCTAATTCGAAAAATATTTCTTTCAATTTTAAATTTTGTGTTTCTTGGGCAACGCTACTTATTGCCTCAACAAATGGAACACCAGAGCGGAACATAATTGCTAATTCTCTGGTTGCAAAAACCAAATCTTTAAGCGAAACCTTTCGGAAAAGATAAATTTCTCTGGCATAAAAAGGTCGCTTTGCTTCTTCAATAAAGGTGGGATAGAGGCCGTATTTTTGCAAAATGGCAATTGCTGCCTCTTTTGAGAAAGCTTCAATTTGACCTGTTCGAATTTCTCCTTCTTTGGTTCTGGCTTGATAATTAAACTTCATATTGTTTTGATCTTAAAAGCATTTTTAGTTCTCCTGGGTTGAGCGAATAGTTAAGGGCATTTTCCAAAGAAATTTTTCCTTCTTTTACCAAATTGGCCAAGGATCTATTTAGAGAAATCATTCCCACTTCAGCTGAAGTTTCAATGACCATGGGAATTTCATGGATTTTATTTTCCCTAATTAAATTAGCAATGGCTGGCGTCATGATCATTACCTCGCAGGCAGGTATTAAACCTCCTTTAGTCGTAGGTATTAATCTTTGGGAAACAATTCCTAAAAGAGAGCTGGCCAATTGAGCCCTAATTTGATTTTGCTGTTCTGGGGGGAAAGAGTCAACAATTCGGTGAATGGTTTGAGCAGCAGAATTGGTATGAAGAGTGGCAAAGACTAAATGTCCAGTTTCTGCAGCAGTGATCGCGGTCGCCATTGTTTCTGGATCTCTCATTTCACCAATCATGATGACATCAGGATCTTGGCGAAGAGTGGAGCGCAGTGCTTTGACGAAAGAAAGAGTGTCTTGGCCCACTTCTCTTTGTTCAATCATTGATTTTTTTGGTTCAAAGATATATTCGATAGGGTCTTCAATGGTGATGATGTGTTCCGTTCTATTTTCATTTATTTCATTAATTAGGGCAGCTAAGGTAGTGGACTTACCATGGGAGGAGGGACCGCAAACTAAAACAAATCCTTGATTGGCTCTGGCAAAATAATGCAAAATGGGGGGAAGATTTAATTCTTCAATCGTTCTAATTTTATTTGGAATGACTCTTAAAGCAATGGAAATATTTCCTCTCTGAAAAAAGACATTGACCCGAAAGCGTGCCTTGTCTTTAAATTGAAAAGAAAAGTCGATTTCTTTTTGTTGTAAAAACCTCTCTCTTTGCTGACTCGTCATGAGAGCGAAAGCTAAACCCTGAGTATCTTCTTCCGTCAGTTTCCTTTCATAAGAAAGAGGGAAAAGATTGCCTTTTATTCTGAGAGTAGGAAAATAACCAGCAGATAAATGTAAATCAGAAGCTTCTTCTTTTATTGTTAATTCCAAAAGGTTATTTAGTTGGGAAAAGTACTTCTCTCGCATCTTATTTTAACATTTCTTTTATTTTTTCTACTATTTCCGAGGGAGTATGGTGGGCCTTGACCAAGTATTTATTTGCTCCTAAACTTAATCCTCTTTCTATCTCTTCTTTTTGGCCAAGGTTAGAGAGAATTAAGACTTTTAAATCTTGATCCTCTTTTTCTTTCTTCAATCTTTCTAAAATTTCCCAACCATCAATTTCTGGCAAAACAATATCTAAAATCAAAAGATTGAATTTTTCTTCTTTTATTTTTTTTAAACACTCTTCACCAGTAGTGGCAACATCGATTAAAAAACCCTCTTCTTTTAATTTGGTAGTGTAAATATCAATTAAAAAGGGGTCATCTTCGACTAATAAAATTCTTTTTTTCATTCTTCTGTTTGGATTGTTACCCTAAAGACCTCTTCTAAGGTGGTAATTCCTTTTAAAACCTTGATTATTCCATCTTGTTTCATAGTAATCATTCCTTGCCGTCTTGCTTCTTGGAAAATGGCTGATTCGCTTGGTTCTCTTAAAATGATTTTTCCTAATTGGGGGGTCATTTCCAAAACCTCAAAAAGAGCAATTCGACCACTAAATCCTTCTCCATGACAATCTGGACACCCCACCGGTTTCCAGATGGAAATGGTTTCTGGAATTTCTGATCTTGCTTCGGGGGGGAGATTTTCGATTTCTTTCAGGATCATTTCTTTAATTTCTTCTTCTGGTTCAATCTCCTTTTTACATTTATCACACAACCTCCTGACTAATCTCTGGGCCAAGGCAATGTTTAAAGTAGGGGGAATTAGAAAAGGTTGGACTCCTAAATCGAGTAATCGCGGAATGACCCCTAAGGCATTGTTAGTATGTAAGGTAGAGAGTACTAAGTGTCCAGTGAGGGCAGCGTGAATCGCTAAGCTAGCTGTTTCTTGATCTCTAATTTCCCCAACCATAATGACATCTGGATCTTGCCTTAACACATGTCTCAAACCTCGGGCAAAATCATAATTGATTTCCGGCCTTATCTGAGATTGATTGAGGCCTTCGATATAATATTCTACCGGATCTTCCAAAGTGACCACATTTACTTGTTCTTTGTTGAGAAGCTGTAAAATGGCATAGAGAGTGGTAGTTTTACCAGAACCTGTAGGGCCGGTGGCCAAAATCATTCCATAAGGCTTTTGGATTGCCCTAGTCACAACCTCAAAATTTCTTCCAGAAAGACCCAAATCTTCAAATTTTTTTAATCCCACTCTTGGATCTAAAATTCTAATGGCTACTTTTTCACCTCCTGAAGTGGGAAAAGTAGAAACGCGAAAATCTATTTCTCTTCCTTCTAATTTAAGAGAAAATCTACCATCTTGAGGAATTCTTGTTTCATCAATTCTGAGATTAGAAAGAATTTTAATTCTGGCAACGATTGCAGGTAAAATTTTTAGGGGTAAAAAAAATGAAGTGTATAGCCTTCCCAGCCTTCTAAAACGAACTCTGAGTTTATCTCTCAATGGTTCAATGTGAATATCGGAAGCTTCTCCTTCAACCCCATATTTTAAAATCACCCCCACGATCTTAGAAATAGGAGCTTCTTCTTCGACCGCCCTTTCTACTTCTGCTAAAGCAGAAATTTTTTCCCCTCTGAATACTTCTTCTAACTCTGACAAGACATTTTCTACTTCCCTTTTTGGGGTATGGTATCTTGCCAAGATTTTTTTGAAAGTGCTTGGAGTAATGAGAAAAATCTGGTAATCAAGATTTTTAATTCGAGACAAAAAATTTAAAGCTTCCCGAGCATCCAAATCTTCAGGAAAAACCATTCCTATTTCTAAAGTTTGCCCCCTCTTTTCTAAGGGCACTAGTTGGTAGTATTTTGCCGTTTCCTCAGGGATTTCTTTTAAAACCTCAGTTGAGACTTCTTCTTCTCTTATTTTCTTTAAGGGAATTTTTAAAAGTTCTGATTTGATTTCAAAAAGTTTTTCTTCTGATAAGATTTCTTTTTCTAAGATTATTTCTTCCTCTTTTTTACCACTTTTACTTACCTCTTCCATTAAAGAGAGCCCTTCATTTTTCTTGAGAATTCCTCTTTGAATGAGTTGTTCTATCAAGGCCATGCTAATAAATTATTGAGAAGGGGTAGTACCTTTCAGTTGAAATTTGGGAGGAGTAGAGGTTGGATAAGGAAGAAAAGGATTTTCTCGGTTTAATTCAGTTTCCAAAGGAGGAATTTTTTCAATCGGTTGGAGGATTTGTAAAAGAGGATGTTTCAAAACTTCAAAATTTATTTTCACTCTTTTTCCAAATTGGGGAATTGCCGTCTCTTGAGGACTGATTCTTTTGGTTGTAAGTCGCCATCCAATGAGAAAAATAACCCCGATAATCAAAAGGAAAAGTAAATATAGGAAAAATTGTTGGGTTTTAAGCTTTTCTTTAAAGACAATGGCCATAAAATTAATAGCTGTAAATTCTTACTTTAAGATTAAATTGAAAAGGTTCTTTTTCCCCAGAAGAAAAAGAAATATTTTCCACCTCAATTAATCTGCTGGAAGTTTCCAAGCCAGAAAGAAAGTTTTTAAAATCAAGATAATTACCGCTTCCTATTATTTCAATTTTCGTTATTTTTAAGTCCTCTTGGGGAAGGGAGTCAGTAGTAATAGAACTTATTTGAGTAAAATTAAATCCAGATTGGGAGGAAAGTTTTTGAAAAAAATTGAAAAATTGAGGCAAAGAAGGATTATTAGGAAGGGCAGACTCAATCTTAGAGAGTGTTTCTTTGTATCTTTCTAGCTCTCTGGCTGTTTTTTTTAATTGTTCAAAATAATTTTCCTGCTCTCTTTTAGCTGATTCAAAATCCGCCAGGACTTTTTTGATACTAATCATATTCTGATATTGGGGCAAAACCCAAAAGAAAATGATCAAGATGGCCAAAAATGAGAAGGTTAAAGCGTAAAATGTTTCATTTCTCATTTTAGATTAATTTTTATTAAATCAGGACTAAATTGAAACCTTAAAACAAAATCGACCATTTTCTCTTGATCTAAACTGAGTTGTTCTAAGGTTGGGTTGGCAATTTTTGGATTTTTTTCTAAGATTAAAATTTGTTGACCTAGACTAAAAAAATCCTTACTTTTTCCCTTGAGGGTGACGGTTAAGTTAGGACAATCTAAATCAAAATGATAGAAGAAAACCTGAGGATGAGTGTTTTTTTCTAGCTCTGCAAAAAGTTTTGAGGTAAAGACATGCTCTTTTAAAAGAGGTTCAATATTTCTTAACCTTTTTTCGTAATCTTGAAGAGTTTTTTCTAAAGCTTCAATCTCAGCGGTTTTTTCTTTAGCTAGTCTTTCTTGTAAATTTTGGATTGAAGCTTCTGCTTTTTTTTGAAGAGAAAGAAAAACAAAATAGGCAATGATGGAAGCAAATAAAAAAAAGAGAGAAAAGAAAAATAGAAAACCTGTTGAGCCGTTTTCTTTTTCGCTTGATTTTGGAACTATTTCGACCATAACTATAATTTAAGATGTTAAACCCCGCAAAGCCACCCCTACTGCTACCGCAAGCGATGGTCCAAGCTTTTTTATTTTTTCTTCAAGGAAGGGGGGGTAAGAGATGTTTAAAAATGGATTTGCTATCTCTACCTCCCTTTTAAAATAATTTTGAAAAAATGACAATAGTCCAGGGACCAATCCAATTCCTCCTGCTAAAATAATTTTAACAATTTCAGCTTTTCTTTTCAAATAATAATCGTTGAAAATTTTCTCTGCCTCTTTGAGGACAGGTTCCAAAGAAGAGGTGAAGATTTTTTTGAAAAAATTTTTCATCTCTTCTGACCAATAAGAAGGAAAATTGGTAAGGCCCCAGCAATTTCTGACTTTTTCTGCCAATTCCCAATCAATGCCTAATTGTTGGGCAATTTTTTCTGTTAAAATACTTCCGGAAAAATTTAGACTATGATAAATTCTTATCTTCTCATCCTCGACCACACTGCAGGTCGTACTCCTGGTTCCAATATCAATTAAGCCAATTGGCCTTTGTTCTTTCTGAATGAGAGCACGAACGAGACCAAAAATTTCTGCCTCTAAAACTAAAAGTTTGAGATTGGCTAAAGAGGCAATCTGCCGACATTTAGCAATGATCTCATTGGGTACCGCAACACAGAGGATAGTCAATTGTTTTTGAAAATCAGCATTTTTCTCGAGAAGTTGCCAATCTACGGTCACATCTTTTATTGGGAGGGGAATATATTTTCTTGCTTCAATTTTCACTGCCTCTGGTAACTCCTCCTTTGACATCATGGGCAAATTAAAAATAGTAAAAAAAGTTAAAAAATCAGGAATGGCAATGACACAATTTTTCGTTTTTATCTTTGTCTCTTCCAAAGATTCTTTTATTGCCCCGGCAATTTCTTTGGCTGGAAGATAAATAGTGCTTTTTTCAGGAACGAAAGCCTGTCGTTGGTGAAAAGGTTGAGTGGGAAGTTCCAGATAATTTTCTAATTTTATTTTTCCGGCAAAAGAAGAGAGTTCTACTATTTTAATTGCGGAGGTGCCAATGTCTATCCCTAAAAAACTTTTCGATAATAATTTTAAGGCCATTTTAAAAAATGGAAATTTTTACTGATTTTTATTATTATAGTTTAAACATCGAAAGCATGCAAGGAAAAATCAAAAGCTTTATTTTCGATTTGATCTTTCCAAAATTTTGTCTTGGCTGTCAGAGGGAGGGAGATTATCTTTGCCCAGATTGTCGTGCCACGATTGAAATTTTCTCTTCCCATCAACCTCTTAAGACAAAACACCTTCAGGATCTTTACTTTGCCACTGATTATCAAAATTTTCTTTTAAAAAGATTAATTCAGAAATTTAAATACTTTCCTTTTCTTAAAGAATTAGCCCCCCTCGCTTCTTCTCTCATTATAGACCATCTTCAATTAATTGATAATCCCCCTGAATTTTTCAAGGAAAAAAAAGATTATCTTTTAATACCCATCCCCTTAACTAAAAAAAGATTAAAATGGCGGGGCTTTAATCAGGCAGAAGAAATAGCTAAACACTTGGGAGAATTTTTAAATTTACCAGTCTTAAACAATGTTTTACTAAAGAAAAAATCAAGCCTTCCCCAAGTGGAGCTTTCAGAAAGAGAAAGAAAAGAAAATGTGAAAGGATCTTTCTTTTTTCAAAACGAGAAATTAATTAGAGGAAAAAAAGTCATTTTGGTAGATGACATATATACTACGGGCGCGACCATGGAGGAGGCGGCCAAAATTTTAAAGGAAGCTGGAGCAAAAGAGATTATTGGAATGGTGGTAGCTAAAGCTAAGGCAGGTAGTGACAGAATTTAAGCTCTTTCACAATAACTCCGGCGGAGGAGGTGGGATTTGAACCCACAAGGCAGTTTTTTAAGCTGCCGATGGCTTAGCAAGCCACTCCCTTACCTGGTTCGGGACACTCCTCCTTTATCTTCAATTTATCATTTTTTTAATTTTTCTCCAAATCTTTTCCATAAAAGAGATTGTTTTTTTGAGAAAATATGATACAGTTAAATTGACTTGCCCTCGTAGTTTAATGGATAAAATTCAGGGTTGCGGACCCTGAGATTGTAGGTTCGATTCCTACCGAGGGCATATGAAAATTGAACTCTCTACCCCCATTAAAGAAATTCCCAAAATAGGACCTATCTATCAGAAGAGATTAAAAAAGTTGGGCATTAAAACCGTCCGCGATCTTCTTTATCATTTTCCTCATCGTTATGAGGATTTTTCCAATTTAAAAAAGATTGCTCAAGTAAAAGTGGGAGAAAAAGTGAGCCTTCAGGGAAAGATTCTAGAAATCACAAATACTCAAACCTGGAAAAAGAAAATGATTTTAACTCAAGCAATAGTGGCAGATAATTCCGGGTCAATAAAAATAGTTTGGTTCAATCAACCTTATTTGGTGAATGTTTTAAAAAAAGGAAATTTCATCTCTTTGTCGGGAAAGGTGACTTTCGATGAATACGGCTTATATTTGTCCAATCCTGCTTACGAAAAAATTTCTCATTCTGAACTTGATACTTCCAATCTCATCCACACCGGAAGGTTAGTGGCAATTTATCCAGAGACAGAAAGACTTTCTTCCCGTTGGTTAAGAAAAATCATCCAGAAAATTTTAATTAAAATCGAAAATAAGCTCAGAGATTTTATCCCTGGAGAGATCATCAAGAAATTCAACCTCTTTCCTCTTAAAGAGGCTCTTTGGCAGGTTCATTTTCCAGATTCTTTAAATTCTGCTCAAAAAGCAAAAGAAAGATTTTCTTTCGAAGAATTGTTTTTGCTTCAGCTTTATATTTTAAGAGAAAGACTGGCCCTGAAAAGAGAAAGGGCAGTTTCCATTCCTCTCAATTTAGAATTGGTAAAAAACTTTATTAACTCCTTACCTTTTGAGTTGACCTTGGCCCAAAAAAGATCTCTCTTTCAAATTTTAAAGGATTTAGAAAAACCAAGACCAATGAACCGCTTATTAGAGGGAGATGTTGGTTCAGGGAAAACTATCGTCGCCCTCATTGCTGCTTTGAATGTGGCTAGGGCAGGTTATCAAATTGCCCTGATGGCACCTACCGAAATCTTAGCCAGGCAACATTTTAAGACCAGTTCTTATTTTTTAAGAAATTTCCAAGTAAAAATTGGCCTTTTAACAAGAGAAGAAAGTTTGGTTTTTGGTGAACAAAAGATTTCTCAAATTTCAAGAAAAAAATTTTTACAGAAAATCAAAAATGGAGAAATTGATTTTTTGATTGGTACCCATGCCCTCATTCAAAAAGAAGTGGAATTTAAAAATTTAGCCTTAGTGATTTTAGACGAGCAACATCGCTTTGGAGTGGAACAGCGGGCAAGATTAGTGAAGAGACAAGAACAGCCTTTTCTTCCCCATCTTCTTTCAATGACCGCTACTCCCATCCCTCGGACCCTTGCTCTTGCTCTTTATGGCGACCTTGACCTCTCTCTCCTTGATCAATTACCAAAAGGCAGAAAGAAGGTGGTGACGAAAATTATTCCCCCTGAAAAAAGAAAACTGGCCTACGATTTTATTAGAGAGCAAGTGAAGGCGAAAAACCAGGTTTTTGTCATTTGTCCCCGAATTGAGAAAAGAGAAAATGAAAATTTAAACTTGTCTGAAGTGAAAGCAGTAAAAGAAGAATATGAGAAACTTTCAAAAGTGATCTTTCCTGATTTGAAAGTGGCTATGCTTCACGGCCGGATGAAGGCAAAAGAAAAAGAAAAAATAATGAAAGATTTCAAGGAAAAAAAAATCGATATTTTAGTCTCTACTTCGGTGGTAGAGGTGGGCATTGATATTCCCAACGCTACTATTATCATGATTGAGGGGGCAGAGAGATTTGGCTTAGCCCAGCTTCATCAATTTCGGGGGAGAGTAGGGAGAGGAGAAAAACAATCCTTTTGTTTTCTTTTTACGGAATCTTCTTCAAAGAAAACTCGTCAAAGGCTAGAAGCTCTTTTAACTTGCGAAAATGGTTTTGAATTAGCTGAGAAAGATTTAGAAATGAGAGGACCTGGAGAAATTTTTGGGGCAAAACAATGGGGCCTCCCAGACATTGCCATGGAGTCTTTGAAAGATGTTTCTCTTGTAGAGAAGGCGAGAAATTCAGCCAAGGAGATTTTAGAAAAAGATCCAGAGTTAAAAAAATACCCCCTTTTAAGAAAAAAATTGGCTGAATTTAAAAAGAGAGTCCATCTGGAGTAAAAATTAATCTTTCAATTTTCTCTTTTTCTCCGTCACCCAAAACTCCAATCTTTTACCCAACATTAATCTTGTTTGAGCATCTAAAGCAGGGAGAGCCCCAAAGAAAATTAAAGTAAGCGGTAAAAGAAGCCATTGAAAGAAGATAGAGAAGGTTTTTAATTTTGAATAATTTTTTGGTCGAGGGGGCAAAAGTAAAAGAGAAATAAGGGCAGCGATCATCATCCCATGCATGGCCAGTGCCATCAGATTGGAAGTTAACCTGGGTAAATTATAAGAAAGAAGGGTAAAATTGAATTTTTCACCTCCTAACAATAAAGGTAGCCAACCCAAAAAGAAAATTAAAAGGGCAGCTGTCGCCCAAGACCAAAATCCTTCTAAAATAATGAAGGTATGGCGCACCTTCTCAAAAAATGGAATTTTTTTGTTTTTAAAAAAGCCAAAGATAATGTAAGGAATGTTTTCTGCTCCAAAAGCCCAACGCTTTTGTTGTTTGTATTGATTGATCACCGTTTGGAAGAAATTTTTTGCCAAAACTGCATCCATGGAAATTGGATAATATAGAGGAATGACCTGATATTTGCCATTGTAAAAAAGATAGGCCTTCCAAAAAATGCGCGAATCGTCAGAAACGACATTCGCAGGATAGCCCACTTCTAATAAAGTTTTCAAGGGCATGGAGTGAGAAGAATAAGTTACCAATTGTTCTTTTCTTTCCTGTTGCATCATCTGCCAGAAGGTATTGGAGGTGGCGACAATTCGAGAAAAAACCGGAGCTTCCCAGATGTTATTGTTGTAGACAGGAATCGGCTGATAGCTTGCTCTCAAATTGTTTTTTGTTGTCAGATAATAATAAGTGAGCACGGCAAAATATTGGGGAAACGGTCTGGTGTCAATATCAAAAATGGAAACGATGACTTTGTCGAGGGGGATTTCCTTAGGTAGTTTCTTTTTTACCTCTTTTATTGCCCAGGCAACATTTGAGCCACGGCCTTTTACTTCTCCTTTAATATCTTTTGGATGGCGCGTGATGAAAAATTTGAAAAATTTTTTTCCGAACTCTTTTTCAATTATTTTGGCTATCTCTTGAGCTTTTTTACCTATTCTTTCTTCAATGGCCAGCACAACCATCATTTTCTCTTTTGGATAATTGCATTCTAAAAGAGCCTCAAGGCTACTCTTTACGATTTCTAAGTCTTCGTTGGCCATTGGCAAAACGATTAAATGGTAAATCTCTTGCCAATTTTTCTTGGAAAGACTATTTAAATTTTTAAGCTTTTCCAGCCAATCAATCTTTAAGTGTTTTCTCATTTGCAAAAAACAAGCAATTTGGTGAACGGACAAATAAGCCACCCTCATTAACCAATAGAGATCGAAAATGATAATAAAAACAGCCACCACTTTTGGGGCGGACCAAGATAAAACAAAAAAACTCAAAAGAGTAAGCCATGATAAAAATCCTGGAAGAATTTCCAGGATTCGGTAAAAAATTTTTTCTTTTTTATTGATTAAGTCTTCAGGGGAAGAGAGGTTAAGATAATCTGATTTCATGTGCCGCCACGGAGAGTTGAACTCCGATTTTCGGATTGAAAGCCCGATGTCCTAACCGTTAGACGATGGCGGCAAATCAATATTATTTTAGGAAAAATTTGAAAAAAATCAACCCTCAGATATAATGAAAATATATGAAAAGAAAACTGGTCTTAGAAAAAGTTTACAATCCCAAGCTGGTAGAGAAGAAAATTTACCAATTTTGGGAAAAAAGTAAATTATTCAACCCTGATCATTTGCCAAAAAGACATAAAAGGCCCTATTCGATCGTTATTCCTCCACCCAATGTTACGGGAGAACTTCACATTGGTCATGCCCTCAATGCCACCTGCCAGGATATTTTAATTAGATGGAAAAGAATGAAAGGATTCAAAACCCTTTGGTTACCAGGGACCGATCATGCCGGCATTGCTACTCAGTATGTAGTGGAAAAACAATTGAAAAAAGAGAATCTGACAAGATTTGATTTAGGAAAAGAAAAATTTATTGAGAGAGTCTGGCAATGGGTAAAAAAGTGCAGAAAGATTATTTTGGAGCAATTTAAAAAGTTAGGTTGCTCTTTAGATTGGTCAAGAACGAGGTTTACTTTAGACAAAGAATATTCTCAAGCGGTAAAAAAGGCCTTTTTTTACTATTACAAAAAGGGTTTAATTTACAAAGGAAAAAGGCCGATTAACTGGTGTCCAAGATGCCAAACGAGTTTGTCTGATTTGGAAATTGAGTACAAAAAAGAAGAAGGTAAATTATGGTACATTAAGTATCCATTTGCGAAAAATGAAAATTCTTTTTTGATTGTCGCCACTACCAGGCCAGAAACAATTTTTGGAGACACTGCGTTGGCGGTCAACCCAAAAGATAAAAGATACAAAGAGTTGGTGAAGAAAAAGATTTTTCTTTCTCTACCCTTAATCGAAAGGGAAATTCCTTTAATTGAAGATTCGGCGGTTGATCCGGATTTTGGAACCGGAGTATTGAAGATTACCCCTGCTCATGATTTAAGAGACTACGAAATTTCTCTCAAGCATCATCTTCCTCTTATTGAGGTGATCGATAAAGAGGGAAAAATGATTCAGGTGCCAGCTGACTATCAAGGATTGACGGTCTGGGAGGCAAGAGAAAAGATCGTGAAAGATTTAGAAAAATTAGGACTCTTAGTGAAAGTAGAAGATTATCAAGTATCCATTCCTAAATGTTATCGCTGTCAAACTTCCACTGAAATTTTGCCTTCTGAACAATGGTTTTTGAAGATGAAAGATTTAGCTCAAATGGCCAAAAAGGCAGTGAGTTCTGGAATGGTAAAATTCATTCCTAAAAGATGGGAAAAAATTTATTTTGATTGGCTAAGTTCAGGGAAAGACTGGTGCATTTCTAGGCAGATTTGGTGGGGACACAAAATTCCCTTAAGGGGAAGAGAAGAAGTTTTAGATACCTGGTTTTCTTCCGCCTTGTGGCCTTTTGCTGCTTTGGGCTGGCCAAAAAAGAGCAAAGATTTAAGAAGATTTTATCCTACCGATGTTTTAAGCACTGACCGTGGAATTATAAATTTATGGGTCGCTCGGATGATTTTTTCAGGAATGGAATTTTTGAAAAAAGTTCCTTTTAGAAAAGTTTTTATTCATCCTACCGTTTTAACTAAAGAGGGAAAAAGAATGTCAAAGTCTTTGGGCACAGGGATTGACCCTAGCTTATTAATTGAAAAATATGGTGCTGATGCCACGAGGTGGGGGATTGTTTGGCAGATGATGGGAGGGCAAGACATTAAGTTTGTTGAAGACAATATTGTCATGGGGCAAAAATTTTGCAATAAAATTTGGAACGCTAGTAGATTCGTTTTACCTCAAGTCCAAGATTCAAAATTTAAAATTCCAAGAAAATTCAAACTCAAAGCTTTTAAACTCACTTTAGCAGACAAACTTATTCTTAAAGCTCTCAAAAAAACCATTCTTTTTGTTGACAAATCTCTGGAAGATTTTCAATTTGGAAGAGCTGTCCGAAGCTTATACAATTTTTTTTGGCACGATTTTTGCGACATTTACATTGAAAAATCAAAATCTCAGTTAAAAGACAATGCCACTAGAGAAACAACCAAAAAGGTCTTAATTTATGTTTTGCTCACTTCTTTAAAACTGTTGCACCCATTCATACCTTTTATTACTGAACAAATATATCTCCAGTTACCTATCTTTGGTAAAAAGAAAAGCTTAATGATAGAAAATTGGCCTGAGTAAACATGGTTTATTTACTTTATCTCATTTTTGGCATTTTACCGAGCATTATCTGGCTACTTTTTTATTTGAGAAAAGATGTTCATCCTGAGCCAAATTACATGGTGATTAAAATTTTCATTTGGGGAATGTTAGCTACTTTACCGACCATTCTCATTGAATTGGGCACCTCTAGTTTATTTTCTCTTTTGAGTAAATTGCCCTTAAGCTCTCTCTTTTATTATCTTTTTTGCATTGCTCTACCTGAAGAGATGATGAAGTATTTAGTAGTGAAAGATAAGGTATTAAAAAGTTCAGAATTGGACGAACCCACAGATGTCATTTTATATTGCATCATTGCTGCTTTAGGCTTTGCTGCTTTTGAAAACAGTTTCTTTTTGATTTTTTACCAACTTCAATTTTTAAAAATAGTTTTGGTCGCCTCTTTCCGCTTTTTGGGAGCAGTATTTTTACATGCTCTTTGTTCAGGAATCTTAGGTTACTTTTTGGCCTATTCCTTCTATCAACCCAAAAAAGAACTTTTTCATTTTTTTTCTGGGATAAGCTTGAGCGTTCTCTTGCATGGATTTTTTAATTTCTTTATTATTAAAATTGGTCAGACAGTGGGAACGAGCGCGGGAGAAATCTCATTTTTTTCTTCAGCATTATTAGCTTTTTATTTAATCGGAATAGTGAGCATTTTGCTAGGATCTGCCATCTTTCTCTCTTTAGGCTTTAAAAGATTAAAAAAATTGCAAGGTCTATGTGAGATAGTAAAATAAAAAAAGATATGGCTAGTTCATTTTTAGAAAAATTAAAACGGGGGATGGGGATTGAAGAGGTAACCCCAGAACAAAAAGAACCTGAAAAAGTTCAAAGAGAAAGGCCAAAAAAATCAAAAGAAAGCGAAAGAGAAAAAGAAAAAATTTCAAAAAAGGTGACCCCTTCTGTAAAAGAAAAAACTGAGGTGACACAAGAAGAGAAAGAAAGAGAAAAGGTTTTAGAAGAGAAAAAAGAAGATTGGCTTGAACCAGAGGGGCAACTAGTGGTTGATGTTTTTCAGACAGAAGAAAATTTATATCTTCAATCTCCGATTGCCGGAGTGAAAGCAGAAGACTTGGATATTGAGCTTGAAAAAGATATTCTCACCATTAGAGGGGAAAGAAAAAACCCAACAGTAGAAAACGCAGAGTATCTTATCAAAGAATGTTATTGGGGAAGATTTTCTCGTCAAATTATATTACCGGTGGAAATTGATCCCAATCGGATTGAGGCCTTTCTTAAAGAGGGAATTTTGACAATCAAAATGCCAAAGCTTTTAAGAGAGAAAAAAAGAAAAATTGTTCCTCAAGAATAAAAATTTAAACATCAATTTCTTTATCTCCTCGTGAGATAACTGTAAAACAAATTTACAAGGCCAAATGAAACTGCCCCCAGGGCAATCCCTATTAAAGAATAAATAATCATCCTTTTTGCTGTCTCCACTCTATTAGGATCACCACCTGCGCTGACAAAAGTAATACCACCTGCAATTACAAAGACCACTGATAAAAAAACCAAAATCGTAAATAAAACATCAGCTAAGCGTTTCATTATTACTCCTATTTGGACAGTCGGAAGAGTAAGAAGTTGAGGATCTTGGGCAAAGGCAAAAATTGGGAAAATCAAAAAGAAAAAGATAAAAAATCTTTTATTCATTTTAGATTTTTTTAACTTGCTAATTGAGAGAGGGGGAGTGACCATTTTCTCTCCCCCTCTTTTTCTTCAATTAACTTAATCTGGCAATGTAACTGGCGACGAGATTGACCAATCCCCAAGAAATTGCCCCAACAGCAATGGCAATGAGAGAGTACATAATCAAATGTCTGGCTAAATCTACCTTTGCTGGATCTCCACCTGCAGTCGCCAAAACCACACCTCCCCAAATGACCATGATCACTGCAATCAAAACGAGCAAATAGAAAATCACATCAGTGATTCTCTTTACGGTTGCTTCCAATCTCACGGTCGGAAGAGTGAATCGAGGACTTGCTCCTCCCCAGGGAAATGTTTCATCTTGGGCAAAAACCATCTGGGCAAAAAAGAGAACAAGCAGGGAGAAAATTGCCAAAGCCTTTTTTGTCATAAATTAAATTATTTAATTAATTTTCGACCTTTTTAAAATTTTCGACCTTTTTTAAAATCGCCCTTAAAACTTATCTTTCATCTTAAAAAGGTCTCTCGGAACAACCTAATTAAGCCAGTGGCGACCAAAATGATCACAAAACCAATCAATCCATATATTATCAATTTTTTTCCTCTTTCAATCTGTTGAATATTGCCACCGGCAGTGATCAGAAAAATGCCTGCACTTACTGCAACCACCGGAAGAAAATAAATAGCTAAAGTGAAAATAAAATTACTCAATCTTTCAATTACTTCCGGAATAGAAGTGGCACTAATCGGTGGTTGAAGTTGGACCCCTCCAGCTAAAATTTTAAAAGGAAAAATCAAATTTGTAAAGATCAAAAATAAATAATTTTTTTTCATTAAATTATCTTATCAAATAATCCATTAATTCTACAAGGCCCCGCGCCATAAAGAGAAGGGTAAGTCCTACCAGGGTGTAAAAAAGTATTTTTTTTCCTTTTTCAATTTGCGATTGATCTCCTCCTGCTGAGACAATTAAAATTCCACCTATTAGCATCATCACCACTGAGAGAGGTAGGCCAACAGTAAAGATGATATTGAGAATATTGTCAATGAAAGCTCGAAAGTCTTGAGTAGCCAAAGGGTTGGTAAAAGTGACTGTCACCGCCTGGCATTTAGGGAAAAATATTTCCCAGAGATTTGAGAATAAAATTTTCATTTTTTTATTTTAACAGCCTCAAAAATAATCGGTCAATACTTTTCTAAAATTAATCCCCAATGGTAAGCCCCAGCCTTAAATTCTCTTTCTATTTTTAAATCAAGTTTTTGAGCAATTTCTTTTACTTTTTCAATGGAACAAAATTCAATTTCAGGGGTAAGGGGATTATCTTTTTCCCAATCAACAACTAAAATTTTTCCTCCTTTTTTTAAAACTCTTTTCCCTTCTTTTAAAACTTTTTCAATATCTTCTACCTCAAATAAAAGATTGGTCATTAAAACTAAATCACAACTTTCACTTAGCAAGCTTGTTCCTTTTTCCACATCAGCTCTTAAAGGATCGATATTAAAAACTTTCTCAGTCCTCATCTTTCCTCGGAGGGCAGAAAGAGGTTCTTCTAAAATATCGATAGCAAAAACCTTGCCCCTTGCCAGAATTTTTGCTAAGGGAATTGTCCAGCCCCCAGATCCGCAACCAAAATCAGCTGCCACCATCTCTTTTTTCAGGTTTAATTCTTTTAAAATCTCTTCTGGATTTAGAAACTCTTCCATAAAAAAACTTAAAAACAAGTCGCAGAAGCGACTAAATCTCCAGGTTGCAGTTTCATTATTTTCACCCCTTGAGTTCCCCTTGAAAGCTTTGGGACCTGAGAAATTTTCGTTCTGAGAATTTGTCCTTTTTGAGAAACGACAATTAAGTCCTCTTCTTTATCAAGTAGCTTGGAGGCAACAAGGTTTCCGGTTTTTTCTGTAATTTTGGCTGTTTTTATTCCGCATCCTCCTTTTTTTTGCAGTCTATATTCTTTCAGAGGAGTTTGCTTGCAATAACCATTTTCCGTTAAGACCAACAAATAATTTTGAATTTTAGATTTTAAATTTTCCCTTGTCACAATTTCCATGCCCACAACCTCATCACCCTTTCTCAACCTTATTCCCCTAACTCCAACTGCCTGCCTTCCCATTTCTCTTATTTCCTTTTCTTTAAACCTAATTGCCTGGCCTTTTTTCGTGACTAATAAAATTTCATCTTCACCACTGCTTTTCGCCACCTTTCTTAATAAATCATCCTTTTTTAACAAGATAGCGATGAGTCCTGAGCGCCGAATATTTTCGAATTCAGTGAGGGCGGTTTTTTTAATTATACCATTTTTTGTCACCATCACTAAATATTTTGCTTTTTCTTTTTTACTTAAAGGAACCAAAGATAAAATTTTTTCTTGGGATGAGATTTCCAAGAAATTATGAAGACTTTTACCCTTAGCTAATCTTTGAGCTTCAGGAATTTCGTAAACCCTTATTTTAAACACCTTTCCAGAATCAGTAAAGAACAAAATCCAATCGTGGGTATTAGCAGAAATTAAATGTTCTACCACATCTTCCCCAATCGTTTTCGTTCCCACCATTCCTTTTCCTCCTCTCCTTTGAATTCGATAATTTCTTGGATTGATTCTTTTAATATACCCCCCCGCAGTAAGAGTGATAATTGTCTCTTCTGAGGGAATTAATTCTTCTTCAGAAATTTCACCTACTTTTTGGAGGTGAACTTTTGTTTTCCTTTCGTCACCGAATTTCTCTTTTAAAAGGAGAAACTCTTTTTTCATCACCTCTTTTATTTTTGCTGGATTTTTTAAAATGCTTGTTAATTCTTTGATTTCTAATCTTAATTCTTTTAACTCTTTTTCAATTTTTTCTCTTTCTAATTTAGCTAAAGAAGCCAACCTCGTATCCAAAATGGCATTGGCTTGAATTTCATCCAATCTGAATCGTTTTATTAATTTTTTCTTTGCCTCTTCCCGGTCAGCTGAAGCTTTTATTATTCTTATCACCTCGTTAATTTTTCCCAAACACTTTGATAAACCCTCTAGAATATGGGCCCTCTCTTTTGCTTGCTGAAGATCATATTCTGTTTTTTTAACAACAACCTTTTTTCGGTGAGCCAAAAATTCATTCAACAGTTCTACTAAATTTAAGACCCGAGGCTGGATTCCATCTACTAAAGCCAATAAATTTAGATGAAAAACTTTTTCTAAATCACTAAACTTGTAGAGTTGATTTAAAACTCTTTGAGGATTGGTTTGGCGGGAAAGCTCAATAACAATTCTCAATCCTTCTTTATCTGATTCATCCCTGATGTTTTTAATTCCTTCAATTTTCTTTTCTTGAACTAAATTAGCAAATTGTTCTAAAAGGGAAGATTTTTGGACCTGAAAAGGAATTTCTTTGATTACAATTTGAAATTTTTCTTCCCCTTTTTCTTCAATTTCTGCTTTTCCTCTTACTAAAATTGGTCCTCTCCCTTGAGAATAAGCCTGGATGATTTCTTTGAGGTTGAAAATTTCCCCGCCGGTAGGAAAATCTGGGCCCTTAATGAATTTAAAAAGATCCTCAGTGGTAGCTTTTGGATGTTCGAGAAGATAAACTAAGGCGTCGATAACCTCAGAAAGATTGTGGGGAGGAATGTTGGTAGCCATCCCTACCGCAATGCCCAGTGAACCATTGAGTAAAAGCTGAGGCAAGGGAGAAGGCAAGACCTGAGGTTCTTTTCTTGTCCCGTCGTAATTGTCGACAAAGTCAACGGTGTTTTTTTCAATATCCTTAAGCATTTCTTCTCCGATTTTTGAAAGGCGACACTCAGTATATCTTTGACTGGCTGGAGGATCCCCATCAATACTGCCAAAATTTCCCTGTCCATCCACTAAAGGATAACGAAGAGTAAAATCCTGAGCCATCCGCGTTAAGGCTTCGTAAATAGGAGCATCTCCATGAGGATGAAAGGCACCCATGCAATAGCCGGTGACTGCTGCTGACTTTCGGTATTTTGCATTACTAGTTAAACCCATTTCCCACATTGAGTACAAAATTCTCCTTTGAACAGGTTTTAACCCATCTCTGACATCAGGCAAAGCGCGCGCCACTATTACTGACATGGCGTAATCTAAGTAAGATTCTTTCATTTCCTCAGTGATTTCTCTGGGCAAAATCTTTTCTCTTGTAGAGTCATTCATTTTTTTTATCATAAAATTTATTTTATCTTTTTGTCTTCAAAAGTCAACAAAAATTTTTCTTAGCTAAAATAAAAAATGGCTTTTGGGTAAAGAAGAAAGCCAATTGCGCCAACGACTTTATTCTGAAAGAGACTGAAACCTTATTTCATCCATACGGTGAACAAAGGAAGCCATTTCTTAACAAGAAAATGAGTTTTTGAAATGGGAAATCCGTAAGTTAAAGGAGAAAAAAATAAAAAGCTTAAAAAACAAAAAATTAAGGTTCCAAAGAATAAAATATTTGAATATCGAGGGATCTTCTGGAAAAGTTCACCAATTAGATTGGAAAAAATAATAATTGCAAAAACTAAAGCGGTTAAATAATGATATAACAGTAAAAAGCGGGGGATGATCAAAAAAGAAACCCAAAAAATGATAAATCCCAAAAATAAAAGCCTTAAATTGGGAGAATAAAAAGTAGGAGGCAGGTTTTTCTTAAATTTAACAATTAAATTTCTTATCAACAAATATAAATAGACCAAGATCCCGAAAAAAGAGCCCCACCAAACAAAAGGATTGCCTAAAAAAACAATAAGTATCCACTTTTCATCTAAAAAAGTGTGAAAATAAGGAAAAGGTTGAAACATGAGGGGCCAGAGATAAAAAGGACTTTCAAAAACCCATCGTTGTCCAGAAAGATTGCTCCACATTATCATTTTTATTTCTCTGAAAATTTTTTGAAAAATATTTCCTTCAGGAAGAGTATTAAGAAGTAGGTAAAAAGAAATACCTTCAGCTTTTGCTCGCATTATTTCTCCTTCCAAAACAAAGCCACAATTTTTGCTACAATTTTCCCAAAGGAGAGAAAAATGAATAAGGAAAAACAAAAAAAAGAGAAAAAGGGGCAAGATTGCCCAAAGTCCTATTTTTACAAAGAGTTCTTTTTTTTCCTTTGAAAAAACTCTTTCCTCAAAAATTTCCCATAACCATAAAAGAAAGAGAATTCCTAATCCAATGAGCTTTATGGAAATTGCTGCCCCCAAAGAAATTCCTAAGAAAAAGTTTAAAATCCACCATCTTCTTGAAAAAGGGGTAGTTTTTTTAATCAAGAGATAAAGATAAAGTGAAAGAAATATAAAAAATAAAAGAAAAATATCCATTAAAATTAAGCGCGACTGAAGCAAAAGAGCATTATCAAATATCATAAAGAAAGCTGAAAAAAAGGCAGTTTTTTCTGAAAACCCTAATTCTTTGACTAGAAAATATATTAAAATGATTAAAAAAACGCCAAAAAAGGCGACTATCGCTCTCAATGGTAAAAAATTGAAGTCTCCGTAGCTTTTTGATTTTTCAAAATCAAAACCAGGTTCTGCTTTAGACAAAAAGGCAACCAAGCCAAAAATTAACTTTCCCAAAGGGGGGTGAACATCAAAATAATATTGATGAGAAAGATACTTTGTGGCATAGAGACCAAAGTGGGCTTCGTCAAAGACGACATTAGGTGGGAAATCAAGGCGATAAAATCTAGTGAAAAAACTAAGGAGTACCAAAAAAAGAAGGGCAAAGATTTGTTTTATCTTTTTCTTCATTTTACTCTCTTTTATAAAGATTGGGATTTAATAAGAAGGAAGTGAAAAATATCCAAAGAGAGTATAGAAAAGAAAGGGCCTGAGGGGCAATGTGGGATTCAAAAAGAGAATTTAAAAAAATACCTCCTTGAAGAGAGAGGAGAAAAATTAAAGGAAGAATTTCCTCTTCAGCCTTAGCCATTTTCAATTTTTTTATACCAAATTTAATCGCGAAAAACCAGAAAAACACTAAAATTAAAAGACCAACAATTCCTAAATCTGCAAGAGTTTCGAAAAAGACATTATGAAAAGAGGGATAACTAAACGGAGGCGGAATGATTCTTTGGAAAAGCAAAAAATCAGAAGCTCCAAAGCCATGACCTAAAAATGGTTTTTCTTTCCAAAGTGCGAACCCTTCTTTCCAAATTTCTATTCTTTTGTTCATTCCTAGTTTGAATTTTGTCAACCAGCCTTGAGGAGAAATTAAAATAGAAGTTATTCCGAGGATAAAAAAGAGAGGAAGGGTTTTTAATAAGAAAGGTTTCAAAAGTTCTCTTCTTTTTTGCCAAAGGAGAAAGAAAAAACAAAGAAAAAATCCCATTACCCCCAGCAAAGATCCTCTGGAAAAAGTAGACATTAAAGTGAAAATTTGAATGAGAAAAAAGAAGAAAAAATATTTTTTTGAATTAAAAAAATAGAGAAAAAAAGTAATAGCGCTGGTTAAAAAAAGCCAAAAACCAAAAGGATTGGGATTGCCAAAAAGGTAAAGGTGATTTTTAACTAAAATTTGTAAGATAAAATTGCAAAAAATGGTGAAGATAGAGAGGAAAGAAAGAAGGGTTCCAAAACTATTTAGGAGAAATTTTGGTTTGGAAAAATTAAGAGAGGTGAATAAAGGAGGAAAGCTTAAAATTAATAAATTAAAGCTCTTCCAAAATGTAGTGCCTGGAAAGACACTCCAAAATGTAGAGGAAAAAGACAAAATGAGATAAAAAAGCAAAGCGAAAAAAAGGACCAATCCCTCATGAGAAAGTTTTAAACCTGTTTTGAAAGAAAGAAAAAGAAAAATGAAAAAAATGAGGAAAAAAAGATCGGAGGAAAGGTTAATGAGAGAATTTAAGAAAAAAGAAAATGATAAAAAATCTTTGAAGGAAAAGTAAAGAAGATAATTAAAAAATGCGCCAATAAAGAAAAGGATCCATGAGAAAAACAAAATTTTTTCTCTCAAATTTTTCTCTAAATCTCCGATCATATGTTCTCTAAACTTTTTTATTTCACATTTTCATTTTTCTTTGGCTGAAAAGCTTTATAAAGATCCTCTAACTCTTTTTCTAATTTTTTTAATTCTTCTTCTATCTTCTGCCATTCATTTCCCCTTTTTTTAAGAATTTCCCTTTTTTCGTTTGGCCTCAAGGCTTGAAATTTTTTTTGGAGATTACCAATATAAAATCTAAAAAGAAAGATCCCCAAAATGATGATCGTCATCCAAAGCAAAATCTTTTTTCTTTTCCTTGGCCATTGTTGAATTTTTTTTAAAAATTCTCTCATCTTAATTTTTCAAGAAATTCTTTCAAATCTTTTGGTAATTCTGATTGAAACTCTCTTTCTCTTCCCTCTGGCATTTTTATTTTTAAATAAAAGGCATGCAAGAAGTGCCTTTTTAGTTTAGATTTTTGATTTTTGAAGCTATAAATTTTATCTCCGACAATGGGATGGCCCAAATAACTAAAATGAACCCTGATTTGATGCTTTCTGCCAGTTTTTGGCATCACTTCACATAAGGTATAATTTTGAAATCTCTCTAAGACCCGATATTCAGTGATGGCTTTTCTTTTCCCTTTTGCCTTTGGTTCAAAAGGTAAATAAACTTTTTGTTTTTGGCCATTTTTGGGTGAACGGCCGATTAAGGTTTCAATTCTACCAAAATTTTCTTTAAGTCTTCCATGTAAAAGGGCCAAATATTTTTTAATTACCTTTCTTTCCTTAAATTGCCTTTGAAAAAATTTTAGGGCTTTTTCATTTTTTGCCACCAACAAAATTCCAGAAGTTTCCTTGTCTAATCTATGGACCACTCCGTATCTTGGAGCTTCACCCACCTTCTTTAACTCAGGGTATCTTTCTAAAAGAAAATCGACAAGAGTTTTTTCTTTTATCTTTCCTTCTGGAAAGACGATCATTCCTGCAGGTTTTTCTAAAACTAATAAATTTTCATCTTGGTAAATAATTTTTAAATTCATTTTTTCCTCCAAAAAACTTACCAAAAGCCCCAACTAGGAAGCCATAATCTTTTCCTAAAAGAACCTTCAGTTAAGGGAAGGCCATAGCTCAAAGGAAGAAAATAAAGAAAACTTAAGAAAATCAAAATTAAAACTGAAAAGAAAATGATGTTTGAAAACCTGGCAGATAATTTTTCCAAAAGACTGCAAAAAACAAACGCAAAAAGGATAATTAAAAAGGTTAAGGCGGGAAGATAGTGATAAAGTAATAAAAATCTAGGAATGACTGAAAAGGGTAGAAAGAAAAACAAATAACCCAAAACAAGCATCCGAGATTTTTCTGAGTAAAAGATGGCCGGCAAGTTCATTTTCGAACGGAAAAGATGGTTTCTCACTATTAAATAAAAATAGATCAAAAACCCAATTCCAGAAATCCACCAGATTAAAGGATTTCCTAAAAAGTAAATGATGACCATTTCTTTATCTCTCTTTTCCCAAAAATAACAAATAGGCCTGATCAAGAATGGCCAGCTGTACCATTTACTTTCCCAAGGGTAGCTTGAGAAGCTGAAGGTATTTTTCAAGATGGATTTGTGAATTTTTAAAATTTTCTGAAAAAGATTTCCTGATGGGGGAGTATTCAATTCTTGGACAAAATAGGTGAAATCGGTAATATCAAAGAACGTTTTCCATTTTTTCAATTCCAAAACTTCTCCACAGTTTTCTTGGCAGGGAAGAGGAAGGAGTTGAAGATGAATGAAGAAAAAGAGAAGATAAAGAAAAATTGGTAAAAAGAAAAGGAAAAAAATTTTTAAGAGAATTTCTTTTTTTTCTTTTGAAAAAAAATTTTCTTCTAAAATCTCCCATACCCACAAAAGGGCAAAAATTCCAAAACCTATTAATTTTGTCGAAATGGCGCAACCTAAAGAAAGGCCTAAAAAAGTTAAAAGGAGGTACCACTTTAAGGAAAAAACCTTCGCCTTTTTTGTCCAAAGATAGAGAAGTAAAGAGAGAAAGATAAAAAAAATTAAGATAGTGTCAAGTAAAATCAATCTGGATTGGACGAGGAAGGCATTATCAAAGAGAACAAAAAAGGCGGACAAAAAGGCCATTTTTTGAGATCCGCCCATTTCTTTCGTTAAAAAGAATATTAAAATTACAAAAAGAAAACCAAAAAAAGCGACCGTTGCCCTTAAAGGAAAAAAATTAAAATTTCCGTATTCAGTAGAGATGGCAAAATTAAAACCAGGCTTGGCCTTAGTTAAAAAAGCGACCAGGCCAAAGAGAAGTTTCCCAAATGGGGGATGGATATCATAATAATATTGGCGAGAAAGATATTTTGTGGCGTAAAGACCAAAATGGGCCTCATCAAAGACAACTTTTTTAGGATGATCGAGATGATAAAACCTGGTAAGAAAACTAGCTAAAATTAAAAAAGCGAGAGGAAGGTAGTTGATAAACTTTCTCAACTTCATTTTCATTCTTTCTTTATTTTGATTTTCTTCTTTTTACCAACCGCTTTTCTTAAATAATAAAGTTTTGCCCTCCTCACTTTTCCTCTTTTTAAGATTTCAATCTTTGTAATTGTTGGTGAGTGAAGAGGAAAAATTTTTTCAACTCCAATTCCCGAAATTTCTCTTCTCACGGTGATCGTAGCGCCAATTTCTTTTCCATGCTTTCTGGCAATAACTATTCCTTCAAAAGTTTGAATTTTTTCTTTCTCTCCTTCTTTTAGCTTCTGATAAACGCAAACAGTATCACCAGGTTTTATTTCAGGGAGATCTTTCTTTAAGAAAGGCGCTAAAAAATTTTTTATTTCTTTTTCCATAAATTTGGTGGGCACTGAGGGACTCGAACCCCCAACCTTTCGCACGTCAAGCGAACGCGCTACCATTGCGCCAAGTGCCCCTGTGGGCATGGCAGGGATCGAACCTGCGACCCTCGTCTTATAAGGACGATGCTCTACCACTGAGCTACATGCCCTTTTTATTTTAATTTTATTTGATTTTTATTTCAACTACTTTTTCTTGAGCTTTAACTCTTTTTGGTTTTTCTGTTTTTCCAATTAATTCTTCGAATTCTTCTTTTTCTATCGTTTCTTTTTCTATTAATCTTTTGGCAATTTTTTCCAAAAGCCCTCTTTTTTTGGTTAAAATTTTTGTAGCTGTTTCTTCTGATTCTTTAATTAATTTTTCAATTTCTCGATCAATTTTTGCCGCTACCTTTTCAGAATAATCTCTCAAGATTTCCTCCTTTCCCAAAAAAATCAACTCTTCTTTCTTTCCGAAAGTAATAGGGCCTAAAGCCGACATTCCAAATTCCATAACCATTTTTTTTGCCAGTTGAGTAGCTCTTTCCAAATCATTGGCTGCCCCAGTAGTAATTTCACCAAATTTTATTTTTTCGGCACAGTAACCTCCTAAAAGAGCAGCCATTTCTGCCAAAAATTCAGATTTTGTTTTAAATTTCCTTTCTTCTTTCGGTGATTTCAAGGTATAACCTGCAGCCAATCCCCGAGCAATGATGGAAATTTTTCTCACTGGCTCTGCCTCTGGCAAAAAGGCAGAGACCAAGGCATGTCCAGTTTCGTGATAGGCAGCGATTTCTTTTTCTTTAAGTGACAAAATATGGGATTTTCTTTCTGGTCCCAACAAAACTTTTTCAATTGCCTCTAAAAATTCTTCTTGGAAAATTTGTTGTTTGTTTTTTCTTGCCGCTAAGATAGCTGCTTCATTGACGACATTGGCTAAATCTGCTCCAGAAAAACCAGGAGTTCTTTCCGCAATTTCCCTTAAATTAACATTTAAAGCCAATGGTTTTCCTCGACAATGGATTTTTAAAATTTCCTCCCTTTCTCCAACATCTGGTAAATCTAAAACGATTCTTCGGTCAAATCTTCCTGGTCGCAAAAGAGCAGGGTCTAACAATTCAGGTCTATTAGTAGCAGCAAAAACCAAGATTCCTTCTTCCCTTCCAATTCCATCCATTTCTGCCAATAATTGATTTAAAGTTTGTTCCCTCTCTTCGTGCCCACCAGTTACCCCTACCCCCCTTATTTTTCCGATGCTATCGATTTCATCAATAAAGATAATTGCCCGTCCGACTTTTCTTGCCTGTTCAAAGAGACTTCTAATCCTCGCACTTCCTACTCCAACAAAAAGCTCAATCACCTCAGAGGCGGTAATTGAGAAGAAAGGAACATTAGCTTGGGAGGCAATGGCTTTGGCCAATAAAGTTTTTCCGGTACCGGGAGCGCCTATTAATAAAACCCCCCGGGGGATCTTTGCTCCCAATTGTAAATATTTTTTTGGATTTTTCAAAAAATCGACCACCTCTTTTAGTTCTTCTTTAGCTTCTTTTAGTCCTCCTACATCATCAAAGCTGACCTTTTCCTTTTGTTTTGATCCTGCCCCAAAGAGTCTTGGTTTTGCTTTAGTAAAGTCGAAAATCTGGGTGGTACCAGTTTTTGCTTGGCGGAAAATGCTCCAGAAAAAGAAAATTAGAATCAAAAAAGGCAAGAGAGAAAATAAAATTGGGCCCAACCAACTCCAGACATTTCCTACTTCCTTAGTTTCAATTTCAACTTGGCTCAATTTTTCTCTAATTGCTCCGTAATTAATCAGAGATTGAGAAAGAGCAGCTTCTGGCTCCTTTTTAGAATAAACCCGAGAGTTATCTTGGTAGACGATTTCTAACTGATTTCCAATAGCGGTAATTTTTTTCACTCTTCCCTGATTGATTTCTTCAACCAATTTAGTGAGCGAAATTTCCTTTTTTTCCTGAAAAGGTTTTGAGAAAAAACTAAAAAAGAGAGAGGTGAGAAAAAAAAGAATTATTAAAAGAAGGAAATTTTTAGTGAAATTTTTCATTTTCCAATTTTAAAGATAAATAAATTTTATCGTCTTTTATTTCTATAATTTTTACCCTCACCCTTTCTCCCACCTTCAAGTTATCCATGTTGTATTCAGAGAAGGGGACCAGTCCCTCTAAATCTCCAAATTTCACGAAAGCTCCAAAGGAGGTAATGGCGCTAATTTCTCCTTCTACCACCTCTCCTACTTTTGGGCCCTCTAATTGGCTAGGGGTTTTTTCTTTCTTTTTTATTCTTTCAGTAAGAATGAGTTGACGACTTTCAGAAAGAATATTTAAAACCTGAACCTCAAGCTCTTTTCCTATAAATTTTTGAAGCCTTTTCAAAATTTGGTTTTTGTCTCCGTTTTCTACTTTTGGATAATGCTCTGGTTTTAATTGAGAGACAGGCAGAAAAGCAGGAATTCCTAAAACCTCAGTTAACAGTCCTCCTTTGTTTGCTCCCAAAATCTTTACTTTTAAGACCTCACCGCTTTTCTTTTTTTCTTTTAAAATTTCAAAGGTTACTTCTTGTGATGCTTCTTTGACTGACAATTCAATAAGTCCTTCTTCATTGTCTAAATCGATTATTTTTGCTAAAACCTCATCTCCAATCTTTAAATTTTTAAGTTGATCTTTTGACTCTAAAAATTCTCTTCCATAAATCACTCCTGTGCCAATTGCTCCCAAATCCAAAAAAATTGCCTTTTTTCCTTTGCTTAAAACCTTTCCCTTAACCACCTGACCAATGGTTGGTGGTTTCAATAATTCATTTTCTGTTAGCAATTTTTTCATCCGATTTATCATACTACCTACTTAACTTATAATATTTCTTGCTTCTTTTCAAGAGCAATGTTAAAATAACCTTATGCAACTTTTTTGGTACGGCCAGTCTTGTTTTCAAATTTTGATTCCCAAAAATAAAGGAGAGCAAGTTTCTATTGTGATTGACCCCTTTTCCCCAGAGATCGGTTTGAGGTTACCAAAATTAGAGGCTGATATTTTATTAATTTCCCACCATCACAAAGATCATGATAATGTTGAGGCAATTTCAGGTAATTATTTTTTGATTGACAGCCCTGGAGAATATGAAATAAAGAATGTGTTTGTTCAAGGAATTTTGAGTTTTCATGACAATGTCCAGGGTAAAGAAAGGGGAGAGAATAATATTTTTATTATCGAGGCGGAAGATTTAAGAATTTGTCATTTGGGAGATTTTGGGCAAAAGGAATTAACCCAAGAACAATTAGAAGCGATAGGAGAGATCGATATTTTAATGATTCCGGTAGGTGGGGTTTTTACCATTTCTTCTAAAGAAGCGGTAAAGATTATGAACCAACTTGAACCAAAAATTACTATCCCTATGCATTATTGGATTCCAAAAATAAAAATCAAACTTGAAACCTTGGATAAATTTTTGAAAACTTTTGGAATAAAATCTTTAGAACCGACAAAAAAATTATCGATTAAAAAGAAAGACTTGTCGCCTGAAGAAGCAAAAATAATTGTTTTGAAGCCTTAAATTTATTAAAATAAAAATGGGCGGACGTGGCGGAATTAGCAGACGCGTACGTTTGAGGGGCGTATGGGGTTTTCCCGTGTGGGTGCAAGTCCCACCGTCCGCACCAAAAACCCTTAGCTTGTCTTTTTGCGATTTTCTTTTATACTAAAAAATAAGGAAAACAAAAAGGGAAAAGATGACATCTTTCTTTAAAAGCAAAGCAGAAAGATTTAAAAAAATTAGTGGCTTCACTTTAGTTGAGCTTTTACTTGTCCTTACTATTATTGTTTTTTTGATCGCCATTGTTTCTATTAACTTTATGGACATGAGAAAAAAACAGCGAGACATTAAAGGGAAGGCGGATTTGCGCCAGATCGTTAATGCTCTGGAACTGAGGTACAATGACTTAGGTTATTATCCAACTAGCCTTCCTACTCCTTTTTCTTGTGCTACTGATCTTTGCGGAGAACAAATCCTTCCCGTAAATGAAGATTTACAAATTTATTTAAACCCCATTCCCACTGGCAATGGCGTAAGACAATATTTTTGGTATAGGGAGGGAAATAATCGACCGCAAAAGTTTTGTCTTTACTTTCAGTTAGAACTAGATCCGACAAGATATTTTACTTGTAGTAATTACGGTTGT
>CALHEE010000007.1 GCA_938023415.1 Minisyncoccota bacterium | reverse complement strand
GGCTCGCCAGAAAACAGATGCGGAAAAATTGCCTTAACTGAAGTGACAGGGGGAACAGAAGGTTCGCCAAAAATTTATGAAAAATTAGCCATTGCCGGAATTGGAACTATAGTTTCCATGCATCAATCTGAAGAGCACTGGAAGCAAGCAAGAGAAGCTCACCTTAATGTCATTGTTGCTGGCCACACTCCTTCAGATTCTTTAGGCATGAATTTATTTTTAGATGAGTTGGAAAAAAGAGGAATTGAAATTATTCCTTGTTCAGGTTTGATTCGGGTCTCTCGCAGCAAATAATTTAATTAAAAAAATGAGAACTGGAATTGCCACCATTCCTTTAGATTATGGGAAATGCCCAAGATGGCTTTTTGAAAGAATGAGGAGGTTGGGTCGAGCGATTACCGTGGCCATCGTTGAAGAGTTTGGTCCGGAGGAGTTTTTGAGACGACTTTCTGATCCAATTTGGTTTCAAAGTTTAGGTTGTGTTTTGGGTTTTGATTGGAATTCTTCAGGTTTGGGGGTGACTACTTTGGGTGCTTTAAAAGCAGGACTTTTTGACATTCAAGATCAATTGGGAATTTATGTTTGTGGCGGAAAAAGAGAGTCAAAAAAAACGCCGGAAGAAATTATGGCCTATGGAATTTCTAGAGGTTTTGAATTTGCTCCAAATTTAATTTATGCTTCAAAAATTGTGGCCAAGGTAGATTCGGCTTTAGTCCAAGATGGTTTTACCTTATACCATCACAATTTCATTTTCACAAAGTCTGGATCTTGGGCTGTTGTCCAGCAGGGAATGAATGCTACCTTTCAAAGGGCAAGGAGATATCATTGGTTTTCTCAAAATGTCAAAGATTTCACCAGAGAACCCCATTCTGGGATTATTTCTGATTTTAAGACAAAGGTTTTGAATTTGGTGGCTAAGGAAAGCGAGGAAAATAAAAAAATTTCGTTAGAGTTAGTGAAAGAAGAACCAAAAACTTTTTTAAGAGATTATAGATTAATTTTTGGAAAAAAAGATTCTTTAATGAAGCAAAAAAGATTACCAGGATTTTGTGAGATAGAATTAGAAGAGAGGGAATTTTATTGGCATCCTGTTTTAAGGGAACATTTTGACTTCAAAAGACTAAAAAAGACAATTGAAAAAGCCCATTTTTTAAAACCAGAAAATTTTGAAAATTTAATAATGATAGAGGGAGTAGGCCCAAAGACAATCAGAGCCTTAAGCTTAGTTTCAGAAATCATTTACGGAGCTAAACCTTCTTTTGAAGACCCCGCTAGATATTCTTTTGCCCACGGAGGAAAAGATAAAGTTCCTTATCCAGTTGACAGAGAAAATTATGATCGGACAATAAGAATTTTAGAAATGGCAGTTAAAAAGGCAAAAATTTCAAACAAAGAAAAGGTTGAAGCTCAAAAAAGATTAATAAAAATTAGAATATGAAAAAAAATTATTTTTTAACTTCAGAATCGGTTTGTCCTGGCCACCCCGATAAAATAGCGGACCAGATTGCTGACACAATTTTAGATGCCATTTTAAAGGAAGACAAATACGCAAGGGTAGCTTGCGAAGTTTTTGTCAGCAAAGGTTATGTGATTGTCGGAGGGGAAATTACCACTAAGGCCTGGGTGGACATCAACAGTTTAGTAAGAGAAACCATCAAAGAGATTGGTTATGAAAAGCCAGAATATGGTTTTGATTGGCGAACAGTAGCAGTTTTGAATACTATTTCTGAACAATCCCCAGATATTTCCAGAGGGGTAAGAAAGACGGGGACAAAAAGGCAAGGAGCAGGAGATCAGGGTTCGAGTATAGGCTATGCCTGCACCGAAACAAAAGAATTAATGCCCCTTCCCATTGTATTAGCCCATAGATTAGTAAGAAGATTAGCTGAGGTAAGAGAAAAAAAGTTATTGAATTATTTAAGGCCAGATGGGAAAGCGCAAGTTACCTTAGAATATGAAAGAGGAAAGGCTAAAAGACTAGATAGCGTCATAATTGCTGCCCAGCATGACCCTGAGGTTTCGATAAACAAATTAAGAGAGGACATTAAAAAGGTAGTGATTGAACCTGTCTGTAAAGATTTTTTGGACAAGAAAACAAAATTTTATATAAACAATACTGGAAGATTCGTCATTGGAGGGCCAATTTCTGATACGGGAATGACTGGAAGGAAGACAGTGGTGGATTCTTATGGTCCAATTATTCCCGTAGGCGGAGGTTCTTTTTCTGGAAAAGATCCGACTAAGGTTGATAGAGCGGGAGCTTACATGGCCCGTTATATTGCCAAAAACATTGTCGCTGCTGGTCTAGCTGAGAAATGCTTGGTAAGAATTTCTTATGTAATTGGGGGCTCAAAACCTACAGAATTAAGCATCGATACTTTTGAAACAGGAAAAGTTTCAGAAGAAAAAATAATTAAAATAATTCCAAAAATTTTTGATTTAAGTCCTGGTGGGATAATTAGACAATTGAACCTTTTAAGGCCGATTTATCGAAAGACAGCCTGTTATGGTCATTTCGGAAGGGAAGAACCCGAATTTAGTTGGGAAAAAACTGATAAGACCAAAGATTTAATTAAAAATCTTCAATAGAAATTATGGGCAAAATTTCTCCAAAAAGAAGGCAATTTGAAATTAAGAAAAAGAGAAACAGAAGAAAAAAGATCAAAAAATTGAAGGCTAAGTATTTATCCGCAACAACCAAGGAAGAGAAAGAAAAAATTATAGAAAAGATTTTGAAAATTGCCCCTCACTACCCAATTGAGGAAATTTTGAAATTGGATGAATCTCAAAAATAAAGAATTTTTGAATTTTTTTATCATCGGAGGAATACTGTTTTTTTCCGCTTTAATTTTGGGTATTCTTTCTGGAGAAAGAGTGAGAAAAACTTCAGCCCTTCAAGGCATTGAAATTTACCCTCTCTCTTTGCCTCAGTTTATTTTTCATTTTGCCCTAGCTTCCCTTTTTATTTTTTTGCTCATTAGGTTTTTGAAGTCAAAAAAGGTTAAGGGGAAACTTTACAAATTCCTCTTTGTGCTTATTTCTTTTTTTGCCGGAATGATTTTTTTTGAAATTTGGTTTCCAGAACCTATTCCCTTATTTTTAATTTCTCTTTTGCTTTTTTGGTGGATTAAAAAACCATCCGTTTTTAACCAAAATCTTTTAATGATTTTTGGGATTGTTGGCATTTCGATAATTTTGGGCCTTCAAATGAAGCCAGAAGTGATAGTTTTGCTTTTGATCTTATTATCAATTTATGATTTTATCGCTGTTTATAAAACAAAACATATGGTGAAAATGGCTCAAGAAATGATAGAACAAAGAGTGATTTTTGGTTTGATTGTGCCTTCCGATGTTTTTGGTTTTAAAGAAAGCTTAGCAAAAATCGCACCTGGTGGAAAATTTTTGATTCTGGGTGGAGGGGATGTCGCTTTTCCTCTTTTGTTTTCTGTCTCTCTTTTGTCAAAGGGAATTTTCGCTTCATTAATCGTCGTCTTTTTTGCCCTCTTTGGTCTCTTGGCCAATTTTTATTTATTACTCAGACAAACACCCAGAAAGCCCATCCCTGCCCTACCACTCATTGCCTCATTTTCTATTGGAGGTTATTTGCTTTTTGCTTTTTTGATGCGTTAAAATAAATGGGAATGCTAAACAAAAAACAAAAATATCTGCAGATTGCCTTAAACAATACCCTGGAAGAAGCGAGGGAAATTATTTACCAAATTCCCTTAGATGAGAGAATCATTATTGAAGTAGGCACACCTCTGATTAAAAGCTACGGTTTGGAGGCAATTAAAAAAATTAGTTATTGGTGGCAAATGAGAACTTTCGGTTATTCTTTTGAGAGTTCAGAAAAAGTCCCAGAAATGAGTTTGCTAAAATTTTTGTTAAAAACTTCAGGTTCAAAAACTGAGAGTACAACAAATGAAATCTTACAGAAAGAAAGATCCTTTACTCCCTATATCGTGGCCGATTTAAAGTGCATGGATAGGGGGGCAACAGAAGTGGCTCTCGCTAAAAAAGGAGGAGCCAGTGCAGCTGTTGTTTTAGGACAAGCACCCATTGAGACGATAGATGCCTTTATTAAAGAGTGCGAAAAACAAAAAATTGATGCCATGATTGATATGATGAATGTTGAATATCCCTTAGCAATATTGAGAAAATTAAAAAAACCTCCAGAAGTAGTGATTTTACATCGGGGAGTAGATGAAGAATCCTTTAACCCACAATCGGAAATTCCCTACCATGAAATTGCCCGAATTAAGAACGAATTCGATAGTATGGTGGCAATAGCTGGGGGTGATACCATTCAAGAAGTTCAACGCGCAATTTTCAACGGTGTCGACATTGTAGTCGTCTGGAAGGCTTTTTATCAAAGCACAGCCCAAACTGCAAAGTTAGCTGAGGAATTTTTAAAAGAAATTAGGTAACCTTCACCACTCTCTTTTTCTTGTCGCGAGGGTTTTTATTCCCTCAAAAATTTCCACCGGTAAGGCAAAGATCACTGTCTTTGATGGATCAGGTTGAATCTTTTCAATTGTTTCTAATGTTCTTAAAGAAAGACCACCAGGCACCTCACCCAAAATTTGGGCGGCTATTTTAAGATTCTCTGCCGCTTTAATTTCTCCTTCTGATTTGATAATAATCGCCCTTTTTGCTCTTTCTGATTCTGCTTGGGCAGCCATTGCTCTTTTCATTGCTGCCGGCAATTCGATATCTTGCATTTTTATGGCCGTGACATCAATTCCCCAAGCCTCTGTTTCTATATCAACCACTTTTTTGATTTCTGAAGCGATCCTCTCTCTTTCGGCTAATAAAGTATCAAGTTCTACTCCACCAATAATATCTCTCAAGGCAGCTAAGGCATATTGGGAAACTGCGTAGTGATAGTTATTCACTTTCAAAACGGCATCTTCTGCCCTTTCGACCTTAAAATACACCACTGCATTCACTCCCACTGGTACATTGTCTTTAGTAATCGCCTCTTGTCTGGGAACATCAACTGCTACAATTCTCATGTCGACCTTAATCATTGTTTGAATACCGGGAAAAATCCAATGAAGTCCAGGAGAATAGGTACCAGTATATTTTCCCAAAGTGAGAACCACTCCTCTTTCATATTGATTGACAATTCTCAATCCAGCAAAGCCCAAAATGACAATGGCAACAATTAAATAAAATAAGAACAGATACCACATAAAATTTTTTGAATCTTAACAGCTTTTATTTTCGACCTTGAGGTTTATTATATTATAGTAGCAAAAATGGGAAAAAACTGAGAAAAAGCAGTAGCTGGGGAAGGGCCAAGCAATGCCAAAGTTATGATATTGGGCAAGCTCCAGGATTGAAAGAGCCAAAAGTAGATCTTTCTTTTGGATGAATTTGCGGAGGAATTTTGGCAAGGGAGAAATTTTTTCCAACATATTATCTGACTGATGGTTTGAAATTTCCAAAAATCAGGCAGATTTTTTAAAGCAATTTAACCATATAAGTTTCTTTCAATTTATATCCAAATTTTCGGAAATATTCCCTCGCTCCTATTCCTGAAATTACTGCGATTTTATTTAATCCAAATTCCTTCTTACTTATTTTTTCCGCTTCCTTTATCAATTTTTTTCCTAAACCTCGATGTTGGGGAGCTAATTTTCTTTGAGCAATTGGAACCTGCTCGCCAAAAGTTTGAATTTCTCTAATTATTGCTGAGTTTTCTAAGATCGGAAAAATTGCCGAAGATTTCTCCTCTGAGATTTTTGGGACTCTTAATCTTAAGAAGCTGTATAATTTGGTTCTATTTTTGTTTTCAAGGCTCAAAAATATCTCGCTTCCACCGGAAGCTTCGTAATCTTCTCTGAATAAATAGATCTTCTCTTTTCGATTGTATCTCTCTCTAATTTCTCGACATCTAATACATTTGCACCTTAAATTTCTCTTTTCCATTTCCTTTTTTACCACTTCTCTCAAATTTGAAATTTTACAACCTGCCTCAATTTTTTGAGCTGGAATATCTCTTAAAATTCTTGCCACCCTTACCCAATAAGGGAGAATTTTTTTGATATTAATTAAAAGCTCAATGAGTGTTTTGTCAGGATATGGTTGATATTTTCCTTTTTGCCACATTCTAAAGAGTTGACTTTCTTTTGTTACTGCCACTGGATAAATTTTTATCCAATCTGGTTTAAATCTTTCATCAGAAAAAATAATCTTGAAACACTCAAAATCTTTTTTTAAATCAGAGCCTGGCAAATTGAGCATTAAATGATACAAAACTTTAAAGCCAGCGTCTTTTAATAATTTTGTTGCCCGAGCAATTTTTTCTTGAGTCAAATTTGTTTTATTTTTCTCTAAAATATCATCAAAAATTGTTTGCACTCCCATTTCAACCATCGTCACCCCCAGCTTTCTCAAGATTTTAATTTCCTCCTCATTTATAAAATCTGGCCTCGTCTCAATCGAAATTCCTACGATTCTATTTTTTCCCTTTTCATTTTTTTTCTGCTCACTAACTAATTCCTCCCACAATTGTTGCACATTATTTTGCCATGGCTTTTTAATGTGCGACATTTTTGAGGTGTTGGCAGCTCGGAAACATTCCTTAATGAACCAGAGACGATATTTGAGGGGATAAAAACTAAATGTTCCCCCTACAATCCTTAATTCAATTTTGTCGGTAGGATGACCTTCTTCTTTTAAGACCTCAATTCTTTTTTTAGTTTGGAGATAAGGGTGGTATTTTAAATTTTTTGCCCGCTCGACCGCTGGTTCTCCCGATAAATAACTCTTTGGAATTTCCTTTTCTAAAGGACAAAAAATGCATTGGCCTGGACAAGGATAAGGTTTTGTTAAGACAGTAATATTGACAATTCCAGAAAGAGATCTTACAGGTCTAGTTTTCAATAATTCTTCTATTTTCTGTTTTCTTTTTATCCTTTTTTCTTTTATCAATTTGTGATAAGCTTTAAAAAGCCAGGTGTTGCTTGGGCAAGGAATTTTATATTTTTTGGCAATTTTTCTTTTAAAAGAATCTAAATCACTCTGATTTTTAAGTTTTTCTTTAGTCAATTCCCTAATTATTTTTTCTTCAATCATATTATGGAAAAAAACTACGCTGAGTATTTACTTGAAAAGACTCAAAAAGATTATAACCTTATCGCCTTAGAATATGCAAGAACAAGAGCTTTTTTATCAGAAGATATCAAAGAATTAGCAGATTATGCCCTCTCCGGGGAAAAAATTTTAGATTCAGGTTGTGGAAATGGAAGGTTATTTAAGGTTTTAAAGGAAAAAAATGTCCAATACTACGGGATTGATTTTTCTGAAAAGTTAATTGAGCTTGCGAAAAAAGAATTTCCTGAGGGAAATTTTCAGGTTGGAAACGCTCTTAAATTACCCTTTCCTGATCAATTCTTCGATAAAGTTTACAGTATTTCTGTTTTGCATCATCTTCCCTCGAGAGATTTTCGTATCCAATATTTGAAAGAGGCAAAGAGAGTATTGAAACCAGGAGGAACTCTGATTTTAAGGGTTTGGGATTTTTGGAAAAGGAAAAAAGGCTTGGTTTTACTTTTAAAGTATACTTTTTTAAAATTAATTAGGAAATCAAAACTGGACTTTTTTGACATCTTTCTTCCTTGGCGAAACCCAAAAGGGGAAATTTTGGTCGAGAGATATTTTCATTGCTTTACAAAGAGAGGGCTAGAAAAATTGGTTGCCCAGGTGGGTTTTAAAATAAAAAAGAGTTGGCGAGGCGGTAAAGATCCGAGGACAAATATCTACTTAATTGCTGAAAAGCCCTCGTAGTTTAACGGATAAAACGCAAGCCTCCGGAGCTTGAGATAGAGGTTCGACTCCTCTCGAGGGCACTTGACATGGCATTTTTAGAGATTAAAATTTAAAAGTGAGGGGTGCGGGCTATATGCCCAAAGGACAAGTAATCTTAGTGCTAGAGACTGGAGAGATCTCGTCTGGCTATTGTCCGGCCAGAAATTAAGCTTACCAGTCAAAGGCATTAAGGTTATTCCCCTCACTAAAGACGGGAAAAAATTTACTTCCCGTTTTTAGTTTGATAAAATTAAAATATGTTTGAAAAATTTGAAATCGCTGTTTCTGGTTCGGCCGTAGTTCATCACTGCGGAAAAAAAATTGAAAAATTAGCTAGAGAATTAGGCCGTGAAATTGCCCGCCAAAACTGTAATTTACTTACCGGAGCAACCACCGGTGTTCCTTATTTAGTGGCCAAAGCCTTTAAAGAAGCTGGTGGTTTTAGCATTGGATTTTCTCCAGCTGCCTCTGAGGCCGAACACATAAAGGTGTATAAACTTCCTACCGATGTCTTTGATGTCATCGTTTATACCGGAGCAGATTATGCTGGTAGAAATGTGATAATGACCAAGTCAGCTGATGGGGTGATTATCATTTGTGGAAGGATGGGGACATTACACGAATTTGCTACCGCCTTTGAGATCCAAAAACCTATTGGTGTTTTAGAAGGGAGTGGTGGGACCGCTGACAAAATTAGATTTATTGTCACTGGTCCTTATCGGGGGGTAAAAAAGATTATTTTTGAAAGAGATCCGAAAAAACTAGTGAGAAAACTAATCGAATTAATTAAAAAGGAAAAATTAAAGGTCGGGAAAAAATAAAAATTTTATGGAAGAAATCATTCCCCAAGAAAAATTAATTGGAAAAGTTACCCATTATTTTGGGAAAATTGGGGTGGCGGTCATTGAATTATCAGATAGTTTGGAGGTGGGTGAAACAATTAGAATTGTTGGTGGCCAAACAGATTTTCAACAGGTTGTTGAGTCCATGGAAATCGATCGCCAAAAGGTGAAGAAAGCAAAAGCTGGAGATACAATTGGTCTTAAGGTTAACCAGAAAGTTAGGGAGGGATATCGGGTATATAAGTTGTAAAAACTAAAATTTATGGAAATTGAAGTAATAACTCAGTTAGTCTTAGCTTCCCTTTTGGGAGCTTTAATTGGGTTGGAAAGAGAATATCGGCAAAAAGGAGCAGGGCTGAGGACTTATACCTTAGCCACCTTAGGGAGTTGTCTTTTTACCATCATTGCTTTAAAATTGGGTATTTTATATTATCGAGAAAGCGGTATCAATTACGATCCTACCAGAATCATTCAGGCAATAGCTATGGGGATTGGTTTTATTTGTGGAGGTGTAATCTTTCATCAAGGGGGAACAGTCGCTGGGTTAACTACCGCAGCTGCTCTTTGGGTTTCTGCTGGCATTGGTATTGCGGTGGGCACGAAATTTTATTTTGAAGCTATTTTTGCTAGCTTATTGACTATTCTTATTCTTTCTGTGTTTAGAATTCTCGAAGAAAGAGTTTTCAAAACTAAGTAGATTATCTTGAAATTTTTCCAAAAGTCTCATTTTAATTTTGCATTCAAACATGCAATTTGTGGCTGATTTTCATCTTCATAGTAAATATTCAAGAGCCACGAGCAAAGAAATGGATTTGGAAAATTTGGCAAAGTGGGCAAAGATTAAAGGGATTACAGTTTTGGGCACTGGGGATTTTACTCACCAGGGGTGGCTGAAAGAATTAAAAGAAAATTTAGCACCGGCAGAGACCGGCCTTTTTAAAATTAAAAAGGAAAAAGACAAAAACTCTGATGTTCGATTTCTTTTAACTACTGAAATTAGTTGTGTTTATTTAAAAAATGGAAAGATCAGGAAGATTCATCTTATTATTTTTGCTCCTTCTTTTGAAATTGTTGACAAAATCAACATTAAGTTGAAGAGCTTCGGTAATTTAAATGTAGATGGCCGTCCCACCTTGGGATTGGATGCTAAACAATTAACAAAAATTATTTTAGACATTTCTCCCGACTGCCTGATCGTTCCCGCTCACATGTGGACGCCACATTTTAGTCTTTTTGGCTCTCGTTCTGGATTCGATTCTTTGAACGAGTGCTTTGAAGAGTTTTCAGATTATATCTTTGCGGGAGAAACAGGATTGAGTAGTTCGCCGGAGATGAATTGGCGACTTTCTTGTTTAGATAAAATTACCTTAATTTCCTGTTCTGATGCTCATTCTCCCTCAAAAATCGGTCGTGAAGCCAATGTTTTTGATACCGAGTTGAATTATTATGCCATTTTAACTGCGATTAAAGAAAAAGATAGGTCAAAATTTTTATACACGATTGAATTTTTTCCAGAAGAAGGGAAATACCATTACGACGGTCATAGGAACTGTGGTGTAGCCTTTCATCCCAAAGAGACGAGAAAAAATGATGGGATTTGTCCAATTTGCGGAAAGCCTTTGACAATTGGGGTTTTAAATAGGGTAGAACAATTAGCTGACCGACCAGAAAAATTTGTTCCAGAAAATGCTATTCCTTTTAAAAGTTTGGTTCCATTAGAAGAAATAATCGCCGATGTTTTAGGACAGGAAGTAGGCACGGTCAATGTCAACAAAGAATATAAAAAATTGATTGAGAGTTTTGGAAATGAATTTAATGTCCTTTTGGAGGTAAAAAGAGAAGACTTAGAAAAGATCACCAGCTCGGAAATTGCCGAAGGAATAATGAGGGTAAGGGAGGGCAGAGTTTTTATTCAACCTGGCTACGATGGGGTGTATGGGAAAGTAAAAATTTTTCAAGAGGGCGAAAGAAAAAATATTTCTCAACAAGGAAGATTATTTTAACAACATGAAAATTGGCATTCCCCAAGCTTTAATTTATTGGAAAAGGCCTTTCTTTTGGGAAACTTTTTTTCAAGAATTAGGTTTTGATGTTCTATTGTCGCCAAAAACTAACAAAGAGATTATTGAAGTTGGGACGAAGATTTCTGATCCTGAAACCTGCTTTTCAAACAAAGTTTATTTTGGACATTTAAAGTGGTTAGAGGGAAAGGTAGATTTAGTTTTTGTTCCAAGATTAAAAACTAACCAAGAAAAACTAGAATACTGTCCGAAGTTTTTTGGTCTACCAGATCTAGCTAAAATTCTTTTAAAAACAAAAATTTTAACTCAAGAGTTTGATGAAAAGAAAAAGAGCTTTCAGCAGTCAATAATTGAGCTTGGGGAAAAGCTCAAAAGAAAAGAAAAAGAGACAAGAAAAGCCTTGGAAAAAGCCCTTTTTCAAGAAGGAATTTTGAAAGAAAAAGCAAAAGAACATTTTTTCGAAAAAATTCATTCTGAAAGGAAAAAAATCGTTTTAATTTCTCATCCATATAATCTCTATGATGAGTTTACCAACCTAAGGGTTAAAGAAAGATTGGAGAAATTGAACATAGAGCCAATTTTTATTGATGAAGTTCCTTCATCCCCCCTGCAGGGTCAGGCATTTGCGATCCAATTTCATTGGGAATTTGGAAAGGAAATGATGGAAAAGATTGAAGAGGTTTTAAAATATCCACTCTCTGGTGCTATTCAAATTTCTTCTTTTGCCTGCGGTTGTGATGCAGTTTTAAAGGAATTTGTGGAGAAAAGTTTTAAAGAAAAAAACATTCCTTTTTTATATCTAATTATCGATGAACACACTGGTGAAGCAGGTTTTCAAACTAGATTAGAAGCTTTTGTTGACACTCTTTAAAAATTTCTCATTTTTTGATAAATTAAATTTCTATGGAAAGAGAGCCTATTGTCACATTTGCCAATTGGGGAAACTATACCATCGCCTTTAAAGTTCTTTTTGAATCTTTGGGAATAAGAGTGGTTTTGCCTGAAAAGACCAATCCTCAGGCAATTTTAGAAGGGGCAAAAATTTCCCCAGAAATGTTTTGTTTTCCTTTTAAGGTTAATTTGGGAAATTACTTGTCCGCAATTAGAAATGGAGCCAATACTATTTTTATGGTTACTGCCACTGGGGGATCTTGTAGGTTGAGATATTACGCGGTTACTCAAGATAAAATTTTAAAAGAATCGGGCGAGAAAGTTAACTTTATTATCTTAGATCAAGGGGTAAGAGATATTTTTTTGAAAGTGAAAAAATTTTCTCAAAAGTCAATATGGCAGATTTTAAGAGCAGCCAAACTTTGTTTAGAAATGCTTTTTTTCATCGAAAAAATAGAAAAAAAAGCAGCCTTTTTGAGGCCCAGAGAAATAAAAAAGGGAAAGACTGATTTAGTTTTTTCTGAGGCAATAAAGAAATTAGAAAAAGTAAAAAAGGAAAAAGATTTTAAAAAAGTACAAAAAGAGATCTTAGAAGAATTTTCGAAGATTGAGATCCAAAAAATATCAAATTTACCAAAGGTGGGGATTGTAGGAGAAATTTATACTGTTTGTGATCCTGGGGTAAATTTTGAGATTGAGAAAAAATTGGGAAGAGAAGGAATTGAGGTGCACAAGGAAATTACCCTTTCTTATCACTTGAGTAAAAAGTTTTTGTTTGTTGATTGGAGAATCCAAAGAAAAATTAAAAAATATTTAGGATCGACAGTGGGGGGGCACGGAAGAGATGCAATTTATGAGATGTTAAAATATGTGAAAAAAGGATTCGATGGAGTAATTCAGCTTTTACCTGCATTTTGTATGCCTGAAACTACCGTCAGGCCAATTTTAGAAAAAATCCATCAGGAAACTGGTATTCCTTTTCTATCCCTTTCTTTTGACGAAGAAGTAGCTGAAGCCGGAATCGACACAAGATTAGAAGCTTTTGTCGATGTTGTCAAAAACTACCATGAATCAAAAAAGTCTTAAGACATATTTAGGAATTGATATTGGATCTTTGACGATAAAATTTGTTTTGATTGATGAAAAAGCAGAAGTTTTATATTGGAAATATGAAAGAACAGGAGGAAGACCAGTTGAGGCAATAAAAAATGGACTGAAAAAAGTAAAAGATTGGATTGAAAGTCATAATCCTCAAATTGAAATTTGCGGAGTGGGGACTACAGGCTCTGGAAGGTATTTGATAGGAAGCATTGTCGGGGCAGATGTAATTAAAAACGAAATTACCGCTCATGCAAAAGGAGTAACCCATTTTGTACCTGAGGCCAAAACAGTAATTGAGATTGGTGGTCAGGACTCAAAAATTATCATTTTGGAAAACGGGGTTGTAGTTGATTTTGCATTAAATTATCTCTGTAGTGCAGGCACAGGAGCTTTTTTGGATGCTCAAGCTTTTAGATTGGGAATTCCTATTGAAAAATTTGGAGAAATGGCCCTGAAGTCTAAAAACCCAACTCAGATCGCAAGTAGATGTAGTGTTTTTGCCGAATCAGATATGATTCACAAACAGCAAATCGGCCACAAGATAGAAGATATTATCGCTGGACTCTGTCAAGGATTGGCTAGAAATTATTTAGCTGGAGTGGGAAAAGGAAAAAAAATTTTACCACCTATTGTTTTTTTGGGAGGAGTTTCAGAGAATGTCGGGATGAGATGGGCTTTTAGAGAGGCATTAGGTCAAGAAATTATTGTTCCCAAATACAATACGGTAATGGGAGCTTTTGGCGTGGCTCTTTTAGTAAAAGAAATGGCTCCCCAAAATACAAAATTCAGAGGATTTGAAATCTCAGATAAAGAAATCGAATGTGACTCTTTCCAGTGCTCAGGCTGTCCAAATAAGTGCGAGGTAATTCAAGCTAAAATTGAAGGAAAAATAGTCGCTCGCTGGGGAGACAGGTGTGGTAAATGGTCAAATTTGAGGTACGATTAAAAGCAAAAAAGAAGATCTTTTCATTTGACATAGGAATTGATTTTTGTTAAAGTGAAAAGGACCGAGGGAAGTCTATTTAAGTAAGTTTCTTTTTGAAGCCCAATTAAATAGCGACCGAGGTCAAAGGTCGCTTTTAATTTTGGGAGTTACAAATTTGTAACTTTATCAAATAAATGGCCCTCAAGAAATTTGGAGGAAACAGGAATTTTCGACGACAAATGCACCAAGGACATTGGACCTGTACAGATTGCGGAAAAGAAATAACTGAGTTGCCTTTTGAACCTACGCCTGGTAGACCGATATATTGCAAAGAATGCTGGGCAAAAAGAAGGGCAGAAGGTTTTTCAAAGTAAATTTCTGTTTCCCACCCGCCAGAATTATCTTCTGGCGGTTTTTATTTTAAAATAGAACTAATGTATCCTTCTTATTTGAATTTTTCGAAAAAAGAACTGAAAAATAGAATAGAAAGGCTTTTTAAAATTTTAGAAAATTGTGAAATTTGTCCCAGAAAATGTCATGTGAACAGAATGAAAAGAGAAAAAGGATTTTGTCAACTGGGATATTTACCAATGGTTTCTGCCTTCCATCCCCACTTTGGAGAGGAGGCTCCTTTGGTTGGGAAGAATGGATCAGGTACCATTTTTTTTACTAGTTGTAATTTAGCTTGTGTTTATTGTCAAAATTATGAGATTTCTCAACTGAGGATGGGCAGAGAAATTTCTTTTGAAGAATTGGCGAAAATGATGATTAAATTGCAAAATTTAGGGTGTCATAATATAAATTTAGTCACTCCCACTCCCCAAGTTCCCCAAATTTTAAAATCACTTTCCATGGCCATTGAAATGGGATTAAAAATTCCCTTAGTTTACAACACCAATTCCTATGATTCAGTAGAAATTCTAAAATTGCTAGATGGAATTGTTGATATTTATCTGCCAGATCTCAAGTACTCAGATGAGAAAATTGCACGCAAATACTCTCTTGCCCCTAACTATTTTGAGATCATGAAAAAAGCAATTAAAGAAATGCATCGACAAGTCGGAGATTTAAAGATTGCAGATTGCAGATTGAAAATTGATGATTTGGAAATTCCAGAAGGAGTAGCAATCAGAGGAGTAATAGTTCGCCATTTGATTTTACCAAATGGTTTAGCAGGTTCTGAGAAAATCTTTGAATTTTTAGCAAAAGAAATTTCGAAAAATACCTTTTTAAACATTATGGATCAATATTGGCCTGCCTACAAGGCCTTTCAATTTCCAGAGCTTTCGAGGAAAATTACAAAAAAAGAATATCAAGAGACTATTAATTTGGCAAAACAATTTGGCCTTAAAAGATTATATCGAGAATGAGAAAGAACTCATCTTTTATTTTTCTCTTTCTCTTCATTTTAATAGCAATTTTTCTGGCCAGTTTTTTGATTTTTCAAATTAAACTGTTTGAAAATGAAATTTTGAAGCTCTCTTTTTACTCACCACCTCCTTCATTTTTAAAAAGAAACCCTTCCATTACTTTAGTTTTTGTTGGCGATATTATGCTTGATCGGGGAGTGAAAGAAAAAGTGAAAAAATATGGAAATGGAGACTGGAAATTTCCCTTTTTAAAAGTGGCAAAAGAGCTTCAAGAAGCTGATATTTTAATTGGAAATTTAGAAGGACCAATTTCTAATAAAGGTAAAAAGGTAGGTTCTATTTATTCTTTTCGCGCAGAACCTGAAGTAATAGAAGGGTTAAAATTTGCCGGCTTTGATCTTTTGTCAGTAGCCAACAACCACATTTTCGATTACGGCAGAGAGGCAATGGAAGATACTTTCAAAAGATTAAAAGAAGCAAAAATTTATCCTTTAGGAGGAGGTTTCAATCAAAAGGAAGCTTGTGAACCTCTAATAAAAAAAATAAAAGGGACAAAAATTGCCTTTTTAGCTTTTACTAATTTAGGAAGCCCTTTTTGGCAGGCAACGATGGAGAAATCAGGAATTTGTTGGTTAGAAGAAGAAAAAATGAAAGAGAAAATTAAAGAGGCCAAAGAAAAAGCAGAAATTGTTATTGTCTCTTTTCATTATGGCACAGAGTATCTTTTAAAGCCAACCGAATTTCAAATTCGAATTTCAAGAGTAGCAATTGAGAGCGGAGCAGATTTAGTAGTAGGCCATCATCCTCATGTCATTCAGCCCATTGAAAAATACAAAGAAGGCTACATTGCTTATTCTCTCGGCAATTTTGTTTTTGATCAAAATTTTTCAAAAAACACTACTGAAGGATTGATATTGGAGGTTTTGGTCAAGGGTGGTAAAATTGAAAAAGTAAAGCCTATCAAAGTTAAAATTAACCAATTTTTCCAGCCAGAAATAATAGAAGAGTTAAAATTTTCTAATGAACCTTAAAGATTTTTGGAAAATCAGTGAATTTGTCTTAAAATAAATAAAATGAAAATTTTTAAGGGAAAAATCTTTAAAATTTATTTTAGTAAAAATCCAAACAATAGCTCACTTTCTTTTTATGATGTTCTTTTGGGCGGAGGGATGTTTTTGGTTTTAGGTTCAATTTTCACAGTAATTCTTAGTTTAATCACCTGGAAAGTGTGGAAATATATAGAAAGAAAAACCAAATCTAAATTTTATATTTTTTTAGTCTTGGGTTTGGTTATATTCATTTTCTTTTTTGCACCCTTAATTTTATTTTTGGCTTTTGTGGTCTTTTAGTTTTTATCATTATTTCGCTTAAGAATATGTTCAATGGTAATATCCAAACAAAAAAGGGAAAAATATTAAAAATTATTTTTGGAAAAAATCCAAATTGTAGCGGTGCGGTTAATTATCTTTTTGTTTTTAATATTCTTTCTGTTTTAGGTATAGTAGGTATTTTTATTCCCCTTTCGCTCTTTCAAGGATTTTGGATTGCTACCAAAGGAGAAAGGATAATTTCTCAAGAAGAAAGAGAGGAGCTAAAAAAGAAGATAAAGAAAAATTTAAAAAGATATTTTATTAGGTTGGTAATGAGTGTATTGGTAGGAATATTTTTTTTATGGTTTGTTACTACAGATGTTTTCAAATATTCATTTTCTCATGTTTTTGAAAATGAAATCATTGCTTTTATATTTTTTTTAATATGTAGTTTTTTATTTGGCTGTCTCCTGCCAGCATTATTTTGGGTTTTTATTACTTTTTATTTGACCTCTTTAATTAGTCATTTTTCTTTTTTTGTTCGTCATCCTCGCTTTCGTTATTTCTTTTTACCTCCTTTTGTGATGCTAATAGGAGGGGGAGGAGTGCTCATACTTTGGACAATTTATCAGATGTTAATTGGGGTATTTTGGGGATAATTTGAGTAAAATTTTTCTGAAGACCAATCCATTAATTCTTGAAAATAGTTTATCCTAATTAAATTCATCATTACTCTTATGGACTGGAAAATTAGGCCTGAATCTTTTGGCGGAATTTTATTTTCTGAAAAATTGGGAATGACAGTTTTTGTTGATAAAGATTATATGAAATTTTTGGGAGAGAAAGAAAGCGAGCTTTGGAATCAAGAAAAAAACTATCTTTCTACCCCTCTTTTTATTCATCTTAATTTCACCAATCAATGTCCCAAGCAATGTCCTTTTTGTTACTCAGACTCTAAACCAGAGGGAAACAGAAGATTGAGCTTCAAAGAAATCAAAAAAATAATCGATATTTTATCAGAAATGAAAGTTTTTTCTGTTGCCTTTGGTGGGGGAGAACCTTTTTCCCGTCCAGATATTTTTGCCATCGCTGCTTATGCTAGAGAAAAAGGAATTTCTCCCACTGTCACCACTAACGGAATGTTTATTACCAGAGAAAATGTGAAAAAATGTAAAGTTTTTAGCGTCATTCATGTTTCGGTTGATCTTTTTAATGAAAAGTTACCCTTTGAAGAAAGAAGTTGGCATAAAGCTCTTCAACTTTTAAAAAAAGAAAAAATAAGAGTGGGAATAAACTTTATCGTGAATAAAAAAAGCTACTCCCATTTAGAGGAAATTTGTAAATATGCGAAAAAAATGGGCATAAAAGATGTTCTTTTTTTAAGATTCAAACCAATGGGAAGGGGAAAGAGTTTATATTCTCAGCTTAAGCTTTCTCACCAAGAGTATATTAATTTTTTCTCTCTTTTAAGGAAATTGGCTAAAAAATATAAAATTCATCCTATGATTGATTGTTCTTTTTTACCAATGGCTTATTGGAGTGGAGCGAAAAAAGAGATTTTAAATTTTTTTGGGTATGATGGTTGTGTAGGAGGAAATTATTTTGCTGCCATCGATCACTTGGGAAATGTGAAAAGTTGTAGTTTCTGGGGTGAACCTGCGGGTAAGGCTGAGAAAATAAGATTTTTTTGGGAAAACTCTTCTCAATTTAATTTTTTTCGAGAGTGGATTAAAAATCCTCCCTCTCCTTGTAAAGAATGTCCTTTTTTGTTAAATTGTCGAGGAGGGTGTCATGCGGTAGCTAAAGAGATAATGGGCAATGCCTTTTTTCCTGATCCTGAGTGTCCTTTTGTAGTCGAGTATAACAAAAACAAATGCTTTCTCTCTTCGGAAAAATTTTAATTTTTTTGGGATTTTGCTTGATTGTTTTAGGCCTTCTTTTGGTTTTTAGTGCTAAAATCCCTTATTTGGGAAAGCTCCCAGGTGACATTTTTATTAAAAAAGAAACTTTTACTTTTTATTTTCCTTTAACAACTTGTCTTATTTTAAGCATTATTTTTTCCGCAATTTTTTATTTTCTTTCTCGGTTTTTCAAATAAATTTTATGGAAAAATTTCTTCAAAAAATTACAAAGGAAGCAGGAGAGCTAGCCTTAGAGTTTTTTAAGAAAGAAAAAAATTTAACTACTTTACGAGGGAGAAGTAAAGAGATAGTGACAAAATATGATAAGCTTTTAGATAATTTTTTAATTAAAAAAATCAAAGAAAAATATCCTAAAGACAATCTTTTGACTGAAGAAAGTGGATTTTTAAAAGGAAGCTCTGATTATTTATGGGTGGTTGATTCTTTAGATGGTTCTTCTAACTTTGCTAACAAAAATCCTCTTTTTTCTATTTCTCTTGCCCTAATGAAAAAGAAAACATTAATTTGTTCTTCGATTTTTGCTCCAGCTATTGGTGAATTTTATTTTGCTCAAAAAGGTAAAGGCGCGTTTTTAAATGGGAAAAGAATTGAAGTTTCAAAAGTCTCAGAAATTTCTCAAGCTTACATTTTATTTTGTGACGGAGGTGAAAAAAAGAGAGAAAGAATAACAAAGCTTTTCTCTAAAATTTTTCCGAAGGTTAAAGAGTTAAGAAAAATAGGCTCAGCTGGAATTGAACTGGGCTGGGTAGCTTCCGGAAGGGCAGAAGCTTTTTTTGTGACCAGAATCGATCCTTGGGATGTGGCAGCTGGTGTTTTACTTATCAGAGAAGCAGGAGGGAAAATAACGGATTTTTTAGGGAACCCTTGGCATTTAGAAAAACACGACCTTCTCTTCTCAAACAAAAAACTTCATCAAGAAATTTTAGACCTCATTAACGGTTAAAAATTCTCATTACCGAAAAAAAGAAACTCTAAAAAGTGCAAAATTAAAAATTGTAGTTTTGGAAAGATAATGTTGACGTTAAATTTTTTTGTGAGAAAATGAAAGAAAGGAAAAAGACAAAAATTTTTTATTTAAAAAATAATATGCCACCAGAAGATTTTCAAGCTTCCTCTCAAAAGAAAAGTGTTTTATTTTTTATTTTCTTTTTGATTTTGATTTTATTTTTTGGCTGTTGCATTACTTTAGCTACAAGACTTTGGGATCCTTTTTGGAACCCTTTCCGGCCAAAGCCAGAAAAGGTAATGGCAATAATGATAAATCAAATGAAAAAGGTAAATAGTTACCATGGCAAAATGGATCTGGCCCTTAAATTAACAAATCAAACGCAAGGAGAGATGATATTGAATGTAGAAAGCAGAGAAGATAAAACTTTTCCAGAAAAACCAAAGATTGGACAAAAATTTGACTTGTCTATTTCTTTTTCCGAAAAGAATGCGCCAGCTGGAATGGGAATAAAATTTGCCTTTGGTGGTGAAATAAGAAAACTAGGAGAAAAAACCTATCTTAAACTTACCACCCTTCCTCAGATACCATTTTTAAAAGAAGTTCCAGAACTCAATAGAATAATTTCAATGGTGAAAGATCAGTGGATAAAAACTGACAAAGAGTCAATTGAAGGTTTCCTTAAAGAGATGCCATTTGAAGAGGAAATTAAAGAAGAAATGCTCAAAGAGGTTGAAGAAAGAGAAGAAAAGGAAAAAGCCCTTCAAAAAGAACTTCAAGAGAAAATCGAAAGGATTATTTCCAAAAGAAAATTTTATCTTATAAAAAAACAATTTCCAGATGAGAAGATTGATGGGGTTAAGGTTTACCACTATTTAGTAAGTTTGAATCAAAAAGAACTTTCAAAGATGTTTGCTGAGATTTTTAAGGTCCTTGAAGAAACGATGATAAAAGAATATGGTCTTTCTCTCTCTGCTGAAAAGGAAAACATCGAGAAAGCAGTTGCTGATTTTTTAGAGAAAATAGGAGAGATAGAGGGAGAAGTTTGGATTGGGAAAAAAGACTATCTTTTGTACCGTCTAAAGGGAGAAAAAAGCTTTGACTTATCTAAGTTTGAGGAAAACAAAGAGGGCAAGTTTTTGGTTAGGGTGAGCTTAGAGAATTCCCAATTTAACAAACCCCTTCAAATTGAAGAACCTTCCGAGGCTAAAGAATTAAAGGAAATTTTTGGTCCATTTTTCGAAATGTATTCACAGTTTTTGACAAAAAGCCAACCAAAAGGAGCAGAAGAAATCATCAGTAATATGAGAAGGTTGGGATTGATGGCTGAATTTTTCTATTCTTATGAAGAAGGTTATCAAAGTTTATGTCACAATCAAAAATTAAATGTTAATCACCCCCTCTACGGAGCCAATCTAAAAGAAATTGAAGAAAAGATTAAAAAAATCCAGGGTGGAAAACTTAATCTTTTTTGCTATAGCGCCAAGAATTCTTATTGTATAGTGGTTGATTTGCCCTTTCCAGAAAAAGGAAAATACTGTATAGATTCTGGTGGTTTTATGGGAGAAATTGAAGAAAATTTGGGATGTTTGGGGAAAGGAACCTTAAAGGAATCTTATCGTTGTCCTCAACGATTACTAAAAAGGTCCTCTCGTTTTCAACTCCCGGCAAAAGAAATTCCTTCTTTTTTTCAAGCTTCCCTTTTGGAAACTATTTTGAAATTGCTTAAAAAGTGATCGAAGATAATTAATGAAAGAAAAAGAAGATGAAATTTCAAGATTTTGCCACAAAAAGCAAAGATGAGGTTTTAAAACTTTTAAAAAGCCGAGAAGAGGGGCTGAAGGAAAAAGAGGTAGAGGAATTAAGAAAAATTTTTGGCTTCAATGAAGTTAAAGAAAGAGAAACCTCTCCTTTTGAAATTTTTTTCAGGCAATTAAAGTCTGCCTTTTTTTATCTTTTGTTTTTTGCTGGCATTTTGGCTTTTTTTGCGGGAGAAAAAATTGATTCTTTTTTAATTTTTCTTTTTGCTTTTTTCAATGTAATTTTGGGCTTCGCTCAAGAATTTAGGGCAGAGCGCGCTCTTTCTTTGTTAAAAAAGTATTTTCCCCCCGATGTAAATGTTTTGAGGGAAGGAAAAGAAAAAATAATTGATAAAAAATTTTTGGTCCCAGGCGATATTGTTATTTTGCAGGCAGGAGATATTGTCCCGGCAGATTTGCGTATCATTGAGGCGAAAGATTTGTTGGTAGACGAATCAGTCTTAACGGGAGAATCAGAACCAGTAGGAAAGATACAAGATGAGGTAAAAAAAGCAGAGAGTATTTTTGAAGCAAAGAATATTCTATTTTCTGGAACATCGATTGTTTCTGGGAAAGCAAAAGGAGTGGTCATTTTTATTGGCAAAGAAACAGAAATAGGAAAAATTGGGAAAATAATCGCTCAAATTGAAAGACCCAGTGTTTATGAAAAAGAAATCAGAAATTTTTCAAGGGTGATTTTGAGGTTTGTGGTGTTAACGATCGCTCTTATTTTTTTGGTCAATCTTTTCATTAAAAAACAAGAAAATGTAGCTGAATTTTTGATCTTTTGTTTAGCTTTGCTAGTAGGCATTGTCCCAGAAGCTTTGCCCTTAGTTGTTGGAGTTTCCCTTTCAAACGGAGCCCTAAAGCTGGCAAAGAAAAATGTTTTAGTGAAAAGATTAGCTGCAATTGAGGATTTAGGTAACATCGAAATTTTATGTACCGATAAAACAGGAACGATCACTGAAAACAAGTTAACCTTAAGTGCAATTTTTGCTAAAGACGAACAAAAATGTCTGGAATTTGCTTTTTTGGCCTCTGGAAGTTTAGAAAAAGATCCAGAAAACATTACTAACCCTTTTGATTTAGCTATTTACGAGAGAGTGAAAGAAAAAGTTAGTGAACTAAGAAAGGCAAAATTAATTTCAGAAATACCCTTTTCTCCCTACCGATTAAGGAACAGTGTCTTAATCGAAAAGGAAGACAAGAAATATTTAATTGTAAGAGGAGCCCCAGAAAAAATTTTGGAGTTAGTAAAAAATGGTCTTAATAAAGAGGAAATAATGAAGAAAGGAAGGGAAAAAGGAAAAGAAGGAATGAGGGTCTTGGCAGTTGCCTTTAAAGAAATGAAAGAAGATAGTTATTCTCAAGAAGATGAAAAAGATTTGGAATTTTTAGGGCTTTTGTTTTTTATTGATCCCTTAAAAAAAGATGCCAAGCAAACTTTGAGCTTAGCGAAGAAGTTGGGCGTAGAAATTAAGATTTTGACAGGCGATGCTCCGGAGGTGGCTGGAGCTATTGGAAAAGAAATAGGTTTGATCGAAAATGAGGGAAATGTAATTTTGGGGAAAGATATAGAAAAACTTTCAGAAAAAGAATTTGATGAAGCTTGCGAAAGGTATTCGGTTTTTGCCAGGGTTTTACCCACGACAAAACTAAAAATTATAAGGTCATTACAAAAAAAACATGAAGTAGGATTTATTGGCGAAGGAATAAACGATGCCCCCGCCCTCAAAGAAGCCAATGTTGCCATTGCTGTGAAAGGAGCGGCAGAGATTTCAAAAGAGACAGCAGATATTATTTTATTGAAAGATGACTTAAAAACGATAATTGAAGGAATAAGAAGAGGAAGGAATATTTTTTCAAACATCCAAAAGTATATTAAAGCAACCTTATCTAGCAATTTTGGTAATATGTATTCGATGGCTGGGATATCTTTAGTTTTCCCATTTTTGCCAATGCTTCCTACTCAAATTCTCTTATTAAATCTTTTGTCAGATTTGCCCTTAGTGGCGGTAGCCACTGATACTTTAGATCCTGAAGAGTTAAAAAGACCTAAGGTACAAAAATTTTCTCAAATTTTGCCCTTGATTTTCTTTTTGGCCATCATTTCTTCTCTTTTTGATTTTGTTTTCTTTGGCATTTTTTACCCTTTAGGCGAAAAAGTCATTCAGACCCATTGGTTTTTACTTTCGATTTTAACAGAGCTTTTTATTATTTTTTCAGTAAGAACAAGAAAATTCTTTTTAGCAGCCAAAGCCCCAAGTTTTCTTCTTGTTTTTCTTTCAATTTGCGTCGGGATTTTTTCCTTTGCTTTACCATTTACCTCATTTGGCAAGGAATATTTCAGTTTCATTTCACCCACCCTTTCAACAACCTTAACCATTGTTTCAATTTCTCTTGCTTATCTGGCTATTACTGAAATTGCTAAATTCTCCTATTTTAAACATTGGGTCAAAAAGCAAAGTTAACAAAAGAAACCTGGCTATTGATAAAGATTTTTTCAATCTCTTTTGAAGAGATTATTCTTAGCAATTGAGTTGAGGTATTGATCTTTTGAAAAATCTCCCTTGGTCTATTTTATTTTTTTGGGACCCAAGAGATTAAGTTATCTTTTATTTCAAATTTTCCATTTAAGAATTGAGGGATCAACCAACAGTTAGTTTTAAAATGGAGTGTCTGTTCAGAAACAGTTATTTTTGATTCTCCCTCTGCCAAAGCTAAATAAATTAAAATTTGGTCGCTCATAAATCGGTCAAGAGAGGCCCCGCTTTTTTCTTCCCTTAAAAGGTTGAGGGCAGACTCTTGGCCCACTTGTTCAGCTGATTTTCCCAGTTTTCCCAGATTGTCGGAGGCCAAAATGGTATTGGTAAAAATTGCTGCCGTTAATATTGAACTTCCTGGACAATCAGTTTTGGAATATTCGATTTTAGTTTCAATGGGAAGGTTTAGTTTTTCGAAAATTTTCTTTGCTTCAATCGCCTGTCTTTCAGCCACCCTTTTTTCTCTTAAAAATTCTGAGGCCCTCGACAAAATTAAAATCTTTTTAAATTCCCCTCTCTCTGTTAGGTTTATTGGTTTTAATTTTGACGGGAAGATTTTAACAATGACTTTCGCTCCCCCTACAGGGAAATATCCTCTTTTTAAGACTTCAATTTCTATCTTCGCCCCCATTTTTTCTAAAATCTTTAAAAAAAGAGAAAAATGGTCAAGGGTAGGGGAAAAGAAAGTATCAGTCGCTCCTCCATCAAAGGTAATTTTCAGAGGGGAGGAGGCAAAAAGGGCCGGTGGAATTAAAGATTGTAAAAGAAGAGTAATGCTTCCTGCTGTTTCAATTTTTATATTTAAATCTTTTGCTGAAATTTCTCCTGGCCAAAATTTGATCTCTTTAGAGCCCAAAAAATCGCCTTCTAACTTTCCATTAGAAAGCTCAGCTAAGGCTTTTAAACTCAAAAGATGTTGAACTTGAAGACCAGGGTTTGGTCTCTTTTTCCTAATATTGAAAACACGGCAGGGCTTTTTTGTCAAGATAGAAAGGGCGCAACTTATCCTTAGTATTTGCCCCCCACCTTCTCCGATCGACCCATCAATTTCTATAATCTTTGTGCTCATAGCTTAAGTTCTCTTTTATTTTACCATATTTTTCTTCACCCCTTGACAGGGTTGATTAGTCCTCTATAATGAAGGTATTAAAAAAGGTCAAAAAATGAAAAGAAAAATTACAAAAATTTACCACCCAATTTTCCTCCTGAAAAATTTAGAAGAGAATTTCCTCATTCTGATAAAAAAGAATACTAAAAAATTTTTAAGGAGGTTTGGTGGAGGACAAAGAGAGTAACCAGAGAGCTAAAGGTGCTAAAAACTGCCAAGCCTCCTTAGAAAGGAGGCTTTTTTCAAAAAATGCCTATCACTAGAAAATTTTATCTCACAAAAGAAGGTCTCCGCAGATTGCGAAAGGAATATGAAGATTTAAAAAGGCTAAGAGAGGCAAAATCAAAACAAGAGCCCCCGGCTATTTTACATTCTGAAGATTTAAACCCAGAATATCTAGTCTTTCAGGAAGATCTCACTTTTTTAGAATTTCGTCTTGCTGAGTTAGATCAAATTCTAAAAAATGCTCAATTAATTAAAACCCCTCCAAAGGGAAAGCGAAACATTGTCAATTTAGGGGCTACGGTCACTTTAGAGGACAAAGATGGGACAATTAACGAATTTACAATAGTCGGAACTCTTGAGGCAAATCCAAATGAAGGAAAAATTTCTTCTGAATCTCCAATAGGAAGGGCCCTTTTGGGCCGTAAGGTAGGTGAGGAGGTAGTTATCACCTCTCCCATAAGGGTGGTTTACAAGATTAAGAAAATTAAATATCAATTATCGTAAAAAATGTGAAAGAAAAGATCGAGTTTCTTTTAAAAATCAATCAGTTAAAAGAGATACCGAGAACAGGATGGGTTTGGCGTGAGGTTGAAAACCCAGAAACAATTGCCGAGCACACTTTTAGATTAATGTTTATTACTTGGTTATTAGCTGGAAAGAGAAAGTTGAATATTGGAAGGGCGATGAAAGTCGCCCTTTTTCATGATCTCTGTGAAGTTTATGCTGGAGATTTAACTCCCATTCTTTATTATCCTTCCTTGCCCAAAGACAAAGAAAAGAGAAAAAAAGTCTTAATGAAATGGGCGAGGCTTTCTCGAGAAGAGAAAGAAAAAATTGGAAAAAAGAAATATCAAAAAGAAAAAAAAGCTCTTTTCAAGTTAGTGAAATTTTTAGATCCGAGTCTAAAAAATGAAATTATTTCTCTCTGGATAGGATATGAGAAAAACAGTTCTTTAGAAGGAAGATTCGTTCAGCAATTGAATCGTATAGAAACCCTTATTCAATCCATTGAATATTTCGGGACAAAAAATATAACTGAACACACAAATTGGTGGGAGTGGACAAACGAAATAGTCTCTGACCCCATTTTGTTGGAATTTTTAAAAGCTATTCAGAAAAAATTTTATCAACTTCCTTTTTCTCTAAAAAGAAAAGAGTTAACCGATATTTTAAATTTTCTTTTGGAAATAGGAAAATTAAAGAGAATGCCAAGACTTTATTGGATTTTGAGAGGAATCAAAAATCCAGAGACCGTTGCTGGCCATATTTTTACTGTCGCTATTGTAGCTTGGCTTTTTGGCCAAGAGAGAAAAGAGTTTAATGTAGAAAAACTTTTAAAAATGGCTCTTTGCCATGAATTATCAGCTGTTTACACTGGAGATACCACTCCCTATGATCGAATTTTACCAAAGGACGAAAAGGGAAGAAAAAAAGTTTTAGAAAAAATGCTTCGGCTTTCAAAAAAAGAAAAAGAATGGATATTTTTGAAAGATTTCAAAAAAGAAAAGAAAGCCATAGAGAAGTTAACGAGAAAAATTCCCCAAAGAAAAGAAATTTTGGAACTTTGGGAAGATTACAGAAAAAGAATTTCAAAAGAGGCAAAGTTTCTTTCTCAATTGAACACTCTTTCTGTTTTACTTCAAGGATTAATTTATGAAAAAGAGGGGCAAATCTCAGCAGCTCCCCTTTGGGAGTATGCCTTTGAAACTTGTGATCATCCTCTTGCTCTTCAGTTGATGGAAGAAATGAAAAAGAAATTTTATGGTTGAGACAATTAAAGTCGGCTGTTGCGGTTTTCCAATAAAAAAAGAAGAATACTTCCAACAGTTCAAAATAGTTGAACTTCAATCAACATTTTATCAACTTCCCAAAAAAATTGAAACGGTAAAAAAATGGAAAAGTGAGGCCCCAAAAGATTTTGAGTTTACCTTAAAAGCTTTCCAAGTAATTACTCATGAGATTTCAAGCTCTACCTACAAGAGATTAAAGGAAAAATTCGGCAATCCAAAAAATTATGGATCTTTCAAAAATACAAAAGAGGTTTTTGAAGCTTGGGAAATGACAAAAAAAGTAGCTAAAGCCTTAAATGCCAAAATTATTGTTTTTCAATCTCCGGCCTCTTTTAAACCAGAAAAGAAAAACATTGAAAATTTCAAAAATTTTTTCCAGAAAATAAAGAAAGAAAAGTTCATTTTTGTTTGGGAGCCAAGAGGAGAATGGGAAGAAAGTTTGATTGAAAGCCTTTGTAAAGAATTGAATTTAGTCCATTGCGTCGATCCTTTCAAGCAAAAGCCAGCCTTTGGAAAAATAAATTATTTTAGGCTCCATGGTAAAAATTCTTACAATTTAAATTACCGCTACACAAAAGAGGATTTATTTCAGCTTAAAAAATTTTGTGATAAGAAAATAAATTATGTCCTTTTCAACAATATCTTCATGCTTGAAAATGGTTTGGAATTTAAAAGAATAGTTAAGCTAAAAAGCGACTGAGCTTCTTTCAATGTATGCTTTCCCTCAAAAAGCTCAAGAGAAAGTGAAGCTTATGGCAAAAATTTTTATTGGAACATCAGGTTATGTTTATTCCCATTGGGAAAATGGCGTTTTTTACCCAGTTGGCTGGCCAAAATCAAAAAAGCTTGAATACTATTGCCAACATTTTCAGACAGTTGAACTCAATAACACTTTTTACAGATTACCAGGGGAAAAGGCCTTTGAAGGATGGTACAAAAGAACACCAAAAAATTTTATCTTCTCAGTTAAGGTTTCAAGGTTTATTACCCACATTAAAAAATTAGCTGATTGCCAAGAGCTTTGGACGATATTTTTCAAAAGGGCCCTAAATTTAAAAGAAAAATTGGGCCCCTTTTTATTTCAATTACCTCCTGGCTGGAAAAAAGACACAAAAAGATTAAAAGAATTTATTGAAATGATCAGTAAAATTAGTAGTCAAATTTCTCGGAATTGGCAATTAAAGTTTGCTTTCGAATTTCGGAACGAAACTTGGTGCGACAAAGAAATTTATCAGATTTTAAAAGAGAAAAATTGCGCCTGGGTTATTGTTGATTCTCCTCATTGGCCAAAGAGAGAGGTAGTGAGCGCTGATTTTGTCTATATTAGGATGCACGGCTCAAAAGTTTTATTCGCCTCAAAATATACAAAAAAAGAATTAAAGGAATTGGCTCAAAAAATCAAAAAATGGCAAAGACAAAATTTAGATATTTATTGCTATTTCAATAATGATGCCTACGGATATGCAGTAAAAGATGCTAAGGAACTTCTTAGGACACTCAATAGATAGGACAAGATAGGACATTAAATTTATTTTAAACCTTCTTCACCAGCTAATGAACATTTCTGTCAGGTATTCCTTGACAGATTTTTAAATTTGTGTTATCTTTTAGGATCAATGCAGAGAAATTTTCTTTGGGCACCCATAGTTAGTACAATCCTCCCTAACTACTGGTGGCAAAATTTTCTTGCTGTCAGTTCCCATCATTGGTGGGTATGGGTGCCCAAAGAAAGCCTCTCGTTAAAAATTGACACTTGACAAAATTTTTTGGCCGTATAAAATTAAATAATCTGCTTAGAGGAGGACTAAGCGGGAAGGTGTGAATAATTTTCATTTTTTGATAAACAAATATCCCGCGTTTCAACTTCTCTTGAAGGAGAAGTTTTATTTTTTAAATTTATAAAGGTCGGGTTGGCTAAATTGCCATTTTGGGAGGTTTTAGCCAACAAAATAAAAATGGCAAATCAAAATTAAAAAATTAAAAAAATGAAAACAAAAATTCTAATTAGTTTGAGTGTCATTGGGGCAATAGCTGCCATTGTTATTGGCGGAACGATTGCTTATTTTTCTGACACAGAAACTTCATCTGGAAACACATTTTCAGCTGGAACTTTGGATTTAAAAGTAAATGATAAAGAAGGTAGTACTGTAGACAAAATAACTATTACAAACGCAAAGCCTGGTGATAGCGGTAGCTACACCTGGACTGCCAAAAATGTTGGTACTGTTGCAGGAAAGCTTTCTTTGGTAGTAAGCGGTATTACTAATGACGACAATGGATGCACTGAACCAGAGACGACTGCCGGAGATAATAGTTGTGGACCAACTGGTGGAGGTGAACTCGGCCAATATATTGATGTAATACTCAAAGTAGCTGGAAATCCAATAGCAACAACAACGCTCAATCTTCTACCAAAAACTTATTCTGATGTTGCTAATCTTGGTCCAAGCGAAACAGTTGATGTTACTCTTGAGTGGTCAATAGCCAATACAGTTGGCAATATTATTCAGTCAGATAGTGCCAGTTTTGATATTACCTTCAATCTGGTTCAATCTTAAGGGTAGATCTTTTTAACTTCAAAAGTTAAAAGAGTTGCGGTTAAAAAAATAATTTAAAAGATCTATGAAAAAAATAATTTTCAGCCTTGGAATAATTGGAATAGTTTCAGCAATTGTTATTGGCGGAACGATTGCTTATTTTTCTGACACCGAAACTTCATCTGGAAACACATTTATTACCGGAACTTTGGATTTGAAAGTTGATGACAACGACGATCCCAATGTGGTCCATGTTACTCTTTCTAATATGAAGCCAGGCGACGATTCTGGATATTATAAATGGGTCTTGAAAAATGTTGGAAGTTTGCCCGGTATATTATCGGTAACTTTTGGTACAATGAATGATCAAGAAAATGGTATAAATACGCCCGAGAGCATAGCAGAAGCTGAGCCTTATGGTAAGCTTGGGGCGAGACCTACCCTCGGACATCCCACTAATGGCGAACTGAGCGAGTTTATAAAGCCCGGGATTCATCCTGATGATATTTGGGAAGAAGCCAAGCCTTACACTACAATTATAGAGCGGAACGATGAAGAAGGATGGTTTATTGCACAAGTAAGTAAAGAAGTTAATACCGGAGGCAGTTGTGGCTGGGGTCCTAAAAATTGGAGCGTCCCATCAATTGTTATAAGTCAGTGGGCAGTAGGACCGAAGACTAACTATGGTTATTTCGGTCTCAAAAGTTGGGAGAATAAAACTTTCACCTACGGAACACTTGCTCCAGGTGCAGAAATTGCTTTTTTCTTTAAAGCAAAATTAGAAAGCAATCTTCAAGCTTGGGATGGTACGAAATGGTGGGATATTAACGATAATGTTATTCAATCTGATAGTGTCCAGTTTGATCTCACTTTCCGATTAGAACAGGTAACGCCATAAATATTCATCTTAAATCCTTTTTGGTTGCCTCAAGGCTTCCTTGTGGCGAAAGCTGGGGCAACCTCTAAAGGGTTTAAGAAATAAAAAAACAGCTCTTTGAAAGCTGAGAATGTCAGAAATTGAAAATCGAAAATTGTTGAGGTTAATATTCCAATTTTATTCCCAGTTTTTCAGCAATTTGATGGATCCATTTTTCATTGCGATCAACTTTGTGAGCCAACATTATCATTTCCTAAGCATAAGTATCAACCTTCTTGGCATAGGCATCGATGGCAGGATGAAGTTTATTGATATCTTCCTTATTAACCAAATTAGAAATTGCTTCAATGAAATCCTTGCGAGTTAGAAATACCTCAATTAATTTTTGAATATCTTTATCCTCAAGGATCAATTTCATTATAATTTTTTTCAAACAAGTATGGCAAGCTTAGGAAGAATATTTGGGACAATTTATTATATTTTTTTGGCATTCATTGTTTTGGTCGCTTTGTTATTAATTTTTTCGGCCTTTCCGATTACTGGAAATTACAAATTATTTGTTGTTCAATCAGGTTCAATGGCGCCGGCAATAAAAATGGGTTCCATTGTGGTGGTCAAGCCAGCTAATGATTATAAAATCGGCGATGTTATAACCTTTGGACCTTATAGTAGAAAAAAGGCGCCCACCACCCATAGAATTTACGATATTAAAGTGGTCAATGGCCAGCCAGTTTATATTACCAAGGGTGATGCCAATAATGCACCAGATACCAGAGAAATTACAAAGAGAGAGATTTTGGGAAAGGTTTTGTTTAGCGTGCCATTTTTAGGTTATGCGGTGGCTTTTGCCAAAAAACCTTTGGGATTTTTCTTGATCATCATTTTACCTGCAATTTTGATTATTTTTGAGGAAATTAAAAACATTGTAAACGAAATTAAAAAGAACGATAAAAAAGAATCAGGTTTAAATAAACCAATTCATGAAACATAACTCTTTATTTAAAATCTTAATAATCCTCATTTTAATCAGTTTAAACTGGACGGGAATTTTGGCTATTGGGGAAACCTTTGCTTTCTTTTCAGATACCGAAACTTCTTTGGAAAATTCTTTTTCTGCCGGCACCTTAGACTTTTCTTTAACCAGTAACGGCTGGCAACCTCCAGAAAAAGCAGTTGATTTACAACCTGGCAATTCAGTGACAAGTACTATCAGCGTTATTAAAGAAGGAAGTTTGGATTTTATTTACAATGCCAGTACAACAATAGATGAAGAAAACAGCAATATAAATTTTTGTAATGCTTTAAGTTTGAAAGTTGAATTAGACTCAACTATTCTTTACAATGGCACTCTTTCTGGCCTTAATTTTTCTTCTCCGGTTTTAATTTCTAACAATCAAGACGATTTGCTTTTTACTTTGACCTTATCAAATAGTTATACCCCACCAGAAGAAGGAGCAGTTTGTCAATTTAAATTTATATTTAGAGGATGGCAAGATGGATTGTCTTTTGGTCAAGGTTTTTATGATGAAGAGGAAATAGAAAATACAATTGAAAATGGTGGCTCAATAACTTCTGGTTATTCGCCAATTGCTGACAGTTATGTGAATCAAAACGATGCTAATAAAAATTACGGAGGATTTAGTGAATTGCAAATAAGAAGCGAAAATAATAAAAACAAAAGAACATTTATTAAATTTGACTTTAATTTCCCAGCAGGAACAACGATTTTGTCTTCTAGTTTGAAATTATATCTGAAATCAGCACCAACAATTTCAAGAAATTATGAAGTCTGGAGAGTTGCTAATTTTTGGACTGAAAACGGAATTAATTGGAACAATCAACCTGGCGTTGCTTCAAACCCAACAGATTCAATACCCAGCGGAACAACTAAAAATGTTTGGCTTTCTTGGAATGTGACAAGTGATGTTCAAGGGTTTGTTGACGGAGTTTACTCAAATTATGGCTGGATGTTAAAAGATAGCCAAGAGAATTCTTCAACTGCCTATGAGGCAAAATTCCATTCAAGAGAAAGCAATAACATTGAATTAAGGCCGATTTTGGAAATTCAATTTTCAGCGCCCGAAGCAACAACTAATCATCCAGTGATTAACGAAGTTTATTATCATGTTGGTACTGGCAAAGGAAAAGAGCCAGACAACGAATGGGTAGAAATTTACAATCCTACTGATTCTCCAGTTGACATTTCTGGGTGGAAAATTTGCGATGCCAATGCTTGCGATACAATTCCGCCTTCTCCATCAATTCCAGCAAAAGGTTTTGCCGTGATCACTTATAAAGCTTCAACCTGGGATAAATGGTCAATTCCATCAGCTGCAATAAAAATTGTTTTGAACTCTGCCATTGGCAATGGTTTAGCAAATAGTGGAGATAGAGTAATTCTTAAAGATGCTTCTGATACAGTTGTTGATGCGATGAGTTATGGCAATGATACCACCTATTTTGAATTACCACTTTCAGGTAAAGGCAAATCTTTAGCCAGGATTATTAAAGGTTACGATACTGATTTAGCTACAGATTGGATCATTAATGCCACCCCAAATCCCGGAACCAATCCCTCAGAAGATGGTGTGGAAACCTTAATTTTTGGCACTTTTGGAGTAGCGGTAGCTGGCTGGGAACCAGTTTTAGAAGAAGATTGGTCAACAGAAGAAGAAATTTTTGAGGAGATCTTACCAGAGGAAACAAAGGCAAACGAGGAGGTGTTAAATGAAGAAGAGCAGGTAATTAACCAAGGACCAGAGAAGAGTGAAGAATCACTAATCATTGAAAATGCTTCAGTCAATAATGAAGAACAACCTTTACCTGAGGATAATTCTGGAAAGACAAATCTATGAAAAAAATAGAAAAAGTCAATTTAATAATATTAGTTGCTCTTTTGAGCCTTGGTGTTTTATTGGTAAGGCCAAGCCAGGTTGAAGCTAGTGGAATAAGAATTAGTCCTAGTCCTATTTTTGAAGTGGAAAATTTCTTCCCTGGTCAGACCGTAACTTCAACTGTAATCATTAAAAATGAAGCTGGCAAAGATTACGAAAAGATATCATTGAGAGGAGAGCGAATTAGTCCTACTTCAACTTATGATCTAGCAGAAGTAATTCATTTAACCATAAAAAAAGAAAATCAAATAGTGACAACTACTCTAGCTCATCTTTTTGAAAACACTCTTGAACTTCCGGATTCAAATCTTCCTGATGGCAAAACTACTCAATTTGAGTTCATTGCCCAACTTGATCAAAATGCCGGCAATGAATATCAAGGAAAGAAAGTTGAGTTTTACTTAGTCTTTACCTTTGAGGGGAGAGAAGTTGAAAGCTATGCTGTTTTGGGTTGGGGAGGTCAATATTCGGCAATAGGGTTGATGATTTATGAAGAAACATTAAAAGTCACTACATCTACGGAAACAAGCTTCACCATTACTTGGATGACAAATTTTCCCGCTACCAGTTATGTGATTTATGCTAAAGAAGGAGAACCACACAATTTAGATTTAACCGATAATACCGGAACACCACCAAAATATGGTTATGCTCGCACTACTTTAGAGTACGATATTATTCCAAAAGTAATTTATCATTCAGTAACCATTACGGGATTGGAGCCTGGAACGACTTATTATTTCCGAGCGGTTTCTCGAGGCTCTTTGGCAATTAGTCAAGAATATAGTTTTACTACTTTGGGAAAGAAAGTGGAAATTGGTCTTTTAAAAGAAAAAAAGGGTGTAACTCCTAAAAGAGAAGTTTTGGGTGAGGAAACGACAAGTCCAACCGAAGAAATTGTACCACCTCCTAGCGAAATTTTGCCACCTGAAGAACAAATAATACCTCCCCCTTTAGAAAAACAAGCCCCGTTTACTTATCCTGGGTTTGCCTCTTTACTTTTGGCCAGTTTGGTTGAAATAGGAAGAACGCCATGGAAGCTAATTTTAGTAATTTTTTGCCTTATCACTTTAATTATTCTCGCCCTCATAAAAAGGAAAAAGAAAGAAAAGCCAACTTAATTTAAAAATAGACTTTTAAGCTGGAACCCCAATCAGATTTTTATTTTAGATTGACAAGAAGGTTCAAGAGAGTAAAATGAAAATTGAAAAAAGGTCTGAGGGTTAATTATTTTTTAAAAGAATGAAAAAAATACTCCATGCAATTTTAATCGGAATAATTGTTTTAGGACTAGCTCAAACAACAGTTGCTGATCCAACGAAAGCAAAAGAGCCGGTAGATAGAATAACTTTCATTCATTATCGAGACGGAAGAGTAAAAGTAGAAGGCAGGCCAAAGCCAGCTAAAACACCTACTTGTTATAAATTGTTAGGGATTAAATGGAAGAGATTGCCAGTGAGTTATGTGATAAGTCCGCAAGTAAATAAAGATGCCATTTTAGCAGCTACTGTTGAATGGGACGCTCACACGAGGGCTAATTTATTTGGCGGATATGAAGTAGATGAGTCAGCAAATTTTGACGACTATCCCGATGGAAGAAATGAATATAGTTTAGGTAATTACCCTCAAGAAGGAGTAATCGCCGTGACAAGGATTTGGTATACAAGATACTCAAAGGAAATTGTTGAATACGATGTGATGTTTGATTCTGAGTTCACATGGGGTGACGCTACTGCCAATCCAGAGGTAATGGATTGGCAAAATATCGCCACCCATGAAACAGGGCACGGTCTTGGTTTGGGTGATGTTTATCAGAGTGTTTGTAGCCAAGTGACAATGTATGGTTACTCAGATTACGGAGAGACCGATAAAAGAACTCTTGAGTTACCAGATATCATTGGTTTACAAAAACTCTACGGTCGATAATTAAAGATAATAACTGGCAATTATAAAAGATAACAAAATCCGCCCAAGGCGGATTTTGTTTTTGGAAAAAATATGATAGAATCAGGAGATAAATAGGAAATTTTAGAGTGAAAGTTTGGAGAAAAAATTTAAATCATCTCGGTTATGAAAAAACTATTGTTTTTTTTAATCTCCCTCCTCCTTGGGTCTATTTTATTTATCTTGGTTTTAAATTTTGTTGGTTGGCAAGAAATAAAAAATACCATTTTTGTTCTTAGTGGATGGAAAGGGGGAGTAATTTTTTGTTTGACTTTTTTGATTTTACTTTTGCGAAATTTAATCTGGCAAGAAATTTTGAAGACAAAGAACATTAAAATTTCCTTTTTTCAACTCTTAAAGACCTACTGGGCTGCTCTTTCCTTAAGGATTTTAGTCCCCGTTCTTACCATCAGCGATGAAATTTTTCAGACCATGGTACTAAAAAAGAAAAATTCAATTCCTATTACGAAAGCTTTAGCTTCTGTTATTTCTGAAAGAATTTTAGAGATGACAGTTAATCTCATTTTTATTGTCATTGGTATTTTATTTTTTATTTCTAAAGTTGGACTTCCTATCGGAAAATTACCCATCATTTTTGGCGGGACATTTTTGTTTTTATTGATTGGCACTTCTTTTTTTTATCTTAAAGTTTTTAAAAAAGAAAGTTTGGCCAAAACTTTTCTAAAATTTTTTAATCAAAAAATCGATAGCCAACCATTAGAGACAGAAAAAGAAATTTTTGAATCTTTTAATTTTAGAAAAATTAGAACTTGGAAACTTATGGGTCTTGCTTTTTTAAAGTCACTGATTTTTTATCTCAGAAGTTGGTTTTTAGTAGTTTTTCTTGGAGAAAAAATAGGATGGCTTACTGCTTTATCTATTTTTAGTTTTTCTTATTTAGCAACACTTTTTCCTATTCCAGCCGCTTTAGGTTCCCATGAAGCAGTTCAAGTTTTTGTCTTCAATTCTTTTCAACTTAAACTCTCCACCGCCACTGCTTATACCATGATTATAAGGGGGGCGGAACTCATAATGGCTATTTCTGGAGGAATCCTTCTTATTCATTTTGGTCTTTCTACTGTTAAAAATGTTATAAAAAATTATGAGATTTAAAATCTCTACCAAAGGATTTAATGACATCGTTGACATTACCGGAGAAGTTGCCACCGCGCTGAAATACTCTAAAATAAAAGATGGAATTTGTGTAGTTTTTTGTCCTGGCTCTACCGTTGGATTGACAACGATTGAAGCAGAACCAAATTTAATTGAAGATTTTAAGGAATTTTTGGAAAAATTGGTCCCCTCAAATAGACCTTATCGCCATGATCGAACCTGGGGAGAGGCCAATGCCTTTTCTCATATTCTTTCCGCTCTTATTAAACCCTTTTTAGTCATTCCCGTTGAAGACGGAAAATTAATTTTGGGAACTTGGCAGCAGGTTGTTTTAGTTGATTTTGATAGCCGACCCAGAGAAAGAGAAATTTTGATAAAAGTAATTGGGAAATGATAAAAGTTAAATTTAAAATTTAATTGAAATTTCAAATAAATTTATGAACCAAAAATTATGGAAAATTTTTGGGACAATAGGAATTTTGAGTTCAGTTCTTTTAGCTTTATTTTTAATCTTTTTGCTCACAAGTATTTCTCAGATGAAATATTCAAATGGAGGGAAAGCTCCATATTTTCCTACGACATATTCAACTGAGAGGTGGGCAAGTGCTCCTCGTTTCTCTTTGCCAGAAGTTTCCTTATCTGGGCCAGCTAAACAAGAAAGTTTTTTTGGGGCACAAGGAGAAATTCCTTCCCGGATGGTTGTTAAAACTGGCTGGTTGAGTTTAATCGTCAAAGATGTTTTGGGGGTAGCAAGGAAAATTTCAAAATTTGCTGAAGAGAAAGGGGGGTGGGTGGTTTCGAGTAACATTTTCGAACATGAAAAGGTTCCTTCAGGCAGTATTACCGTGAGGGTTCCGGCAGAAAACTTTGATGAAGCAATGAGTTATTTTAGAGGTTTGGCTACTAGAGTAAGCAATGAAAAAATTCAAGCTCAAGACATTACGGAAGAATATGTAGATTTACAATCGAGGTTGAGAAATTTGGAAGCGACTGAAAGTCAACTTTTGGAATTGATGAAAAGGACGGGGAAAGTAAGCGAAATTTTGGAAGTTCAAAGAGAGTTAACGAGTGTAACCCAACAAATAGAACAAATAAAAGGGAAAATTCAATATTTAGAGCAAAGTGTTAAAATGTCTTCAATCACTGTTAATTTGGCCCTTTCTGAAGAATTATTACCCATCCCGCCAGGAGAAAAATGGAGACCAAAGTATGTTTTGTTGCAAAGCTGGAAAAGCGTTTTAGGTTTTTGGCGCTGGTTTTCTTACTTTTTAATTAGAGCTTTTGTCTGGGCCCAGGTTTGGGTGCCTTTAGCTCTCTTGATTTGGTGGGGCAGAAAACTTTGGAAGAAAAGAAAGGGTCAAAAGGTTGAAATAGAGAAAAATGATTTTTAAAATTAACAGGATTATCAAATATTTAATCTTGAGTGATTTAATTTTTTGGACAGGTTGGGGCCTGATTAATCCTATTTTTGCTATTTTTATTGTTGAAAAAATAGAAGGAGGGACAGCAGCTGTGGCCGGGATTGCCTCAGCTATTTATTGGATTTTAAAATCTTTGTTCAGAATTCCCATTAGTGTTTTTTTAGATATCTTTCCAGGAGAAAGAGATGACTATTGGGCTTTGGTCTTGGGATTTTTTTTGGCGAGTTTAGTTTCTTTTGGTTATCTTTTCGCCTCAAAACCATTTCACATTTATTTTTTGCAGGTAATTTTTGCTTTTGCCATGGCTTTAGCTCTTTCTGGTTGGTCAGCCATCTTTACTAAACATATTGACAAAGGCTGGGAGGCAACCGAATGGGGGCTCGATGCGACTTTAGTTGGTTTGGGGATTGGGTTATCAGGGGCAGTGGGTGGGATGGTGGTAATGCAATTTGGTTTTTTTCCAATTTTTATTGCCGTTGGTGTTTTGGGAATTTTTAGCTCTCTTTTGCTATTGGTTTTGAAAGATGAAATTAAAGAATTACTTGGACACGGCGCCCATTTTAGTTTAAAAGAAAGCCTCCAGAAAAAATCATAATCTATGAAAAATCAAGAGCTTGCCCAAATTTTTTATCAAATCTCTTTCTTTTTGCAAATGGAAGGAGATAAATTCAGGCCGATAGCTTATGAAAAAGCAGCCATTACTTTGGAAGGATTGGAAGAAGATGTCGAAGAAATTTACAAAAAGGGAGGGAAAGAAGCCTTGGAAAAAATTCCAGGTGTGGGGAAAAGTATTGCGGAAAAGATAGAAGAATATTTGAAAACTGGAAAAATTAAATATCATGAAGAATATAAAAAAAAGTACCCCCTCAATTTGGAGGAATTGATGGGAATTGAAGGATTGGGTCCAAAGAGGATTAGGGTTTTGTATGAAAAATTGAAAATCAAAAATTTAAAGGAGTTAGAAAAAGCCTGTTTGGCTCACAAAATCGCTCCCCTTTTTGGTTTTGGAGAAAAAACGGAAAAAAACATTTTGGAAGCAATAGAGTTTGCCAAAAGGTCAAAAGGAAGGTTTTTGTTGGGAGATATTTTGCCGAAAGTAAAAGAGGTTTATGAGAAATTGAAAAGTTTGAAAGAGGTAGAAAGGGTTGATGCGGTAGGTTCTATTAGAAGGATGAAAGAGACAATCGGCGATGTTGATTTTTTGGTCATTTCAAAAAATCCAGCTAAAGTAATGGATTTTTTTACCTCTTTGCCAGGGATTGTCAAAATTTGGGGGAAGGGAACGACTAAATCATCAGTGAGGTTAAGGGAAGGCTTTGACATGGACATTAGGGTTTTACCAAAAAGATCTTACGGGGCAGCTTTACAATATTTTACCGGTTCAAAAGAACACAACATTGCCTTAAGGAAAATTGCCATTGAGAAAGGGTTAAAACTTTCAGAGTATGGTCTTTTCAAGGGACCTAAAATGATTGCCGGAGAATCAGAAGAAGAGATTTATCAAAAATTGGGCTTAGATTGGATTGCCCCGGAGTTAAGAGAAGATAGGGGAGAGATTGAGGCTGCTTTAAATCACAAATTGCCAAAGATAATAGATTACAAAGAGATCAAAGGGGATTTGCATTGCCATTCAAAATGGGACGGAGGGGCAAATACCATCGAAGAAATTGCCAAGCAAGCCATGAAAATGGGTTATGAGTATGTGGGCATTGCCGATCATACAAAATTTTTGAAAATTGAACATGGCTTAGATGAAAAAAAATTAAAAGAAAGGAATAAAGAAATCGATAGAATAAATTCAAAATTCAAAATTCAAAATCCAAAATTCAAAATTCTAAAAGGTTGCGAGGCAAACATTTTGCCAGATGGGTCTATCGATATCGATGATGAATGTTTGAAAGAACAGGATTTTGTCATTGCTGGTGTCCATTCAAGATTTAAAATGTCAAAAGAAGAAATGACAGAAAGAATTATTCGGGCAATGAAAAATCCTCATGTCGATATTATTTCTCATCCTACCGGAAGATTAATTCAAAAAAGAGATGAATATGAAATTGATTTGGACAAAATTTTAAGAGTGGCAAAAGAAACGGGAACGGTTTTGGAAATTAACTCTTATCCTGAAAGGTTGGACTTAAACGACATTAATATCAAAAAAGCAAAAGAAATGGGTGTGAAAATGGTCATTAACACCGACGCCCACCATATAGATCAGATGAGATTTATTGAATTTGGGATCGCTCAGGCAAGAAGAGGTTGGGCAGAGAAAAAAGATATCGTAAATTGCTGGCCGTTAGAAACATTGCTAAAATATTTAAAGAAATAATATGCCAGTGGAAAGATCGGCGGGAGCAGTAATTTTTAGAAAGGAAAAGGGAAAAATTTTTTATTTACTCTTACATTATCCAGGCTCTTCCCATCGGGCAAAAAAGGATTATTGGGATTTTCCTAAAGGGCATGTTGAAAAAAATGAAAATTTAAAAGAAACAGCTAAAAGGGAAATTGAGGAAGAAACAGGATTGAAAGAGATTGAATTTGTTGAAGGGTTTAAAAAAACAATAAAATATTTCTTTAAGTGGGGTGGAAAAAATGTTTTAAAATTCGTCACCTTTTTTCTGGTTAAGGCCAAGAGAAAAAAGGTTCAAATTTCTCCAGAACACATAGGCTATATTTGGTTGCCCTTTGATGAGGCTAGAGAAAAATTAACTTTTAAAAATGCAAAAGAAATACTTACGAAAGCCCATTCTTTTTTGACAAAAAGCTAATAAAATAAAAATATGGTAGATTTTTTACCAAAGTTAATTTCCTGGTTGCTTTCTTCTGGCATTAAAATTGGTTGTATTTTAGCTGGTGCTTATTTGGTAAATCGGTTTTCTCAGATTTTTCTTCAAAAAGTAATAAAAAAAGGGTTGAATGCAAAAATTGGCCAAGAAAGAAAAAAAAGAATCGAAACTTTGGTTTCTATTTTTAGCGGGACTTTGAGGTTTATAATTTACATTGTTGCCCTTTTAATGATTTTGCCTGAATTTGGGGTGAATGTAGCACCGATTTTAGCTGGACTGGGATTGACCGGTTTGGCAGTGGGTATGGCAGCCAGGGATATTTTGGCTGATTTTCTTTCTGGAATCTTTATTGTTTTAGAAAATCAGTATCAGGTAGGAGATAAAGTAAAAATTGCCGGGGTTGAAGGAGAGGTGAAAGAAATTACTTTGAGAAGAACAGTTATTGTTGACGAAAATCATATTTCCCACTCTATTCCCAATAGCCAAATTAAAATGGTTTCAAAAAAAATTAGTTAAAATTTAAATTTCAAAATTTTTCTTGACAGCGCTTTTTTGGAAAAAATAAAATAATAAAAAGGTCGAAAAACAAAGGTCGAAAATAATTTTAAAAATTGAAAAATAAAAAGTTATGGCGGAAATTAAAAAATTAATAAGTGGTCTTACCATTAGTCTAGCTTTATTTTCCATTATCGTTGGGGGAAAGGTCTTTGCCCAAGTTCCTCCACCTTGTTCTCTTCTTTACGAGCAAAATCAGCAGTTAATTAAAAGATATGACCTCAATGGTGACTTTTTCATTAGCCCTTCAGAAGAAAGCAAGGCCATTTCTGATTGGTTGGCAGGAAAAATTAGTGATTCTGAGGTATTAGTAATTATCAAATTTTCCCGATTTGAATGCCGAATTCCTCGTCCCACCCCTGTTCCCTCTACCATCACCGTTATTTCTCCAAATGGCGGTGAGACTTGGGAGATCGGAAAGACCTATGAAATAAAATGGGTGGCTGAAAATGTAAACTATGTAGGGATTGAGTTAATCGTTGGTGAAAGAGAGGCAGGTTGGTTAATTGCACGGAGGGTTCCAGCTTCTCAAGGAACTTACACATGGACTGTTCCTTCTTTCATTCCTCCTGGAAATAATTATCGAATTAAAATCTCTAACGCTGAGGCTCTTTTTCCTTCAGATGTAAGCGACAACTATTTTAGCATTGTTAAACCGGTTGTCTGTAGCCATCAAGCACCAACATTAAACATTTTTCCTCTTTCTCAGACTGGTTTCCCAGGGCAACTTCTAATTTATAGGGTGTATCTCTCGAACTTAGATTCAAAAGAGTGCGATCCGGTAAGGTTTGAACTAAAGGCAGAATGTCCCGAAAATTGGAGATGTGAAATTTCTCCTGAGTTAATCTCTGTTCCACCAACCCAGCTAGGTCTTGCCACCTTGAGAGTTGGCTCTCTTTCTAATACTCCAGCTGGAGCATATCAAATCTCAGTCACAGCTACCCATGGAGCTGATCCTTCTCTCTTTAGCAGAGCCACTGCTACCTATGTGGTAAGCCAAAGAGAAGATCCAGTTTCTGGCACCCTTTCTGTTGACAAAACCTTTGCTAAGGTAGGAGAAGAGATCACTCTTACCATTACCGCCAAAGACTTAAACGGAGTAGATAGGGTCATGGCTTATTATCATGGAAAATGGAACAGTCAA
>CALHEE010000006.1 GCA_938023415.1 Minisyncoccota bacterium | reverse complement strand
GCCCCCGTAGCTCAGCTGGTAGAGCAATTCCCTTTTAAGGAAGAGGTCAGAGGTTCGAATCCTCTCGGGGGCACAAAAAATGAGAAAATTTTATTTAGAAATTTTTGGCTGCAAGTTTAATCAGGCAGAAGGTGAACTCATTAGAAAGATTCTCACCAAAAATTATCAAGAGGCCTCAGAAAAAGAGGCTGATTTTGTTATTCTCCAAACTTGCGGAGTAGTAGAAAAAACAGAAAGGAAGATAATAAAAAGAGCATTACAACTTAAAAAGAATGGAAAGAAAATAATTTTTGCAGGTTGTTTGCCTTTGATTTCGCCAGACCTTTCTAAACAATTCGCTGATGGAATGGTTGGGCCAACGAATATTTTAGATTTGCCAAAAGTGATCAAAAAAGTTTTGAATGGAAAAAAATCTTTTTCTTTAAAGCAAAAACCAATCGACAAGGCAAAATTAAGATGCTTTATAATACCAAAAGAAACCTGCGTTGCGATTATTCCAATTTCTGAGGGATGTCTTTCAAACTGTAGATATTGTGCAACAAGATTAGCCAAAGGAAAATTAAGAAGTTTTCATGAAGAGGAGATTTTAGAAAATATAAAATTAGCGATTTCTCAAGGTGCAAAAGAAATTCAACTTACTTCTCAAGATTTAGCCATTTATGGAGCAGATAGGGGAGAATGGGCCTTGCCAAAATTGTTAGAAAAAATTTCAGAAATTGAAGAGAATTTTAGAATTCGTCTGGGAATGATGAATCCTTTTGGAGCAAAAAAAATTTTCAAGAAATTGCTCTCAATAATGAAAGATAAAAAATTTTATAAATTTTTACATCTTCCCTTACAATCTGGAGATGATGAGGTTTTAAGAACCATGAACCGTAATTACAAAGTGAAAGAATTTTTAGGATTGGTTGGAAAGTTCAAAAGAAAATTTAAGAATTCAATCTTAGCTACCGACATTATTGTTGGTTTTCCTACCGAAAATGAAAAGGCCTTCCAAAATACCGTTAAAATTATCCAAAAAATAAAACCAGACATTTTGCATTTATTTCGCTATTCAGAGAGAGAAAATACAGAATCTGCCAAATTAAAAGATTTTCCCAACCGAATAAAAAAAGAAAGATCAAGGATTTTGACAAAAAAATGGCTTGAGATTTTAAAAGAAAAAAATAAAAGATTTTTGGGAAAAAAATATGAGGCCTTAATTACGGAAAAGAGAGGAAATACTTTTTTAGCCAGACTACCCTCTTATAAAGCAGTCATTTTGAATGAAGGTCAATTAGGATCTTTTGTAAAAGTAAAGATTCTTGAGGCAAGACCAAACTATCTTCTCGGGAAATTGATCTAAAAAATAATCTTTAAAACATGGAAAGGATAATTTTGCACATTGATATGGATTATTTCTTTGCTCAGATCGAGGAAAGAGAAAACCCTCACTTTAAAGGAAAACCGATTGTTGTCGGAGCAGATCCAAAAGGAGGAAAGGGAAGGGGAGTGGTTTCAACATGTAATTATGAAGCGAGAAAATACGGGATCAGATCTGGCATGCCAATTTCAAAAGCCTATTGGCTTTGCCCTGATGCCATTTTTTTGCCAGTGAACATTGAACTTTATCAAAAAGTTTCAGAAAAAATAATGGAAATTGTTAAAAAATACTCGCCAACATATGAAATTGTTTCTTTGGATGAAGCTTATTTGGATTTGACAGATTGCAAAAGCTTTGAAAAAGCAAAAAAAGTTGGAGAAAAATTAAAAAGAGAAATTTTTGAAAAAGAAAAATTAACCTCTACTGTAGGTATTGGTCCAAACAAAACAATTGCTAAAATGGCCACAGAAAAGGCAAAACCAAACGGACTATTAGTGATTAAGCCAAATCAAGTGAAAGAATTTTTGGAGCCACTGGACATTGATGATTTGCCAGGAATTGGACCAAAGACAGCAGAAAAATTGAGGGCAATTGGGATAAATAAAATTAAAGAACTAAAAAAACTCTCAAAATCAAAATTGAAAGAAATGTTTGGTAAAGTTGGTGAGAGAATTTGGGAAAGAGCAAGGGGGATTGATGAGGAACCTGTAGAAAGTGAAGAGGTGATAAAATCAATCGGCAGACAAATTACTTTTGAAAAAGACACAAGAAACCCGCGATTGATCTTTGGAATTTTTGAAAAAATTTTAAAAGAAGTTTATCAAGAACTTGTAGAAAATAATTTCTTTTTCCGGACAATTACCGTCATTTGTCGCTATCAAAATTTTGAAACCCACACAAAATCAAAAACATTGAAACAACCAAGCCAAGATTTCATAGTATTAAAAAAAGAGGCAAAAAAACTTTTGTTAAAATTTCTTTTGGAAAACAAAAAACCTATTCGTCTCATTGGTTTGCGTGTTAAGATCTAAAATTGATGTTCTAATTAAAATCTGCTATAAAAAATTAATATGAATCTAAGACGAAAATTTTTCTTTTCTTTCTTAATTTTTATTTTGCTTGGTGGAAGTTTTTTTGGCGGGTTTTATTTTGGGAAATTACAATGCAAAATTTGTCCGCCAGAAGAAATTGATTTTTCCCTCTTTTGGGAAGCTTATCACAAATTACAAGAAAAATTTGTAGACAAAGGAAAAATTGATATTCAAAAGATAATCTATGGAGCAATTTCTGGAATGGCAAAATCTTTAGGCGATCCATATACTGTCTTTTACACTCCAGAAGAAGCAAAAAAATTCAAAGAAGATATTAGAGGTTCTTTTGAGGGAATTGGAGCAGAAATTGGAATGAGAAAGGGACAATTAGTAATCGTGGCACCTCTGGAAAATTCACCAGCTCAAAAGGCAGGATTGCGACCTGGAGACAAAATTATAAAAATTAATGGCATTTTAACTGTTGATTTAACTCTTGATGAGGCAGTCAACCTCATTCGTGGTCCAAAGGGAACAGAGGTGACTTTAACAATTTTCAGAGAAGGATGGGACCAGCCAAAGGAATTTAAAATTACCCGAGCTTTAATTAAAGTCCCTTCGGTAAAGTTTGAGATAAAAAAGACCTTAACGGGAGAAGAGATAGCTTATATTAAAATTTTTCACTTTTCCGAAAATACCTCCCAAGATTTTAATCTCATTGCCCATGATGAGATATTAAAACGAGGGTTAAAAAAAATTATTTTAGATTTGAGAAATAACCCAGGAGGAATTCTTCAAGAAGCTGAAAACATTGCCAGTTGGTTTTTAAAGAAAGATCAGGTAATAGTAATTGTTGAGGGAAAAACGAAAGAAGAACATCGAACCAAAATCGACGGAAAATTTTCAGACTATCCAATTGTTATTTTAATCAACAATGGTTCAGCTTCCGGATCTGAAATTGTAGCAGCTGCTCTAAGAGATAATCGAGGAGTAATAATTGTAGGAGAAAAGTCTTTTGGTAAAGGATCTGTCCAAGAACAAGAAACTTTAAGGGATGAATCGCTTTTGAAAATTACCACCGCCAAATGGCTCACCCCAAAAGGGCAATATATTAGTGATTTAGGTTTGGAACCTGATGTATTAGTGAAAATGACTGAAGAAGATTATGAGGCTGAAAGAGATCCCCAATTAGAAAAAGCTATTGAAATAATAAAGAATTTGTGAGAAAATATTTTAAGAAAGTCTATGCGGGTAATCCTTCTTCAAGATATTGAAAATTTAGGAAAAAAATATGAAATAAAAGAGGTAGCTGATGGTTATGCGAAAAATTTTTTGATTCCAAAAAAATTAGCCAAACCAGCTACAAAAGAAGCATTAAAGTGGGTAGAGAAACAAAAAGAAATGGAAGCGCAAAAAGCAGAAGAAGAGCTTAAAAAAATTCAAGAAATTGCCTCAAAAATCGATGGCTTAGAAATCACTATTCCTGTCAAAGTAGGTTCAGAAGGTCAGTTGTTTGAATCTGTGACTGCCCAAAAAATTGTCGAAAAACTAAAAGAATTTGGTTTTGAGATTAAAAAAAAGCAAATTGAGCTGAAAAAACCAATTAAAGAGTTGGGAGAATTCCCAGTAAAAATTCATTTTGAACACAATTTAGAAGCAGAAATCGTAGTGATTGTCACTGAAGGAAAGTGAAAATGGAAAAAGAAAAAATTTTAGAATGGTTAAAAATCCATTTGGAAGAAATCATTTTATTCATCGGGGTTCTTCTCATTTCTTTTTTTTCTTTTGTCGTGGGGTATTTTTTCGGAAAACAAGAAAAAACTCCATTAAAAATGGAATATGAAAGTGGCTATCGTTGGAGCAGGAACCACTGGTTTGTATTTGGCGACAAAACTTTCAGAAATGGGACATGATGTTTTTCTCTTTGAAAAAAGAGATAAAATTGGAAGAGAAGTTTGTTCTGGTCTTTTTTCTGAAAGAATTTTAGACTTTTTTCCAGAAATTAAAAATTTAGTCTTAAACGAGATTAAATATTGCCTTATTCATTTTCCCAAAAAAACAATTAAACTTAATTTCAAAAAAAAATTCCTTGTCATTGACCACTGGCGGTTGGATCAGAAAATAACAAAATTAGCAAAAGAAACTGGTGTAAAAATATTTTTGGGTAAAAAAATTAATCAAATACCGGAAGGATTTGATAAGATAATTGGCTGTGACGGGGCTAATTCTACAATCAGAAAGCTTTTGGGTTTGAAAAACCCAGTTTTTTATTTGGGTATTCAGGGATTTCTTAAACAAAAAGACAATTCCAATTTTGTGGAAACTTGGCCAACAAAAGAAGGGTTTTTATGGAAAATTCCGAGAGGAGATAAAGTAGAGTGGGGGATAATGGAAAAGGCAGAAATCGCATGGATGATCTTTGAAAATTTTTTCAAAGAAAAAAAACTGAAACTGGAAAAGATCAGATCAGCGCTCATTCCCCAAGGATTGATCCTTCCTAAAAACGATAAAATTACTCTTTGTGGTGATGCGATCGGTCTCACAAAGCCTTGGAGTGGGGGAGGGGTAATTTGGAGTTTAATCGCTGCCAATTTCCTTTTAAAAAATTTTCCTGACTTCTTGAAGTATAAAAAAGAGGTTGAAAAATTTTTTTTGCCAAAAATTATTTTTTCGAAACTGCTAAAAAAGATCATTTATTATTTGGCCTTTAAATTGCCTTTTCTTTTTCCCAATGAAATCAAAATTGATAATGATTTTTTGATTTAAATTTTACTTGATAACTTGACAAAATTTTAATTTTATTTTTTTATATATCATTCTTCAAATTTTCTCCCACTATGAAATTTTCTATGAATTTCCCTTAATCGTTGGCTAGTGACATGAGTATAGATTTGAGTGGCAGCGATGTTTTTGTGACCCAAAAATTCTTGAATTGTTCTTAAATCTACTCCTTGTCTTAAAAGATCAGTAGCAAAGGTATGTCTTAAAACATGGGGGGTGGTAGTAGGTGGTAATCCAGCTAAAAGAGAATATTTTTTAATCATTTTTTCAATTGACCTTGCGGTCAACCGGCGGGAGCTTCCTTTTTTGCTTTTTAAATTAATAAACAAGGCCTTTTCATTGTCCGTTCTTTTTTCTAAATATTTTCTCAACCAAAATAAAGCTCTTTCTGAAAAATAAACCGGCCTAATCCTTCCTCCTTTGCCAACGATTGAAATTTCTAAATCTTTAGTTTCTGGCGTGAGTTTAATTTGATCTCTGTTGAGAGCAACCAATTCCGCAATTCTCATGCCGGTGGAAAAAAGGGTTTCTAAAATGGCTCTATCTCTTAAACCTTGAATGGTTTGAGTATTTGGGGCAGAAAGTAATCTTTTTATTTGTTCTAAGGTTAAAAACTTAATTTCTCTTTCTCCTTTTTCTTTAGCTAATTTTATTTTTTCTGCAGGTAAGGCAAGAATATCTCTTTCCGCAAAGAAATTAAATAAAGATCTTAGGGCAATAAGATAATAGTTTTGAGTTGATTTCTTTAAGGGCTTTTTTCCTTTTTGAAGATACTGTCGAGCAAGGAAAAGACGATATTTTCTGATGTGATCAGGGGAAAGTTCCTTTGGCTTCAGATTTTCTAATCCATTTATTTTCAGCCAATCAAAAAACTTTTTTAAAAACCTGGCGTAATTTTCCTGGGTTTTGATCGATAATCCCTTTTCAATTTCTAACCAGTCTAAAAAATCATTAAAGTATTGAACAATTGGTTTTTGATTTTCTTTTTCCATAAAAAAGACGCTTAAGTTAAATTATGCGAACTTTTTAGGATTATCAGAAAAAACCAATTTTTATCAATCTTTTCCCCTATTCTTAAAAATTTCTTTTTGAATTTTTTTCAAAATAAAAAGCTTATTCTACCAATCAGTTGCTTTGCTTCTTTTATTCTTTTTAGAGTTTTTTCTTTTCCTAAAATTTCAGCAATTTCAAAAGGAGAAGCTGAAGCTTCTTTTCCTGTCAAGGCCACCCTCAAGGGCCACAAAAGATATCCCCTGTCCCCTACTTCTTTTCCAATTTTTTTAGCAAAACTTAATCCTTCTTTTGATAAAATTTTTTCTAAATTTTCCCTCGTCCAATCTTCAGTTTTTATTTTAGACAATATATTTTCTGATGTGTCAAGAGAAAGTTTAATCTCTTTATCTGTCATATCCTTCCATTTTAATAACTCTTTCGGAAAATCCAGCCTTTTTTTAAAGAAAAATTCAGTTAATTCTGAAATTTCCGATAATTTTTTAAGCCTTTGTTGATAAATCTGGACAATTTTTTGAATTAATTCGATTCCTATTTTTTCCCCTGTTTCTTTAATTTGAAAAACTGAGGAAAAAATTTCTTTTGGTCCTTGGAGAAGAGATGGTTCCTTTTTTTCAAAAAGAGGAACAATAAAACCAGCTTCAATTAAATAAGGAAGACAAAGTTCAGTCAATTTTTCGATTGATTTTTGACGAATGTAAAAACCATTAAGAAAATCTAATCGCTTAATATTAAATACCGCCCCACTCTTTTGAACTCGTTCTAAGGAAAATTCTTTAATCAGAGAAGATAAAGAATAAATCTCTCTTTCTGTTCCAGGATTCCAACCTAAAAAAGCCATAAAATTAATTAAAGCTTCAGGTAAATATCCTTGTTTGCGATATTCTGAAATTGAAACTGCTCCATGTCTTTTTGAAAGCTTTGACCTGTCTGGTCCTAAAATCAATGGTAAGTGGGCGTATTTTGGAGTTGGAAAACCTAAAGCTTCTTGCAGTAAAATTTGTTTTGGAGTATTGGAAATATGATCTTCCCCTCTGATCACATGGCTAATTTTCATCTCAAAATCATCAACGACACAAGCAAAATTGTAAAGAGGAATATAGAGATCTTTTTTCAGTAATGAGGGTCGGGCAATAACAAAATCTCCTATTAAAGCGGTATCAAATTCTATTTTTCCTCTGATTAAATCTTCAAAGGATATTTTTTTTATTGGCGTCCTAAATCTTATTGCTGCCGGCCTTCCTTCTTGAAGATATTTTTCCACTTTTTCTTTTGGGAGAGTGGCACATTTTCCAGAATAGCGCGGAGGTTCTCCAATCGATAATTGATATTGTCTATGGGTTTCCAATTCTTCTTTTGAACAAAAGCAAAAATAGGCTTTATTTTCATTTAAAAGTTTTTTCAAATATTTGTCATAAATTTCCAACCTTTCACTCTGCCGATATGGGCCATAATTTCCTATGTATTTTTGGTCATCCTGAGAAAAAACCGGCCCTTCGTCCCATTCAATACCCAACCATCTTAAACTCTCTAAAATATCTTTTTCATAAACTGGACTTGACCTCTCCAGATCAGTATCTTCGATTCTCAAAATAAAACTTCCTTTAAATTTTCTCGCGAAGAGATAATTAAAAAGAGCGGTTCTGGCTGTGCCAATGTGTAAAAAACCAGTGGGAGAAGGTGCAATCCTCACTCTTATTTCCCCTGGTTTGATAAACTGGAATTCTTCCTCCATCAATTTTATTTTGTAGTAAATTATCTCGAAGGTCAAGCAATTCTATTTTTGAGTTAAATACTCATAAATGTATTCGGCGATAATTCTGGCTGCCCTTGGCCGAGAAAAGTTTTTTGCTGAAAGACTCATTCTTTCCATTAATTTGGGGTTTTCAAAGAGGTATCTTATTCTTTCCAAGAAAAAATGGGCGGTAAAATTTTCCTCTTCCAAAACAATAGCTGCTCCCCGTTGGGAAAAAATATAGGCGTTTTTAACTTGGTGATCTTGGGCTGATTCAGGTAAGGGAATTAAAATTGAAGGCTTTCCTACCGCTGCTATTTCGAAAATAGAACCTGAGCCTGCACGCGAAACTATAAGATCGGCCACTGCATATGCTTTTTTCAATTCCTCTTCATTTAAAAAGGGAAAAAGATGATAAAATCTCATCAGTGTTGGGTTGACCATCACTGATGCTTCCTGTTTCACTTGCTGATAATTTCTTTCCCCACATTGATGAATTAATTCAAAATCTTTTAATATTTCAGGTAAAATTTCTAAGATTCGATCATTAATTCTTTGAGCTCCTTGAGATCCCCCTAAAATTAATATCACCGGTTTTTCTCCACTAAGCTGAAAAAAATTTTTAGCTTCCTGAAGATCCACCTCAAAAAGATCTGTTCTAATTGGATTTCCCACCAGAATCATTTTCTTTTTTGGAAAATAAGGCGTCTGAGGAAAAGAGACGAAAACTTCTAAAGCAAAGTGAGACAAAAATCGATTGGCCATCCCGGGAAGACTGTCTGATTCATGTAAAAAAATTGGCACTCCGAGTAGTTTCCCGGCAATTACTACCGGTAAGGAACCATAACCACCTTTAGAAAATATCAAATCAGGATTAAAAAAGAAAATATAAAAGAAGCTCTGAAGAATCCCCAAAGGGATTTTAAAAAAAATGTCAAAAATATTTTGAAAAAAAGTGGTAAAGGTTAAATATCTGCGCAACTTTCCACTAAAAATAAAACGAACTTTTATCCCTTCTTTAAGCAAAAGCTTTTTAGCAAAAGGATCTTTCGGACCCAAATAAAAAAGCCTTAAGTTTTTGAAGGAAATTTTTTTTAATTCTCTGGCAATGGCAATAATTGGGAAGATATGTCCCCCACTCCCTCCTCCGGTGAATAGTATCTTCATAATTTTCAGTAGTTTTTTGAAATATTTAAAAGAAGGCCTACGCCAATTAATGCTGAAGTTAAGGAAGAACCTCCGTAACTAATGAATGGTAAAGGAATACCCGTAAGCGGTAAAATTCCGACCATCGCCCCCATATTGATGAAAGCCTGAATGGTAATCCAGAAGGTAATTCCAAAAGCTACCAATTGAGCAAATGGATTAGTGCTCTTTTTTCCAATTTTAAATCCTCGCCAAAAAAAGAGCAAATAGAGAAAAATTAAAAGAAAGCTTCCTAAAAATCCAGTTTCTTCGGCAAAAACAGAAAAGATAGAATCAGAAAAGGATTGGGGTAAGATTCCCCATTTTTGTTGTGAAAGTCCTAAACCCAAGCCAAAAATTTTACCAGAACCAATAGCAATTAAAGAATGCTTCAATTGATAACCTTTTCCTAAAGGATCAATTTCAGGATTTAAAAAGACAGAAATTCTTGAGAGCCTATAGGGAGCAATTTTTATTAAAAAGAGAAGTAAAAATATAGCTAAAAAACCAATAAACAAACTTTGCCAAAGGGGAGTTTTGGCCAAAAAAAACATTACTAAAGAGGTAACAAAAATAATTCCCAAAGTCGAAATATCGGGTTGGGAAGTTAAAAACAAAATAATGACGGTAATTAAAATCAAAAAGGCAAAAAAAGTTTGGGTAAAGTCTTTTTTCTTTTTTGT
>CALHEE010000005.1 GCA_938023415.1 Minisyncoccota bacterium | reverse complement strand
GCCCCCATAGCTTAATTGGTAAAGCAGCTCCCTCTTAAGGAGAAGATTCTAGGTTCGAGTCCTAGTGGGGGCACAAATATTTTTAGAAAGTGCTTTCTTTTTTTTTATTTTATGGTAAAATGAAAATAACTTATGCTCACCCGGGAGGAAAAGGAAAAAATTATCAAAAAATACCAACTTCACGAAACTGACACTGGATCCACACCAGTTCAAATTGCTTTATTAACGGAAGAGATTAAACGATTGATTTTACATTTGAAACGACATCCAAAGGATTTTCATTCAAAAAGAGGCCTTTTAAAAATGGTGGCAAAAAGAAGGAAGTTTTTAAATCAATTAAAAAAAGAAAGTCCGAGAAAATACAATCAAATTTTAGAAAAACTAGGCTTAAAAAAAGGAAAAACCTAACTCCATGAAAATAAAACATGCAGGTCAAAGAGTAGCGGTTTTAATTGATGTCCAAAATCTCTATCATTCAGCCAAAAATTTATATGGAAGAAGGGTAAACTTCGCCGAAGTTTTAAAAACAGCTATTTCTGGAAGAAATTTAATCAGGGCTTTAGCTTATGTAGTGAGAACAAAAACAGGCGAAGAAAAACCATTTTTTGAAGCTCTTACTAAGTTGGGAATTGAAATTCGAGTAAAAGACCTCCAAGTATTTTATGGTGGATTAAAAAAGGCGGACTGGGATGTGGGAATTGCGGTTGATGCGATTAGAATTGCGCCGAGTGTCGATACTATTGTTCTGGTTTCCGGAGATGGAGATTTTCTTCAGTTGGTGGAATATTTGAAAAATCAGGGGAAAAGAGTAGAAGTCATTGCCTTTTCTCATACCACTTCCGGAAAACTAAAGGAGGTGGCTGATGAATTTATCGATCTTGAGGCTAAACCAGAAAAATATTTACTTATTGAAAAAAAATGGAGAAAAAATTTGAATTAAAAATTGGGGGAAGAGAATTAATTGCAGAAATTAAAGATTTAGCGGAACAAGCCTCAGGTTCGGTTTTTTTACGATATGGAGAAACGATGGTTTTGAGTACAGCTGTGATGGCAGATAAGGAAAGTGAGATAATTGATTTTTTTCCTCTCACCGTTGAATATGAAGAAAGGTTTTATGCCGCTGGTAAAATTAGAGGCCCTCGTTATATCAAAAGAGAAACAAGACCATCAGACGAAGCGATCTGTAATGCCCGATTAATTGATCGGGCGATAAGACCACTTTTTCCTCAGGAATTAAATAGAGAAGTCCAAATCGTAACCACCGTTTTGGCCTGGGATGGAGAAAATGATCCTGACATCTTGGGGATCTTGGGAAGTTCTCTGGCCCTTTTAATTTCTGACATTCCCTGGAAGGGTCCAGTGGGAGCAGTAAGAGTAGGAATAATAGACGATAATTTCATTTTAAATCCTACCTACCAAGAGAAAACCAAGAGCAAAATGGACTTAATCTTTTCCGCAGTAGAAAAAAATGGCGAACTTTTAATTAACATGCTCGAGGGGGGTTTTGAAGAAGTAGAGGAAGAAAAAATTTTATCTGCATTTCACTTTGCCAAACCATATCTCAAACAAATCATCGATTTTCAGAAAGAAATTGTAAAAAATTTCGGCAAACAAAAAATCGCGATTAAAGAAAGACTTCTTGATCCAAAATTGGAAAAAGAAATTCGAGAGCTTATTGGAAAAAAAATAGAAATAGCCCTCTATCAAAGCGAAAAGGGAGAAAGAAAAAAAAGACTAGAGGAAATAAAAGAAACGGTTCTGAATTTTCTCAAAGAAAAAGCTCCTGAGCAGTCTCCTCTTTTAGGCTTGAAATTTTTAAAAAATGAAATTAATCGGGTAGTTCATGAGCAAATATTAATAAAAGATAAAAGACCAGACGGCCGGAAATTAGATGAGCTCCGAGAAATTAGTTGTCAAGTGGGAATTTTGCCTCGGACCCATGGTTCAGGTCTCTTTTGCCGAGGACAAACAAAATCTCTTTCTATCTTAACATTAGGAGCACCAGGTGATGTTCAGTTATTAGAAGGAATGGAAATTGTTGGAAAAAAAAGATTTATGCATCATTATAATTTCCCTCCCTACTCCGTAGGAGAAATCAGACCTTTGAAGGGGCCTGGTCGAAGAGAAATTGGCCATGGCGTTTTAGCAGAAAGAGCACTTTTACCTGTTATTCCCTCCTTTGATGATTTTCCTTACACCATCCGAATTGTTTCTGAAATTCTCTCTTCCAATGGCTCTACCTCCATGGCTTCTGTCTGTTCCTCCTCTTTAGCTTTGATGGATGCAGGAGTACCAATTAAAAAACCAGTCGCTGGAATTGCCATTGGTTTAATGATGGACGAAAAGACAGGGAACTATAAAGTTTTAACTGATATTCAAGGACCAGAAGATCAAAATGGCGATATGGATTTTAAAATTGCCGGAACAAGAGAAGGAATCACTGCCATTCAGTTAGATGTCAAAATCACCGGAATTTCGGAAGAAATTTTAAGGGAAGCATTGGAAAGAGGAAAAAAGGCGCGATTGGAAATTTTAGCAAAGATGGAAGAAACGATCCCAAGACCAAGACCAAATCTTTCACCTTTTGCTCCTCGAATTTTGACCATTCAAATCAATCCAGATAAAATTAGAGATGTAATTGGCCCCGGGGGAAAAACTATTAACGAAATCATTGGTGAATGTGGGGTCTCAATCGATTTAGAAGAAACCGGAAAAATTTTTATTACCGCAGAAAAAGAAGAAGCAGCTAAAAAAGCGGTCGCCTGGATTAAAAACATTACCCGAGAAATAAAGATTGGAGAAGTCTTTCAGGGTAAAGTAAAACGGATTTTAAACTTTGGAGCAATCATTGAACTTCTACCAGGACAAGAAGGATTATTACATATTTCGCGTCTGGCACCTTATCGAATAAAAAGAGTGGAAACGATTTTAAAAGTAGGGGATGTTGTTCCCGTAAGGGTCGTTTCTATTGATGAACAAGGAAGAATTAGTCTCTCTCTGGAAAAATTTAGACCAAAAAGAAGACGGCCATTTTAATAAAAATTATGGCAGAAGAAAAAACACCATATTTCGTGAGGGAAAGACTAAAAACAATGAAAGATGACCTGCTAAAAGTTGGAGAATTTGAAGAATTCTCTCTTTCTCCTGAGGAAGAAAGAATCGTTAGCGAAAGAATTAAGGCGTTAGCCAAAACAGGTGAAGAAAAAAAGAAGGAGGAAAAACCTACCCAAGAAATGGCTCTCTTGACAGAAAAAGATGTCTTAAAAAAGGAGATTGAAAAAATAAAATTAGAAAGAGCAAAAGAAGAAGAAAGAAGAAAAATGCTGGAGGCAGAAATTATTAAGGAAAGAGAGGCAATGGAAAAACTTCGAGAAGAAATAGAAAAAGAAAGGCTAGAAAGAAAAAAGTTAGCAGAAGAAATCAAAAAATTTTTAGAAGAAAGACAAAAAGAAGAAGAAAGAAAAAAATTCTTAGAGGAAGAAATTAAAAAAATGAACGAAGAGAAAGAAAGAGCAAAAGAAAGAGAAAGGGCCTTAAAAGAAGAAATAGAAAGATTAAAAAGGGAAATGGAAAGAGAAAAATTAGAGAAAGTGAAAGAGGTCTTAGAAAAGAAGGTCCCAAAAAAAGAAGTAACTCAAGCTCAGATCGAAGAAAAGGAGGAGGGAATAAGAGAAATCAAAAAAATTTTTGAAGAAGAATTAAAGAGAGAGCGAGAAAAAAGAGCTTCTTTGGAAGAAGAAATAAAAAAAGAGAAAGAGAAAAGAAAAATTTTAGAAGAGGAGGTGGAAAGAATAATGAAAGAAAGGGAAGAAGAAGAGGAAAAAAGAAAGATCTTGGAAGAAGAATTAGAAATGGCTTTAAATGAAAAAAAGAAAGAAGAAGAAAAAAGAAAGGTTTTAGAAGAGGAGCTAAAAAGGATAATTGCTGAACGCAAAGAGGAAGAAAGAAAAGAAAAAGAAGAAAGAAAAATCTTGGAAGAGGAATTAGCCAAGGCAAGAGATCTAATTTCAGATTTGAAAAGAGAAATAGAGCTATATAGAGAAAGAAAAGAAATGGAAGAAAGAAGAAGAGAGTTTTTGGAAGGAAAAAGGAAGAAAATGGAAGAGAAAGAGGAATTAGAGCTTCCCACTAAAAAGACTGAGCTTCTTATTGAAGAAGAAGTACCTGGCGAGAAAACCTTTGTTAAAGAAAAGAAAATAACTGAAATAACCCCTGAAGAAGAAAAGGAGCTGGAGTTGAGAAAAAGAAAACTTCAGTTAGAAAGAGAACTTTCTCTTTTAGCTCAAAGAAGAAAACCATTAGAAATTAAAAAAAATCAGCTCTTAGCAAAAATTAAAGAGATTGAAAATACAAAGCTTTCTACCATTTCCAAATTAGAGGAAGAAGCTAAAATAAGGAAAGAAAAAATTGAAGAGCAAGAAGAAACTGCTCCTTTAGAAAGAAAAAAAATCTTTGAACAGGAGCGGTGGAAGATTGAAGAAAGATTAAGAAAAATTGAAGAAGAAAAGTGGAAGTGGGAAGAAGAGATCGAAAAAATAAAAGCAGAAATAGACGCCTTAGAACCAGAATTTGAATCTATCGCCAGAGAAGAGGAATTAATAAAAAAAGAAATTGAGGCAATTATCGAGGAAGGAAAGATCTCTGCTTTCCAAAAAGAAGCAAGCGAACTCCAAGAAAAGCTGAAACCTTTATTGAAAGAAAAAGAAGAAGTAGAGAGAGAGTTAAGAGAGAAATTAGAAAAAAAAGAAAGAATAGAAAAGGTTCTTCAAGAAGTGATTGATGAAGAAACAGCGATTGAAGACGAAATAAAAATCCTCGAAGAAAAAGTGAGGACCGCTCTTTCTTTGAATGAAAGACGGGAATGGGAAAAGAAAAAGTGGGAAGTAGAAAAAGAAAGAAGACTTGCAGAAGAAGAAAGATGGAAATACGAAGAAGAAAAGAAAAAAATCTCCTTGGTGGTAGAAAAATTGCAAAATAAATTTAATGAAATTCAAACTAAGGAAAATGAGTTAAGAGAAAAATTACATAAAATTGCTGCTTATCTTGAAGAAAAAGGCGTCTTTATCAGTGGGATAGAACCATCAGAAATAATAAAAGAACCCTCAGAAAAGGTTGAGCCACCAAGCGAATATCCGCAGATTGAAGAAGTAGAAATACCAGAGGCGGAAGTGCCTGAAAAAAAAGAGGAAAAAGAAGAACCTCTCTTTAAAAAAAAAATAGAGGAAACTACAAAAAAACCATTAGAGGAAGCTAAAGAAGAAAACTTAATACTTGAAGAAAAAAAAGAGCCTCCAAAAAAAGAAGAGAAAATAGAATTTCAACAAAAAGTGGAAACAGTCTCTCCAAAAATTGAATCTTATAATTTCGAGAAGGCACCATTTGAGAAAGAAATTTTTTCACCATTCTTTCCATCGCCTCCTGAAGCAGAGGAAGTGAAAGAACCAAAGGAAGCAGAAATTTCCCCTGAAATAATTTTGCCGAAAAAACCATCCCCTTTAAAAAAATTTTTAATCCGTTTTGTAATTATCGTTCTCTTGTTTCTTTTGGTCGCTCTTTTTTACTGGTATTGGCAAATGAAAAGGATAGAGGAATTGAGCAAACCAGTGACCATAAAAATTGAAAAACAATCTAACCAAAAATTTGACGAAGACATTTTTTAAGCTAAAATGAAAAAAGCTTCACTTGAAGAATTAAAAAAGAAACTCAAAAAAGAAAAAAGGCAAATTGAAAAAGAACTAAAAAAAATAGCTAAGGAAGGAAGTAAACAGAAAGAAAGTTGGCTTTTGCGCTTTCCGAAATTCAACGGAGGAGAATCTGGAAGTGGAGCTTTAGAGAAAGGAGCTGACGAGGTAGAAGAATACACTACCCTTTTGCCAATTAAACATAATTTCCAACAGAGATTAAAGGAAATAGATTTAGCTTTAGAAAAAATGAAAAAAGGGAAATATGGAATTTGTGAAAAGTGCGGAAAAGAAATTGAAACAGAGCTGTTAAAAGCTTATCCTGAAACAAGGTTTTGTCAAAAGTGCAAAATCAACTTCAAGTAATTATTTAAACAAAAATGGAAAACCAAGAGGAAGAAAAAATAAGTTTGGCCTTAGGAAAAATTGTGGTTTCAGAAAAGACAGCCTTTCTCTTGAGCATTTTTGGCTTTTTCTTTATCTTGGGAATAATTTTTTTGGTAGTCAATCTTTTTTTACCCAAGCCAAAAGTAAAGCTGGAAATCATTGGACCAACAAACGTTAAAAGTGGTGAATGGGTTACCTATACCGTAAAGTGCAAAAACATTGGAAACGTTATTTTAGAAAATCCAGAACTTGGTTTTCAACATCCAGAGGCCTCCTTTCCAGAAAAAGAATTAATTGAAGTTAAAAAAGTATCGGACTTTCTCTATCCAAGGGAAGAAAAAACTTTCGAATTCAGAACCCGCCTTTTTGGTAAAGAAGGAGAAAAAAGAGAAGTGAAGGCATGGTTAAATTATTCAAAAAAAGGTAAAAAAATGATTGTCAGAGAGGTGGGAACTTTTTCCAGTACCATTTCAGAAGTACCGATCGACCTGGTTTTGGATGTGGCACCAAAAATTCCAATTTATCCAAAGGCAGAATCTGAGTTTAGCTTTCGCCTCAAATATACCTCTTTCCTTGACACTTCCATTTCAAACCTCAAGTTAAAAGTTTTCTTCCCACCCAATTTTAGATTCAAAGAAGCTTCGAGAGAAAAGGAGGGAGACGATTGGAAGATTCCTACCTTAGGTAAAGGAGAGAGTGGCGAAATTGAATTTTTTGGAACCTTCCCAGCCAGGGAAGAATTGGGAAAAGAGGCAGTTTTTAAGGCTCAATTATTTATTGCCCTGCCAGAAAAAGAAGTATTTTTAAAAGAGGTTTCTGCTCGCTCTTTGACCTTTGAACCTGAATTTTCCATTTCTCAAAAAGTCAACGGGAAAGAAAATTATATTGCCTGGCCTGGAGAAAGGCTTCATTATCGAATTTCTTTTAAGAATATAAAGAGTGAACCTCAACGAAATCGAAACCTTATTGTGACGCTTGATGGAAAACTTTTTGACCTCTTTTCCATTGAGGCGCCATTGGGAGAATTTACTCCTGGAAACAACTCCATACTTTGGACAGAAGAAAAGGTCTCTGCCTTGCGATATCTGACACCCGGAGACGAAGGGGAGGTGGAGTTTTGGGTGAAATTGAAATCTGATTATCGACCAGAAAATATTAGCGAGGCTAATGCCATTATCAAAAATCGGGTGTTTTTAGCTGGTTTTGAAAAAGAATACCGATATAAAGTCAATTCAATAGTAAAAATTTCTCAAGAAGGATATTACCATGACAAATATGGTTTTTTCCAAAATACTGGTCCCCACCCCCCGAGGGTTAATGAAAGTACAAGTTATACCATCGTTTGGAAAATCGAAAATTACTACAACTGGATTGGTGATGCTAAAGTAAGGGTGACCTTTCCTCCCCAAGTAAAAGTGATCAACATTAAAGGAAATCTCACCGTGGAAAAAGAAATTTCTCCTCCTACTGAAGGAGAAAAATATCTTTATCCTGAAATTCCAGCTGATTTCAGATTTGAGGGTCCTCTTCAGGAAGGGGCAAGTTCAGAAGCTGTTCGATACCTTCAAATTATCCTTAAAGAAGAAGTTCCTCACGCCTGGCCAAAAAATGCCAAGCCCACTGGTTATTTTGGTGAGGTGACAAAAGAAGCCCTAAAGGCTTTCCAATTAAAGTATCGAAATGAAATCTTAGTCCCTCAAAAGCTTGAAAAACCTACCGGATATGTTGATGAATTCACCAGATTAAAATTGAATGAATTATTGGCAAAAAGTGTAATTCCTGCAGGGAGGGGCGAAATTATCTGGGATGTGGGAAAAATTGAGCCAGGAACAGGTGTTTTCAATCCCTCCTTGACAGCTGCCTTTCAAATTGTTTTTACTCCAACTCCCACCCAAAAGGGAAAAGTAGGTACTTTAGTCAATTCTGTCACCCTCACTGGTGTTGACCTTTGGACTGGCACTCCTGTTCAAATTACTGATGAACCAATCACCACGCTTTTACCAGATGATCCTGGGGGAATCGTAGGTGAAGGAAAAATTCGCTAATTATGTTAGCGAAGGTCTATTCAGCGGCCATTGTCGGTTTGGAGGCTCAGTTGATTGAAGTTGAGGTGAAAACTTCTTACGGCCTGAGGCGCTTTGAAATTGTTGGCCTGCCAGACAAAGCAGTGGAAGAATCAAAAGAAAGAGTGGCTTCAGCCATTGAAAGCTCTGGTTTTGAAGGACCTCACCATCAACCATTGAGGGTTTTAGTTTCTTTAGCTCCGGCGGATATAAAAAAGGAAGGGTCAATTTATGACCTCCCTATTGCCTTAGGTTATTTACTTTCCACCCGAAAAATTGAATTTGACCCCAGAGGAAAGATCTTTTTAGGAGAATTAGCTCTAGACGGAAGGTTAAGACCAATAAAAGGCGTCCTTTCTTTTGCTTCGATGGCAAAAGAAAGAGGCTTTTTAGAAATAATTTTACCAAAAGAAAATGCGATAGAAGCTAGTTTAGTTAAAGGAATAAAGGTTGTCGGAATTGAATCTCTAAGCGAGGGGTTGGAATATTTAAAAGGAAATAAAGCAATTTTACCTCCAGAAATTAAGATAAATGAAATTTCCAAAGAAGCTGAAGCTCACACGGAGTTAAATTTTATTAAAGGGCAAGAGTTTTCAAAAAGAGCCCTAGAAATTGTCGCTGCCGGTGGCCATCACCTTTTAATGATCGGACCGCCCGGAGCTGGTAAAACTCTTTTGGCTAAAGCCATTCCTGCTATTTTACCTCCCCTTTCTTTCGAAGAGGCATTAGAAGTGACGAAAATTTATAGTATCGCTGGATTGCTCCCAAGAGAAAAACCCTTAATTACTCATCCCCCATTTCGCTCCCCTCACCACACCGCCTCTGAAGTAGCATTGATTGGAGGAGGAAACCCGCCTCGACCTGGAGAAATTACTTTGGCTCATAAGGGGATTTTATTTTTGGACGAATTTCCAGAGTTTCACCGTGATGTCTTAGAAAGCCTGAGACAGCCCATCGAGGAGAGAAAAATTACTATTGCCCGGGCTCGCCACTCTTTAACTCTTCCTGCCGCCTTCACTTTGGTGGCAGCTGCTAATCCCTGTCCTTGTGGAAATTTTGGCAATCCCGAAAAAGAATGTCATTGCAGTCCCTCTCAGATCCAAATGTATCGGCGTAAACTGTCTGGTCCTCTAATAGATCGGATTGACCTTTTTATCAATGTCTTGCCTTTAAAATACGAAAAACTAACCGCAAAAGAAGGAAAAAATTGGGTAAATGAGGCAAGAGAAAGAGTAAAAAGGGCAAGAGAAATTCAAAAAGAACGCTTTCACGGTGAAAAAACAAACGCGGAAATGACTCTTGAGGAAATAAAAAAATACTGTCCGATTGATTTAACAAGCGAAAATATTTTAAGAAAATATGTTGATAGCGGAAAGTTATCGGCGCGGGGATACCATCGGGTTTTAAAAGTAGCCAGAACAATTGCTGATTTGGAAGGTTCGGAAAAAATTTTACCTGATCACCTTTCTGAAGCTTTAATGTATAGAATAAGAGAAGATTAATAAATGTAACCTTTAATTTGGGGGTCGCCAATCTTTAAGCTCCGATAATTCATCTTGCCCCAACCAATATAGTTCATTTCAGAAAAAATTACTTTATTGCCCTCCACTTTTTCCACATATCCCACATGGCCGTAACCAGCTGGACCTTTCAAAGAAATAATTGCTCCCACCTGAGGTGGGCAATAACTTCCTTTACAAACTGGAAAACCTGAATTTTGAGCGTTGTCTAACCAATCTTTGGCGTTTCCCCAACTGGGAACAGGTCTTTTTTGGGCCACCCACCAAGTACAATACCCATAAGGGTAATTGTGAGATTGGCCATAAAAATTGTGAGTGGAAAAATTGGGAGAAAAAGGTTCTTCTCTTTTTTGAGGGCGAGGCATTTTCCCTCCTGGAATAATAAGTACTTGATTTTCAAAAATTTCATCAGAGAGGGCTAAATCATTAAAAGCCAAAATCTGTTCAAGATTAGCTTGGTATTTTTGGGCAATCTCTTCTAAACTTTCTTGTTCTTTTACTACATGAATGAGCCCATCGACTGGTAAGATAATCAATTCTTGTCCTGGTCTAATAATTTCATCTTTTAAATCATTGGCCCAAATGATCGTTTCAGTTTTTAGTCCGTATTGATTGGCAATTGTCCAAATGGTTTCTCCTTCCTTTACCAAATGTTTTCTAATTTCGTTATTAGGCTGTTGACCAATAACAATTTGAGCATAAACATTAGGTGAAATGAGAATAGGAGGTAAGATTGCTTGGAGATAAAGATTTTCCGTAAGTAAAAAATCAGGTGGTTCAGGCTGAGATGTTTTATTTGGATCTAAAAAGGGAGATTGAAAAGAAAAATTGCTCTTGAAGGAAAAATCATCCCTTAAAAAACACCTCTTTTCTTTTAAAGAAAAAAGGGAGATAAATAAAATTAACCCTAAAGAAAAAAGGGATAAAAATGTTGATTTTTTCATTGCTGACAACATCTAATTTTATTTTCGTAAAATTTTTTTCTGCTGTCAAGTCTAAAAATTTTGAAAAATTCTCGTTTTCCCTAATTTTGAGCCTATGAAGTTTAAAAAGATAAAAAAAATTCTCAAGGAGAAAAAGGCTTTTCCCTCAAAAAAGTTAGGACAAAATTTTTTAGTTAGCGAAAAAATCCTCAAAAAAATTGTGAAAATTGCCAACCTTAACCAAAAAGAAACGGTTTTGGAAATTGGACCTGGGGTAGGAAATTTAACTCAAGAATTGGCGAAAAAAGCAAAAAAAGTAATCGCGGTAGAAAAAGATGAAAAAATGGTGGAAATAGCAAAAGAGGTTCTCAAAAATTTTAAAAATGTGGAAATTGTTCTTGGTGACATTCTCAAGCTCTCTAACAAAGACCTCAAATTGGATGGAAATTATAAATTGGTGGCTAATTTACCATTTTATTTAACTGGAGCTGTGATCAAAAAGTTTTTAGAGGAAAAATTACCACCAAAAGAAATGATTTTGATGGTTCAAAAAGAAGTGGCAGAGAGAATCTGTGCTTTCGGTCCGAAAATGAATTTGTTGGCTCTTTCAGTCCAATTTTACGGAAAACCTTCGATTGAATTTGTCGTTCCTAAAAAATTTTTTTGGCCAAGACCGAAAGTTGATGCTGCCATCGTCAAAATCTCAAAAATAGAAGGAAAAAAAGAAAAAAAATTTAAAGAAGCTTTTTTTAAACTAGTGAAGATAGCTTTTTCTCATCCCAGAAAGCAATTAATTAACAATTTGGTTTCTGGCCTTAAAATTGATAAAATAAAAATTAAAGAATGGCTCTTGAAAAATGATATTGATCCCAGAAAAAGAGCTGAAGATCTTAACTTTAAAGATTGGCTCAACCTAACAAACACCATTTCTTTTATTCAAACCAAAAAATCTTAAAATGGCTGAAGCTCCGACAAAGAAAAGTCGATTTTTTGCCAAAATTCCAAAGTCTGTTTTTTTAAGGCCAGAAGGGATGATTATTTTATTTTTAGCTTGCTTTTTAGAACTTTCAGATTGGATTTTTGATATTTTTCACTTCATTTATCCTGGAACATGGGAAAATTTTGTTTCTCCTATAAAGACAATGCTCGATCTTTCTTTTGCTTTCTTTAGTGCTCTTTTACTGAAAGTTTCCATTTTAAGCAATCTTTTTCCATTTTTAATAGAGAGGGTTCCTATTTTAAGTACCATTTTACCAACATGGGTGTTAAGGCTCATTTTATAAAAATTTTTTCCATTATTCTTCTTCTTTCTCTTTTTTTTGCCCTTCCAGCTTCAGCGATTACTGCTCAAGAATTAGCTCAAAAATTAAGGAATTTTATTGATAATGCAATTAGGGTAGGGGCGGTTTTGGCTTTTTTGGGAATAGTCTGGGGGGGATTTTTGTATATTAAATCAGCAGGGAATGTAGCTCAAATGAGTCAGGCAAAAAAGCAAATCTTTGGCAGTTTTTTGGGTCTTTTTTTACTTTTAGCTGGATGGTTAGGTTTAAGAATCATTCGAGTGGAATTTACTTCTTTAAACCCAGAAGATATTCCTCAGATAGTAGAGAGTCCAAAACCTCTCACTCAACCTGTAGGTCTTTATTTACCATCGGTAGAAATTCCCATTGAAACTCTTTTAAAGGGAAAAGATGAAGATAAATCTTTTCTTTTTGAGTTTACTTCCACCACAGCTGAAATTCAAAAAACTTTTGAAGAAGAACTTTTACCAGCAGTAAACGAAGTAAAAAGGGGGGTAGATGAAATAGTGGGGCTAATGTTTCAATGTAGTTGCGCTATTTTAAGTTGTCCTGGTTGTCAAGGTGATCCTTGTGCTTTAGTCAGAGGTTTAATGTCTCAAAAAATCCACGAAAATGCCAAACGCATCGAGGCAGTCGATAAAATTGTTAACTCCCCAGAATTAGAAAGAAAAATTATTTCTCTTGTAGAGCCTATAGCTAAACTTTATTATGCTTTAGGTCAAATTAGAAAATGCCCAGAGTATTTAGCTTATTCCCGAGATTCTTTCCCTCAACTCAAAGATTGGTTTCAAAAGAATGTACCAGAGTTAGAATCGGTAGTAACAAAGGTCTCTCTTTTTGAAGAACCAGAAAATTTAAGAAAATGGAGCTTTGCTGACTTTTATTGCCCAAAAGGCGGGCTCGGTTCTTTTATCCCAGAAGAAAGGGAAATAGAAAAATTTAGAGAGGAAGTGGAACAGCAATTAGAAAAAGCTAAACAAAAACCAGAAGAACAAAAAGAGTTTGAAAGAATGAAAAAAGAAATGGAAGAAATGTTGAAAAAACTTGGTCCAGAGTATGAATTTGCTCTCTCTTGCCCCCTTTCTATACCTTTTGGAGAAAGTTTAGAAAAACTTCTTAAAGTGTTAGTGGAAACAATAAACAAAATTAGAGAAATGGTAAAATTGGCAAAAGAAATGAATGCGCAATTAGTAAAAATTGAAAGCTTAATTTCGGAATGCAGCAGTGAAAGATGTTATCCTTTTGAGATCTGTATTCCCGGAACAGAGCCTCCGCTTTGTTTTTGTTTGTGCTTAGGAATTCCCTGCCCTATGGAAAAAGCCTGGGCAGATCAATTTTGGTTTAACTTTGTGCTTTACAAAAATTTCCAACAAAATTTTCAAGAGCTAAAAGATTTGAAAAAAGAAGCTGAAAGTTGGCCCAAAGACTGGGAAAAGATAGAAAAAGAGGTCAGAAAAAGAGAAACCCCCTTAACTCCTGAAGAAATTGAAAAGCTTTACCAAAAGTTTCCAAATTCAAAAGAAATCGTTTCTTTTGAACTCACCTTAGCCAGAATGCACTATTGCTTTGCCCAACCAAAAGAGGTAGAAGCTCAATGGTCGTTGGCAAATTGTCACACCGCTTTAGGTTCTCTTAGTCCGGACAATAAAATATTAGAAAAAGAAGAAGAATGTAAATGTGAAACGGTAAAAGAATGCCAGAAAAACTTTCCTGTTCTCGTACCTTATAAATGCAAATATTTATTTAAAGAGTCCGTTACTGGCGAGATA
>CALHEE010000004.1 GCA_938023415.1 Minisyncoccota bacterium | reverse complement strand
CAAGAATTTTTGAATTTGCTATATAGAAAACGAGCTCCTTCATTCATTTACCCTCCTTTCTGGGACGGCCTGGAAGGACCGCTTTCCACCTCCTTTTTTTACTCTTTTCCTTCCAGGCCGTTTTTTTATTTTTCAATTCTTTGCCAAAAATGAAATTTAGCGAACTTCCTTGTGTAAAGTGTGTTTTTTGCACCATTTACAAAATTTTTTCAGCTCTAATTTTTTCTCAGCCATCTTTTTTGACTTCCGAGTATAATAATTGATTCTTTTACACTCTGAGCACTGTAATTTAACAAAAAATTTTTTCTTTTTTGGCATAGGAGCCAGGGATGGGAATTGAACCCATGACCTTTCCCTTACCAAGGGAACGTTCTACCACTGAACTACCCTGGCATTGGGTAGGGCAGGACTTGCACCTGCGAAGCCCAATCGGGCGCCAGTTTTACAGACTGGTGCGTTAGCTACTCCGCCACCTACCCATACTTTTAACTTTTAAATTGTAGCAAATTTTTTCTTCCTAAACAATAATCTTTTTGTGTTTTTCCCGCCACTCTTGAATTTTTTGATGGTGACCAGACAATAAAACCTTGGGAACCTTCCAGCAAATTCCTTTTTTTGGAGAGAAAATTTCAGGTCTTGTATACTGAGGATATTCGATGAAGCCTTTTTCTTTAGTCATTCTCTCTTTTAAAAATTCCGGCTTCCCAATCACGCCAGGAATCAATCTTGTCACTGCTTCAATCACTACCATAGCTGGCAGTTCTCCCCCCATGAGGTCATATGGCCCAATGGATAATTTTAAGTTAGCAAGGTGCTTCGCCACCCTTTCGTCTACTCCTTCATAACGCCCACAGATCATAATGATCTGATCTAACTTCGATAAGTGATAAGCCATTTTTTGAGTGAACTGTTTTCCTCTGGGCGTAAATAGAATCACTTTTACTTTGGATTTCTTTTTCTTAATTTTTGACTTTAAAAAATTGACCGCTCGATAAATAGGTTCAATTTTTAATACCATTCCCAAACCACCACCATAGGGACGATCATCCACTGTTTTATGTCTGTTGGTAGTAAAATCTCTTAAATTATAAACTCGGATCTTAATTAAACCTTTTTCTTGAGCTTTTTTAATGAACGATTCTTTTAAAAAAGAATCGAAAATGGTGGGAAAAATAGTGATGATGTCAATTCTAAGCATAGGGAAAGAAAATAAAAAACGGCGCTATTTTAAATAATAGCACCGTTTTTTTTCACTGTAAACCAATTTGGTTTACAGTTTCAAGTCTGAGAGATCTTCACCGGAAGTTTTTCCCCGAGAAGTTTTTCCTCCTTCTGGCTCTTCAACTTTCAAGTTCACTCTGGCCCGATTTCGTAAGCCAACAATCCGAACCAAATTCCTGATTGCCCGAATGGTGCTTCCACCCTTTCCGATAATCTGACCCATATCCTCCGCATTGACCCTCAAAGAAAGCAACACACCCATTTCGTCTACCTTTCTTTCAATCTTGATATCTTCCGGATGATCGACAAGTGATTTCACTACATATTCAAGAAATTCTTGATCAGCAGGTTTATTTGCCATAGATCTTGCTTTAATTAACTAATTAACTCATATTATACATTAAAAGAACTCGACCTTTCTTTCGTTCTCTCCACCAAGAAATCGGGAAAATCTTTCCCTTCAACTTTGCTTTGGGGAGAGAGCAAGCTATCAATTTTTTTATTTTATTGATTTTTGAAATTTTGTCAAGTTTGAGTTAATTTTTCTCCCCTTCTCATGTTTTAAAATTCAATTTCCTTCAATGAAAGTTGTCAAAAAAAAGGGATAAGGAAAATTAGGGAAATGATCTAGAACAAAAATAATAAAACTAAATTCGACCGCTCCTATCAAATAGAGAAACTTTATTTAGTGCTTTCTTCAATATGGCATTTAAATTTTTATTTCATTTTATTTTACCCCTTGTGAAGAATTTTTAGATTAGCTAAAATATTTCTATATCATTTCTGGAAAAGTTGGTTTTAAAAAGAGATTGTTTTTCTCTAAAGCTTTTCAACTCTATGGAAGATCCTTTAGAAAAATTAAAAAAAGTTGAAAAACAATGCGAAAAAGAAATCTTGGATTATTTGAAAAAGAAAGAAAAAGAGGTACTTGATTTAGAAAAAGAGTATAAAGAAAGGCTAACTAAGATTTTTTCTCTTTTGGAGCCAGAATTAAAACAGATGGAGGCCGAACAAAAAGAAAAGATTAAAGAAATAGAAAAAGAAGAGGAGAAAAAGACTTTAATAGAAATTGAAAAGCTAAAAAATATTGAAGAAAAGAAAATTGAGCGAGCTATTGAAAAAATTTTAGAAAAATTTTTTAGCCTATGCTCAAAACTCCAATAAAAATTGGTCTCGTTTTTTTAAAAAGAGAAAAGGAAAAAATTTTAGACCTTCTCCAAAAAAAAGAAATCATCCACCTCATTGAATTAAAGAAAATCACCACCATAAGAGAAGAGTTGGTTGATCTTCAGACAAAAATTGCTCAAGTAAAATTTGCATTAGATTTTCTTGGACAATTTCAAACAAAAACCAAAAAGACACTCAAAGAAAGAATTTACCAAATGTTTTCCCCTTCATTTATCTATCTGAAAGAAGAACAATTAAGAGAAAAAATAGAAAATTTTGATTTTCAAGAGATAGTCCAAAAATGTGAAAATTTTCAATCAAAACTCACTGAATTAGAAAAAGAAGAAAAAGAATTAAAAAACCAACAACAATTTTATCAAGAATGGGTTCAGTTTCCTTACGCTCTTGAAAACTTAAAAGAAATAAAAAAAGTAAAAACATTTTGTGGATTAATCAACAATCTATCTGAATTTGAAAAAGAATTAAAAAAGAAAACAAATTTATACGAATTAAAAATCATCCCCTCTTTAAAGGGACAGGCCCCTAAGGTTTTTCTTCTCTATCACTTCTCCCAAGAAAAAAATGTCAAAGAATTATTGGCAAAATTTGAAGCTAAAGAAATAAAGAAAATTGAAAGTTCTCTCCAAATTAAAAAGAGACTCCGAGAGATTGAAGAAAGATTAAAAGAAATTGCTCGAGAATATGAAAATCTTTCCAATGAATTAAAAGGTCTTTTAAATTCTTTCGATAATCTAAAAATTCTCTATGATTATTTTACTTGGTCTCAAAAGAAGATTGAGGCAGAGTTGAAAAGCTTGCAGACAGAAAAATTAATTTTCCTCAGTGGTTGGATTGATGGGTCAAGATTAGAGGAATTAAAATCGAATTTAGAAAAAATTACCAAATACTTTGAAATTTTCCAAATGCAACCTCACAAGAATGAAAAAATCCCGGTGATCATTGAAAATAAAAGAATTATTCAACCTTTTGAAATGATAATGAAAATCTATGGAGCTCCCAAACCAAATGAAATTGATCCTCTCCCTTGGCTTGCTCCCTTTTTTATTTTCTTCTTTGGCTTTTGCGTTGGAGACGCTGGTTATGGGTTAATATTAACCATTTTATCTTTTATCTTAATCAAGCTCATTAAGTTACCTGCTCGAGAAAAAAATCTTTATTATCTTTTATTTTATGGGGGGATGGCTACATTTTTAATGGGTATTATTTTTGGTAGCTGGTTTGGAATTACCACCCCAAAGATGCAACTTTTAGATCCGATAAAAAATCCCCTTTTGATGCTAACTCTTGCTTTTTTGTTGGGTATGATTCAGCTCATTTTTGGAATATTTTTAAGGATGTATTCTAAAATCAAAAACAAAATGGTCAAAGAGGCCTTACTTGAAGATTTACCATGGATTTATTTTATTGTTACCATTTTGCTTTTTGGAGCGAAAAATTTTCTAAATTTACCAACAAAGATTGTTAATTTTCTGATTTTATCTGGCGCTTTATTGGTGATTATTACTCATTCGAAAAAAACCAAAAATATAATATTAAAACCTTTTGTAGGAACAATTTCTCTTTACGGAGTAATGAGCTATCTCTCTGATGCCCTTTCTTATTCCAGATTGGTAGCTTTAGGTTTATCAACTACGGTCGTCGGGTATGTTGTCAATTTGACTGCCTTAGTGATAAAAGATATTCTCCCTTTGGTTGGAATAGTATTAGCGGGCGTGGTTTTGGTTTTTGGCCACATTTTCAATATGGTAATAAGCTCTCTGGGAGCTTTTGTTCATTCAATGAGATTGCAGTTTGTTGAATTTTTGCCAAAGTTTTTGGAAGGAGGCGGAAGTTGGTTTAAACCATTTGCAAGAGAATCAAAATATGTTAAATTTATTTGATTGTCAAAAGGTCAAAAAGATATTAAAATTTTCAAAATAAATTAAAAATAAAAGCTATGTTAATGGGCATTGTCTTAGTGGTCTTGGGGGCAGTTTTGGCAGTCTTGTTAGGAGGCTCAGGTTCAATCATTGGCATTCAAAGAGCAGCCCAGGCTGGAGCAGCCCTTTTAAGTGAAGAACCAGAAAAATTTGGTGGTCAAGGATTGGTCTTAAGTGCTCTTCCTGGCACTCAAGGAATTTATGGCTTTTTGGTTGGAATCATGGTTTTGCAAAAAATCGGACTCTTAACGGGAGCCATTAAAGAGGTCTCGAATGGAGCAGATTGGCAACTGTTTTTTGCTTGTGTTTCGGCAGGTCTTTTATTTTTATTTTCAGCTATTAAACAAGGTACCATCTGTGCAGCAGGGGTACAGGTTTTAGCCAAAAAGCCCTCAGAGGTAGGAAAGTCAATCATCTTGGCAGCCTTAGTAGAAACCTATGCGGTTTTGGGACTTTTAATTAGTGTCCTTTTAATTAACGGTATTCCTGTTAAGTAAAGAAAGACAAATTGTCAATTCAAAAAGATGGCCCTCAAAGATATCATTGAAGAAATTGAAAAAGAGAAAGAAGAAAAAATCAAAGAAATTCAACTCCAAAAAGAAAAAGAAATTTTAGAATTGAAAGAAAGATATGAAAAAGAGTGGCAGGCAAAAAGGGAAGAAATTTTAAACCTTTTCAAAGAAAATCTCAAAAAGAAATTGTTGAGCGCCAAAGAGGAGTTGAAAAGAAAAAGAGAACTTGCGGTTTTGAAAGAGAAAAGAAAATTTTTGAAAAAGGTTGAAGAAAGGGCATTGGAAAAGATTAAAAATTTAAAAAAAGAGGTAGAAAAAGAAATTTTAAGTCAGCTAATTAAATTTGTTGAGAAAGAAACAGAAAGAATGCCGGTGGATGAAATAGAAATCGTGCCTGCTTGTGGAAAAGAAGGTTTAATAAAAGAGGTTTTAACCGGTGAAAGAAAACCTTACCGCCTTTCTTCAGGGTGCCTTAAATCAATCGGTGGGTTTGTCCTAAAAACCAAAGCATTTGATTTAGATTTGACTTTTGAAACCATTTTTGAAAGGGCAAGAGAAGAAACAGAAAAAGAAATAGCCAAAATTCTTTTTGAATAAAGAGCTATGGAAGAAAAATATATTTTTGCCTCAACCTATTTAAGAGTAATTGAAAAATGGCTTTTAGATACAACTGACATTCAAAGAATGATCGGAGCAAGAGATGCTTTAGAAGCACTGAAAGTTTTAGAGGATACACACTATGCCAAAGAATTCAGAAAGACAATTTCCAAGCTTGCGCCGAAAGATTATCAAGAAATACTAAAAGATGATTTAAAATCGGCAAAAAAATTACTCTTGTCTTTAACTGAGGATAAAAATTTAATCAAATTTTTGCTTTCTTTTTTTGACTTTTACAATCTGAAGCTATTATTTAAAGAAAAAATTTTTAAAAAAAACCTTCAAGATTTTCTCTTTCAGGAAGGCTCTCAAGATCCTGAAGAATTAAAAAAAGCAGTTTTAGGAGAAAAAAAAGCAAAAATAGAAGAAGATTTTAAAGAAATTATTGAGAGGGCAAATTTAGTTTCAAACAAAATGACTGACCCTTTTTTTCTGGAAAATTACTTTGATAAAGAAAGAATGTATTTTTTGCTTTCCTTGGCAAAGAAAATGAAAAATCAATGGATTAAAGATTATCTCCAAATGAAGATTGATTTCTTAAACCTTATAAACATTGCCAGAATGTATCTGTTAGAAAAAAGGGAGAAAATAAAAGAAATTTTGATTGAGGGCGGAAAAATAAAATGGGAAACTGAGTTGTTCGAAAAATGCAAAACTTTCAAAGAGCTAATCTTGAATAAAAAGAGAGAGTTTGAAGAAAAAGTTTATTCTATCGTAAAAGATTATTTAGAAGATGAGAACTTAAAAAAATTGGCAAAAAGATTAGAAAATTTAGAAATGGAATATTTGAAAAGCTCTCGTTACCTGCTTGCGGGACCAGAAATTTTTATTACTTATTTTACCGCCAGAGAAATTGCCCAAAAAAATGTAAAAATAATTATGGAAGGAAAATTGAATGGGATGGAAAATGAAGAGATTGAAGAAATGGTAATTATGCCTCTTTAACCATGGAAAATTTTTCCCAGATTAAAAAAATTGCTATTTTAGGTGAAACAAAAGATATTATTTTTTTTCGAGGGTTGGGCATAGAGATTATTCCGGTAAAGGAAGAGGCGGAGGAGATTTTGGATTCTTTAGAAAAAAGAGATGATCTGGGAATAATCTTTATCTCTCAAGAGCTTTTACCAAAAATAAAAAAAGAAAAGCTTGAAAGATGGCAAAAAAAGATGCTTCCCGTTTTACTTCCCTTACCACTAAAAGAAAAAAGAGGGGTTTTAGATTTAATGAGCGAAGTGTTAAAGAGGGCAATTGGCAAAGAAATTACAATTTAAACAATTCAAAACTATGGAAAAAGAAGGAAAAATCATTAAAATCGCTGGCCCCTTGGTAGTAGCGACCAACATGGAGGGGGCAAAAATATTTGAAGTGGTGAAAGTTTCAGAAAAAAAATTAATTGGAGAAATTATTAGCTTAAAAGAAAATGTGGCCTTCATTCAGGTCTACGAAGAGACAACAGGTATTGCCTGCGGAGAACCCGTTTTTAAAACCAATGAATCTTTATTGGTAGAATTGGGACCAGGACTGCTGGGTTCAATTTACGATGGAATCCAACGACCATTGAATTTAATTGAGAAAATGGTAGGAGCTTTTATCGAAAGAGGGATTGAAATTCCCAGCTTAAACCGAGAGAAAATTTGGCACTTTAAACCCCTGTTAAAAGAAGGAGAAGAGATTGAAAGCGGAGATATTCTGGGCGTAGTAGATGAGGAAGGTTTTGAACATCGAATTTTAGTGCCCCCTTTTGTAAAAAAGGGTCTTTTGAAAATGATAAAACCAGAGGGGGATTATAACATTGAAGAAATAATCGCAAAAGTAGAAACAAAAGAGGGAGAAGTGAATTTGAAAATGTACCAGAAATGGCCAGTGAGACAAAAAAGGCCAGTAAAAAAAGAATTAGTCCCAGACGAACTTTTGGTTACTGGACAAAGAGTCATTGATAGCCTTTTCCCAATCATGAAAGGAGGAACAGCTTGTGTTCCAGGTCCATTTGGTGCAGGTAAAACCGTGATCCAGCATCAATTAGCAAAATGGGTAGATGCTGATGTAATAGTCTTTGTTGGCTGTGGGGAGAGAGGAAATGAAATGGCGGATGTTTTAATTGAATTTTCAAAATTAAAAGACCCCAAGACCAAGAGATTACTTTTAAAAAGAAGTGTCCTGGTGGCTAATACTTCTAATATGCCAGTGGCAGCAAGAGAAGCTTCCATTTATACTGGAATCACCATTGCCGAATATTTCCGAGACATGGGTTATAATGTTGCTCTAATCGCTGACTCGACTTCCCGTTGGGCAGAGGCTTTAAGGGAAATTTCCGGAAGAATGGAGGAAATGCCAGGAGAAGAAGGATATCCAACCTACCTTCCTTCAAGAATTGCCAGTTTTTATGAAAGAGCAGGAAAAATGATCTGCCTGGGGAAGGATAATCGGATAGGGTCTGTTTCTATCATTGGAGCTGTCTCCCCTCCAGGTGGAGACTTTTCTGAACCCGTCACCCAATCGACACTGAGAGTAACAAAGGTTTTCTGGGCGCTCGATGATGCCTTAGCCAACAAGCGTCATTTCCCAGCGATCAATTGGCTCATCTCCTATTCCCTATATAAAGAGAGAGTGGAAGAATTTTTAAGAGAAAAAGTAAGTCCAGAGTTCCCAGAATTGATTAAGTTAGCGCAAAAATTTCTTCAAGAAGAAGCAAAACTCCAAGAAATTGTCACCTTAATCGGTGCGGAATCCCTTTCTGAAAAAGACAAATTAATCTTAGAAATTGCCAAATCCGTAAGAGAAGACTTTTTGATCCAAAATGCTTTTGATGAGGTCGATACGTTTTCTAGCCTCAAAAAACAGTACTTAATGCTTAAGGCAATTTTTGCCTTTGAAAGAAAGGCAAGAGAATTAATTGAAAGGGGACTTAAATTAAAAGAGATTGAGGGGTTAGAAAGATTAAAAGAAAAAATTGCCAGATTAAAGTATCTTCCAGAAGAAAACTTAAATGAACTTGAAGAGGTAATAAAAGAAATTGAAACATATCAACATGTTTAAAGAATACAAAACAATCAAAGAAATAAAAGGTCCACTTTTAATTGTAGAAGGAGTAAAAGCACCCAAATATCAAGAGTTGGTGGAGGTGATAATGGAAAATGGAGAAAAAAGATTGGGACAGGTTTTGGTGGCAGATGAAAATTTAACAGTGGTACAAATGTTTGAAGAAACGAGGAATTTAAAGATCGAAAATACAAGAGTAAGATTTTTTGGCAAAACTTTAAAAATAGGGGTAGCAAAAGAAATGCTTGGGAGAATTTTTTCTGGCAAGGGAAAACCAATAGATGACGGGCCAGAAATTATTCCAGAAAAAGAAATGGACATTCAGGGGTCTCCCATCAATCCATATTCTCGAGCTTATCCGGATGATTTCATTCAAACTGGAATTTCAGCTATCGATGGTCTAAATACTTTGGTCCGTGGGCAAAAATTGCCCATTTTTTCTGGGGCGGGTCTTCCTCACAATGAATTAGCAGCTCAAATTGTTCGACAGGCAAAAGTAAGAAAAACCGGAGAGGGTTTTGCAGTAATTTTTGGAGCAATTGGAATTACTTTTGAAGAGGCTAATTTTTTCATTAAGAATTTTCAAGAAGCAGGAATTTTGTCGCGAACCGCTCTTTTCATCAATTTAGCTGATGATCCAGTCATCGAAAGGATCACCCTACCAAGAGTTGCTTTGTCGTTGGCTGAATTTTTGGCATTTGAAAAAGAAATGCATATTTTGGTGATTTTAACTGATATGACAATGTATTGCGAAGCCTTAAGAGAAATTTCTGGTGCGAGAAAAGAAATTCCTGGGAGAAGAGGTTATCCCGGATATTTATACACTGATTTGGCCTCAATTTATGAAAGGGCAGGAAGGATAAAAGGAAAAAAAGGGTCTATTACCCAACTTCCCATTTTAACCATGCCAGAAGACGATAAGACCCATCCAATTCCTGATTTAACTGGCTACATTACCGAAGGTCAAATAATGCTCTCTCGATCTCTTTATCAAAAGGGAATTTATCCGCCAATAGATGTTTTGGCTTCTCTTTCAAGACTAAAAGACAAAGGAATTGGCGAAGGAAAAACCAGGGAAGATCATCCCGGAGTTTTAAATCAAATGTTTTCAGCTTATGCTAAAGGAAAAGAAAGCCGAGACCTGGCCACTATTTTGGGAGAGGCTTCTTTAACCGAAGTAGACAAAAAATATCTAAAGTTCGCGGAACTTTTTGAGGAAAAGTTTGTAAAACAAGGAATAAACGAAGAAAGATCAATCGAAAAAACACTCGATTTGGCTTGGGAGCTTTTGTCTCTTTTACCCCAGAGTGAATTGAAAAGAATCAAAAAAGAATATATCGAAAAATATTGGCCCAAAAAACCAATATGATTTTAAAAATCAATCCGACAAGAATCGAACTCATTCGCCTAAAAAATAGGCTAAAAATCGTTGAGCAAGGTTATAACCTTTTGAAGAAAAAAAGAGATGGATTAATGAAAGAATTCTTGAAAGTGATAAAGGAAATGAAGAAAATTCAGGAAGGAATTAAAAACGATCTTTTTGTTAATTTTAAACATTTTGTTTTTGCCAGAGCCCTTCTCCAAGAAAAAGAGCTTGAAGAAATATTTTCTACTCCCACCATGGAAACAAAGGTTGAAGTAAGAATAAAAAATCTCATGGGGATTGAGGTCCCAGTTTTTGATTTAAAAAAAGAGGGAGATTTTTTAAATTATGGCTTAAGCTCTACCAATTTTAATTTAGATTTGGTGATGAAGGGGATGGTAAAAATTCTGGACAATTTAATCAAGTTGGCTGAACTTCAAAAAACAGCTCTTTTGCTCTCTTTTGAAATAGAAAAAACAAGAAGAAGGGTAAATGCCTTAGAATATATCCATTTGCCCAATCTCAGGGCAACAATTAAATATATCTCAACAAAGCTTGAAGAAAGAGAAAGGTTTGAAAATATCGTTTTAATGAAGACGAAAGAATATCTAGGTATTCTTTAATTACTCACAAAGGTTTTTTGAAAAATTTCTCACAATTTTAGACGGATCGAATTTTGTCAATGTAAAAACAAGTACCTCGACAATTTTCTCTTGCTGGAGGAGGCGTTTTCTGAGATAACACTTCTTTAGCTTCCATTAACAATTTGGTGATCAATTTTGGTTTTATTTCTACGGAAATAATCTGAGGGGCAAAGCTTAATTTAAAACGACTTCCAGTAAAAAATTCATCTGGGGTTTCAAGCAAAGGATTGAAATAAACCAATGAAAGTTTTGAAACAGAAAATTTGGTGGCTAAAATAGCATAGCCATTCAGTTGAGCTTCGTAAGCAGGCAAAAATTGATCGTCGTCTTCTTTGAATCTTGCTGTTTTAAAGTCGATGATGTGAAGAGTGCCATCTTTTAATTCCAATATCAAATCTGGTGCCCCTCTTAAGATAAATCCACTTTTTTTATGATAGGCCACCAAATATTTTTGGCGGTGTTTTTCTTCTACCTTCCCTATTTTATCTGCGGTCAAAACCCTCTGGACATTTTTAATTCTTAACCAAGAGGGAAGTTTTTTCTCTCTACGCCATGTCTGCCAGACGCTATTTTTTAAATTTCGATCAATTACATTAAAAATTCCAGGAAAAAAACTGGGAAAAGGACCGAAATGTCTCTCATACCAAAAACATCTTGGGCAAAAATCTGCCTTTGCCAAACTCCCCAACTCTTTCACTCCGATATATTCTCTTTTTTTATTCTCCTCCATATCGTTTATTAAAAAATAATATCTCAAATTTAGTTTTCGTAGCTTTGATAGCAAAATTACTCTCCAGTTGATCTGCTGAAATAAGCAAAGGTTGAACTGCCTCTTTCAAACCTCCGAAATCTTTCTTCAATTCTTAATTTTTCTTTACAAGCTATTAATTCTGTCTTGAAAAAATCAACATCTTAAGGAAAACCTTCAACTTGACAAACCTTTGAATATCTTTTTAAATAAGCCTATTTTCAATTTTATTATTATCTTTCCAAAATTGAATGTCAAACAATTTTTATTAATTTTTCCATAAAAAATTGGCTTTTTTAAACCGGTAGGGTTTTAGATTTTTGCTGGTTTTTGCCATCAATAACGATTAATGCATGGAAGTCTTGATAAACACGGAAATCTTTTGGCAGGTTTTCTTGAAAGATTTTTTGTAAGTGATGATAGGAGAAATTTTCTGAAAGTTTTTCTTTCTTAACCAATCTTTTGGTGTATTCGTCAATGACAAAAATAGGTTTGTCCAAAGCGTAAAGTAAAATAGAATCTGCAGTTTCAAAACCAATACCCTTTAAAGATAATAATTTTTCTCTTAAAATTTCCGTCTTTTCTTTTTTCATTTCCTCTAAAGAACGATAATTTTCTATGATGAATTTTGCTAAATTGAATAAATACTTTGCCTTAGCTTTGTAAAAACCAGAAGATTTGATGAGAGGGGCTATTCTTTTTGCCCCCAATTGATAAATCTTTTGTAGTGAATCAACTTTTTCTTTTTTTAATTTCTCAAGGGCCAACTCAACATTCTTCCAGTTTGTCCGTTGGGTCAAAATGGCACCAATGATTATTTCTTCTCTTTCTTTTTTTGCTTTTCTTTTTTTACACCAAAGTCTCCATTGGCCTGATGGTTGACCATATTTTTCTTTCAGCTTTTTGTAAATTTTTTCAATCTTATTCATTTTATTTCGCTCAATAGCCACCTTAAATAATCTCGATTTGCTCTTTCAATTTTAATTTTTAAGATACAGGGAATACTATAGGGATGGATTTTTCGTACCTCCTTTTCAATCTTTGAATAATTTTTGGCGACTGTTTTTGCAACAATGATATACTCTTTGGACCTTTCGATTTTTCCTTTCCACCAATAGAGGCTTTGGGTTGGAAAGATATTAACGCAGGCGCAAAGATGTTTTTTCAATAAATAATTACCTATCTTTAAAGCGGTTTCTTTATTTGGATTGGTAATATAAACCAAAATCATTTTTATGGAAGGTTTAGTGAGTAGCGCAGGAAATGCAAGGATCGTAAACTCTAATTAAAGATCTGATTTTTCGAATTTGTTCATTTTTTTTCAACTTCAAAATCTTTGGCAAAAGCACCTTTAAATCATCTTCAATGTTGTGCAAAAATTGAGCAGTTGGGGTAATGATATTACAATTTGAAATTCTTCCATCTTTGTCAATTTCATAATAATGAAAAAGAGTTCCTCTTGGAGCCTCCAAAGCAGAAAGGCCACTCGATGGTCGAAATTTAATTTCTGCTCTTTCTTCTTTCAAGGGGGCTTTCAAGATTTCTTCAATTAAATCTTTTGAAATTTCCAAAAAGTGCAAAACTTCAATTGCCTGCGAAAAAAGATTAAAGTAAGTATTTTTAAAAAATTTTTCAATGGAAATTTTGTTTTCTTGCCTAAATTCTTCAAGTTTTTCTCTTGCCCTCTCTTTTAAAAACTTTTCGTTGTTTTTCAACCTTGCAATAGCTCCGAGCATATAAGATTTTCCTTTAAACTTTACTCTTTTCACTGGCGGAGCTTTTAAATCTTCTTCAATTTTTGTTGAGTAAAAATCACCAACGCTGAATTTTTCTTCGCCAATTTTAACCGTGTTTTCCAGATAAAAAGAATAATCTTTGCCAGAAAAAACCGAAGCAAAAAGAGTTTCTCTTTCAAAATCTGGATAGTGAATTTTTTTGAAAGTATCGACCAGGAAAATAGCTTTCTCAATTGCTCTTTGAATTTTTCCCAAAACTTTCTTTAAACTTTCTTTTTCTGGCAATTTTGTAAAACCACCAACGATCGGAGTTATCGGATGAACTGCTCTTCCGCCAACAATTTCTAAAATTTCCTCTGCCAACTTTCTAATTTCCAAGACAGCTTTTGTTTCTTTTTTGAATTTCTTTAAAAGTTCCAAATCGCTTTCAATGTCAAAAAAATCTGGCAAAGAAAGGAAAAACAAATGCAAAGTGTGGCTGTAAATAATGTTTGCTGCCAAAAGTAATTTTCTAAGTAAAACTGTTTGTTCTGAAATTTTAATTTCTAATGCTTTTTCTAATGAAGTGCAGGCAGCTAAAATATGAGGAACAGGGCAAATTCCACAAATTCTCGAAACAACAATTGGTACTTCAAAATATCTCCTTCCAATTAAAATTCCCTCAATTTGTCTTAAACCCAAAAGAGTTTGAATTTCTAGTTCTTCAACTTCTCCAGTTTTTTTTATTTTCGCCCAAAATCCAGCGTCCCCTTCAATTTTGTGAATGTGAGGAATGACAAGTTTCATGTTTTAATTTTTTCAATCTCGTCTTTTATGCCAAAAATTTCTAAATTGTCTTCTATTTCTTCTGGTTTTTTAAATTTTTTCAAAGTCTCCAAAAATCCTTTCGGAGAAATTCCCCTCAAAATTCCTCGGCAACCGTAGCAAAGCTGATAATTTTTGGGACAGATTGCTTTGCATCCTGCCAAAGTAATTGGTCCCAAACAAGGTTCTTTTTTTCTTAAAAAACAGCTTTCTTTTCCCTGATGAGGGCATTCTGTGCAAACTGGTTTTTGTAAAATTTCTGGAATTTTTCCTTCAATTAAATCGTTGGCAAACTTTAAAAACTCTTCCCCATTTATTGGGCAACCTGGCAAAACAAAATCAACTTTAACAAAATTGTCAATCTCTTTAATTTCAGGGTTGGCAATTTTCTCTAATTTTTTATAAATAAACCTAATTGTCCTTTCTTTTCCTTGATAATTTTTCATTTCCGGAATTCCGCCCAAAGCAGCGCAATTTCCCATTGCCACTAAAATCT
>CALHEE010000003.1 GCA_938023415.1 Minisyncoccota bacterium | reverse complement strand
GGCAAGGAATTGAAGAGGTTGACCAAAAAACTTGATCAAAATAATCTTGGCCCTTCCATTTTCCATGAATTTCAAATTCTTCATCTGGGCCAACATCATGGTTTCCAAAAACTGAAACATATGGAATTTCAAGCTTGTCTAAAATTTCTTTTGCTTTGCAAAAGCCAGCTAAAGAAGTGTTGTTAGTGATGTCGCCTAAAATGGCCAAAAATTTGATTGGACACTTTGTTTGCCCGCACCAAATTTTGTCTTTGTTGGCATTTATCCAATTGACTACATTATTTAATCTTTGTGTCAAATAATAATCTTCTCCTTGATAGTTTTCATATCCTCTGCCAATGTGCAAATCAGTGATAATGGCAAAGGAAAAGGGTTCAACTTTTATAATTGTTGAAGTGGAAAAGGTGGCACCGTAAGTATCGGTCACGATCAATGTGATTTCATAATTTCCATTTTCTGGAAAAATAAAAGAAATTGTGGGACCAGAGAGTTTAGCTAATGTTTGAGATTCTTTTTTAATTTGCCAGTGAAATTTTATGAGTTGGCCGTGGAGACTATAGGATTTTGAGGCATCAAATTTTACCTCCGTGCCTTTTGTCGGATTCTTAGGTGAAAACTCAATTATGAGAAAAGGTCGATAAGGATTTTCTAAATTAAAATGGGAGAAAACTTCTGCTTGGTTTACAAGAACAAATTCAAAATTGATTGGGGCATCTCCAGAAAACAAAAGATCTTGTGATGGAAATTTCAAAAGAAAATTTGAGTATGCCTCAGCTTGATTAATTAAAGCAAAATTAAAATTATTTGAAGAATCAGAAGAATTGAGAAGGTCAAAAAGCTTTTCTTCTTGAAATGTTAATTCACTATTTAAAACGACCTCTGCATCGAAAATGGAAATTGATCTGGCAAAACTAGGAAGAGAAAGGGAAAAAATTAAAAAGAAAAGAATTTTCTTTTTTCCCATAAACTATTCAAAATTGTTTCTTACTCTAACTCCTTGTAAATCAAGACTACTCCCAGAATGCCAGAAGACCATCTTTCTCTTTCTTCTTCTACTCTTTCTAAGATAATTTTTGTTCCTGGAGAGCCTCCCTTAGAAAAAATTTCTTTTGGAAACCGATCGTATACATACTCACTAGTTGAGGTAGAAAATCTTCTCTCAAAAACTTTATTTTCTCCCAGTTGAGCAGAAAGTGTTAGGGAATAATTGTATAAAAGTTGATAGGAGGCATCGTACATTTCCTGAAAGCCAGCAACCAAAAAATCCTCTTTGTTTGGTGGAGAATAACCATACCCAACTTTTTCTCCTACCAAACTCATTCTTGTTGCTTGTGGAAATTCAAAATCATAATATTTAATTTCAGAACAACCTTCGAGAAAATATCCTGCAGCTGAACAAACAGCTTTTTCAAGTTCATTTGTGAGAAAAACAAAATTGCCATAATAGTCTAGTCCAAAGTTGATCATTTTGCTTCTTGGTTCGTCTCTTAAATAATAAGCAACTATCCAACCATCAAGGCCAATGTATAAATGAGGAGATTTTTCAGGTTTCTCAGTTTTTAATTTTCCATAGACAAAAGTCTTTCCTTGTTTTTCTATCGTCTCAAAAGGGATTTTAGAAAGATTTTCTGGCTTAATATTTTTCACTCGAATATAAGCAGCTAATCCTGCTTCATCTACTGGGAAAGTAGTGGAAGTTGTTTCTTGAGCCTTGATTATCTTTATAAAAAATAAACCGCTAATTCCGAGAATGAAAAAGAAAAGAAAAATTCCAAGGAGTGCTCTTTTCATGATTTTTCTTATTCTTCATTTTCGACCTTTTAAAAACGGTGGTCTTTCAAACTGGATTGAGTTTTTCTCTTTTTCAAAAAGTAAAGATCTTTCCTTCTTTATTTTCAATTCAAAAAATAAAATAATTGAGAAAAAAGCCAATAAAAAAATTAAGAGGTAAAAATATCCTTTGACCCTCATTGATAAAAAATAGTGTTTTTGAAACCAACTAACCAATAAGAAGCTAGGACAACTATGTCCTATCCCACTTGTCCCATCCTATCAACTGGCCAAAGTAGGAACCAGTTGGACATATTGGGACAAGTTTTGAAGCTGAACTGCGGAAAGGTTTTTTGCCTTATTTATAGCTTCTTTAATTAACTCCTCTGAAATCTCTACTTCTTCTCCTACTCTCAGCCATCTTCCCCCTAGGTTTTTGGCAATATAATCTTCAATATAAATTTTGTGTTCAGGAGTAACTGTAAAATCCTGAGGATGATCTTTTAAATACTTCTTTAAAGTCCTCCTTGCCAGATGGGTTAATCCCTCCCCTTTTCCGGCCACTTCTCGATATTTCCCTGTCTTCAATCCCAATTCTTTCACTTCTTCCGGCAGTTCTTCTAATTTGAGCTTTTCTTCTTGTCTTTCTTCTTTTTCCTTCATCTGCTCTAGTGAGGCAGGCATTTTTTGGAAAAATTCTGGCACTTCCTTCCATCCTCGGGAAATGTAATACCCAACCAAGACAGCGACAACTATTCCTAAAACAATTGGCCAAACCTTTTTTATATTTTGGACTGCGAGAACACGAGAGATGGCCATATTATTAAATTTTTAAACAGCCAAGAAATAATGTCAAGAGTTAAAAAAACCTGCCTTGCAGGTTTTAGAGTGGATTTGAAAAAATGAAAAACTAAAATCCAGTAAAAGATCTGATTTTTGAAACTGAGAGAGCGGTTACTTTTCCTTTTTCATCAACAATGTTGATTCCCAAAACATTTCCTTCAATATCAAATAATACGCTTCCTGCCAAATTTTTTTCTTCAAAAATATTTGTCTCAATGAAATCTCGATCGAAATATTTTACTATTCCTTCGTTCACTAATGTCTTTATTCCTTTTGTTTTGAAAACTTTACCCACCAGAAACACTCGTTCACCCAATTTTAATTTTTCTAAATCACCAAAACTTATCGTTGGTAAATTTTCTTTTTCAACTTTTACTAAGGCTAAATTTTCTTTAAGATTTCTCTTTAAAATCTGATAAGGTACTGCCTCTTCGTCGATAAAAAAACTAAATTTCCCCTCGCGGGGAACTAGTTCTGCTAAGGTGACAATCAAACCATCGGAAGTAAGAATAAAGCCTGAGCCCTCAATGAATTTTCCTTTTTTTGTCTCAGTCCTTACTGCAATTACTGTTTTTTCCACTTTTTCAATCGCCTTTTTTAAGGCGACATTTTCTTGAATGATTTCTTTTTTTTCTATTACCTGGATAGGAGTTTGGGGAGGGAAAAGATTTTGGGAAGAGATTGATTTTTTAAAAAAATAAGGCGATAAAAACTGAGAACCAAAAATTCCGCCACCAATTCCAATAATGAAAATGGCTGATATTTTTAAAATTTTTTTCACCATCTCTTAGGCAGGAATTTTTTCTTTCTTTGGTTTAGAAGAGAGATTTTGTTTTGAGGTAATAAAACAGATTTTTTGACCATCAAAATCTACTTTTACCCTCTCTCCTTCCTTAACCTCAGCAGCAACAATTTTTAAAGCTAAAGGGTCTAAAACTTCTTTTTGAATGACTCTTTTTAGAGGTCTAGCTCCTAAATTTGGGTCGAAACCTTTTTCCGCTAAAAAGTCTTTTACCTTTTGAGAAATTTCTATCTTTATTCCTTTTTGTAATAGCCTTGCCTCAACCTTTTTCAACTCAAGCTCCACTATCTTTCTCACTTCTTCTTTGCCTAGATAATCAAAAATAATGATTTCATCAATTCTATTTAAAAACTCTGGCCTAAAGTGTTCTCTCAGTTCTGAAATAACTTTTTCTCTCAAGGATTCCTTTCTTGCTTTTTTTTCTTCTCCAGCTACAAATCCCAACGGAGCTTCTCTCGCGATTATATCTGTCCCGATGTTTGAGGTCATTATTAAGATGGCATTTTTAAAGGAAGCGGTTCTCCCTTTGGCATCAGTGAGCCTCCCATCTTCTAATATTTGAAGTAAAATGTTGAAAACTCTAGGATGGGCTTTTTCAATTTCATCTAACAAAACCACCGAGTATGGTCTCCTTCTAATTCTTTCGGTTAACTGCCCTCCCTCTTCGTAACCAACATAGCCTGGGGGAGAACCAATCATTTTGGCTATCGAATGCTCTTCCATGTATTCTGACATATCCAATCTAATCATCGCATTTTCATCATTGAAGAGAAATTCTGCTAAGGCTTTTGCTGTCTCGGTTTTTCCAACCCCGGTAGGGCCTAAGAATAGAAAGCTTCCTAAAGGTCTTTTCTCTTCTGAAATTCCCGCCCTCGCCCTTCTGATGGCATTGGCAATAGCTTTTATTGCCTCCTCTTGATTGACGATTCTTTTGTGAAGTTCCTCTTCCATCTTTTCTAATTTCTTTGCCTCTTCCTCTAACAATTTCGTCACTGGAATTCCGGTCCATCGGGAGACAATCCTTGCGACTTCTTCTGGCCCCACTTCTCCTTTTAAAAGAGGTTTTTTCTTTTGAATTCTTACCAATTTCTTTTCGGTTGTCCAAAGTTCTTTTTCTAATTGGGGGATTTTTCCGTATTTTATTTCTGCTGCTCTTTGTAAATTTCCCTTAGCGCTTTCTTTTTCCATTTCAATTTTTGCCTCTTCGATTTCTTTTTTTAGATTTTTTATTTTTGTGATCAGCTCTTTTTCTGTTCGAAATTTTGATTGGAATTGAGCTTCTTTTTCTTTCAAATCAGCCAGTTCTTTTAATATTGCTTTTTGTCTTCTTTCTGTTCCCTTTTCTTTTTTAATCGCTTCAAGTTCGATCTCCAACTTTTTTATTTCCTCTTTAATCTTACCTAATTCTTCAGGTTCTGACTCAATCTCCAATCGTAATGAGGCCATAGCCTCATCCATTAAGTCAACTGCCTTATCGGGCAAAAAGCGGTCGCTGATGTACCTGGCTGCCAATTGAGCACAAGAAACTAAAGCTTCGTCGGTGATTTTGACACCATGATGGAGTTCGTATTTTTCTTTAATACCTCTTAAAATGGCAATGGTATCATCAATTGAAGGCTCGGCAACAAAAACAGGCTGAAACCTTCTTTCTAAAGCGGGGTCTCTTTCAATATATTTTTGATACTCTTTCAAGGTGGTAGCCCCAATACATCTTAATTCCCCTCTGGCTAAGGCTGGTTTCAAAAGGTTTGAAGCATCGATCGCGCCCTCAGCAGCTCCAGCTCCAACTAAAGTATGAAGTTCATCGATGAAAAGTAAATACCTCCCTTCTGCCCTTTTAATTTCCCTCAAAAGGGCTTTTATTCGATCTTCAAATTCTCCCCGATATTTTGTTCCGGCAATCAGTGCTCCTAAATCTAAAGAAATTAATTCTTTTCCTTTTAGGCTTTCTGGCACTTCATTTTTGACAATTCTTTGGGCTAAACCCTCAACAATTGCAGTCTTTCCAACTCCTGCCTCTCCAATCAAAACAGGATTGTTTTTCTTTCTTCTTGATAAAATTTCAATTACTCTTTTGATTTCATTTTCTCTACCAATGACCGGATCTAACTTTCCTCCTTTAGCTAGGGTGGTTAAATTTATCGCATACTTTTCAATTACCTGATATTTTGTTTCAGGCTCAGGATCGGTAATTCTTTGGCCACCACGAATTTGAGATAGTTCTTTTAGGACTGTCTGATAATCTAATTTTGTAAACTCTGAAGCTCCCACTCCTCCTCGCATTGGCAAAAATGAAGCTTGATCTAAAATTTGCCTTGCCCTCGTGTCTGTATCTAAGAGTGCTAAAAAGAGATGTTCTACCGAAATAAATTCATCTCCCATTCTCATTGCTTCTTGCCTCGCTCTCTCTAAAACCTTGGCCATGTCCTGGGTCAAATAAAATTGACCGTAAGGCTGTGGGGTAAGCAAAGTGGGAAGACCCTCTAAGGCCAATTTTGTCTTTCTTTTTAAAGCCTCAATATCCACACCTAACCTTTCAAGCAAAGTTAAAACGATGCTTTCCTCTTGAGAAATAAGGGAATATAAAAGATGCAGGGCATCAATTTGCTGTTGACCTCTTTCTCTGGCTAGATCTTGTGCGTACAAAATTGCTTCTTGAGCTTTGTGGGTAAATTGACTTCCATTTGGCATAAAATTACTTTCAATTCCAATATATCAAAAGGGGCCAAAAAATCAAATCATTTTGCCCCAAGAAAAAGAGAAAATTTGAGTTAGATTTTTTATCAATCTATTCGCTTCTTTCAGCTAATGTCACTTCTATTGTCTTTTCTTTTCCTCCTCTTAAAATCTTCAAGATCACTTTCTCCCCTGGTGTATATTTCATAATAATTTTTGCTAACGGATTTTCGGTAGTAATTTTCTCGCCATTGAATTCTAAGATAATATCTCCCTCTTTCAAACCAACTTTTTCAGCTGGTGAACCAGGAAAAATGGCTGGCTCTCCTTTTTCCCCTTTTTGAACCCAGGCTCCATAATTTACTGGAAGCCGGTTTTGTCTTTGAATTTCTTCATCGATGATAATGTATCTTATCCCCAAAAAAGGATAAACTATTTTTCCAAATTTTTTTACTTGTTCGATGGCTCTTTTTGCCTGATTAATGGGAATGGCAAAGCCAATATTTTCTGCGCCAGCAGCCATGGCAAAATTAACCCCAATAACTTCTCCTTTCAAATTCAAAAGAGGGCCCCCAGAATTTCCCTTATTAATGGCTGCATCTGTTTGAATAACATCCTCTAGCGTTTGGATAATACCGCCCCCAGCAGCGGTCACTCTTCTTCCTAATCCGGAAATCACTCCCACAGAAACAGTATTTCTAAACTCTCCTAAGGCATTACCAATGGCTATGACTGTTTGGCCAATCTGTAAATCATCAGAGTTTCCTAATTTCAGGGTGGGAAAACCATGGCCATCAATTTTGATGATAGCTAAATCACGAACGGTATCTCTTGCCAAAACCTTTGCGGGATATTTTTTTCCATCATTGGTCAAAACAGTATAGTCTGCCTCTTTATCAAAAACAACATGAGCGTTGGTTAAAAGTAAACCATCTTCAGAAATGAAAAAGGCAGTTCCACCACCAATTTCTTTTTTTTCGACACCTTCTTGACGCCATTGAGGAATTTTAAACTCAAAAGGAAGATCAAAAAATTTTTCTAACCCTTTGAATGGCTCTTCATAGTAAAGCTTTAATTTTGGAATATCTTTAGTAATAATCACCGAAACCACGGCCGAGGATGCCTTTTTGACAACATTAATGATTGCCTCTTCCTGAGAAGTTTGAGGCAAATAGGGAGATGGAGAAGGCTCAGGTTTTTCAATTGTTCTTTCTGGAAAAGAGAGACTAATTTTTTGGAAAAGATTTTTAATTTCGAAATAAAAATAGCTCTGAACAAAAATTCCTCCAATTATTCCCGCCACGAAAGAAAGCAAAATTAAAAGCGGAAGGAAAAAAATTCTTCTTCTTTTTGGCGAAGAAAGTTTTTGGTATTCCAATTGAAATCCTGGTTTTGGTAATTCTTCCATACTTTAAATTTTATCTCTTTTTTTTGAATTTTTCAAATAGTCAAATTTGTAATCAAAAATTTCCTTTTTTATTGGACCAAAAAACAACATGTAAAGACCAGCCAAGAGATATTTTCCGTATGTCTTTATTCTTCCTTCTTTCTCAAATCTTCTAGCTGAAGTAATCACCGGTTCTGTTTCAATAAAGCCAAATTTGGCAATTTTTGCTGCCCTTCTGGCTAATTCATGATCTTCGGCAATTTTTATTTCCTCATCAAATCCGCCAGTTTTTTCAAAGACTTCCTTTTTAATCAAAATTGAATTTGTGGCATGAGGTAAAAAATTTTGAGTTAGTTTTACAAACTTATTGTAAATCCAGTAGGCAATTTTATCAAACCAGTTTCCTTTGGGATAGATAGGAAAAGAAGCCACCCCCAAATTTCTTTTTTCAAATTCTTCAATTAGCTTCTCTAAAAGGTTTTCAGGAAAGTAGATATTGTCAGCATCAGTAAAAAGCAACAATTCTCCTTTAGCTACCCTTGCCCCCTCATTTCTTCCTTTTGCTGGCAAACCCCCTTTTACGACAATACATCCTTCCCTTTTAGCAATTTCTACTGTTTTGTCTTCAGAACCAGCATCAGCCACTATTATCTCGTAATCTTTAAAAGTTTGTTTTTTAATTTGAGAAAGCAAAATGGGCAAATACTTTTCTTCATTCTTTGTTGGAATGATGATTGAAAGCATATTCTTTTTTTTAAATCTTTCTAAAATTTTTGGCAAAAACAACAAGGTCTTAGCGCGAACATGGAAAAGCAAAATTGATCATAATCAGTACTCAATTTGTATCCATTTTTTTAAAAGATGACTTTTAGCCAAGAGGTTAAAATCCCCCAAGGAGGACGAAAAATTTTTCCTCAATCCTAATTATTTCTTTGATGATTTCATTTGTTCTCTCAATTTCTTTTCTAAAGTTAAAGAAAAATTTTACTGAATGGGAAAAAGAATGATTTCCGACTGAATGATCCTCTTTAAAAATTTCTTTCAAAACTTCTGGGTATTTCTGGTATTTTTTTCTGCCGACAAAAAATGTTCCCTTGATATTAAACTTCTTAAAGTTCTAAAGGATATTTATTCGGTTTGCCCTTAAAAGTGCGGAAAATTTCTTTCATTTTGAATTTTTAAATTTCTTATTTTTGAGAAATCGTTTTTTATCTTATTTTGAATTTTTTTCTCAATGAGAATGATTTTTTCTAAGTTCTCTTTGGTCAAAATTCTTGCCAAGACAATTTTTGGATTTGAAACATGGAAAACCAAACACAAAAGAATAAAAATCAGAGTGAGGGGAAAAGAAAATTTCCCAATCAAAGAGTCTTCTTTTCTTTGAGGAGGAAAAAATTGAAATCTATCAAACCTTTTGAAAATCCATCTATAAATTGTTGTGGGGGCATAATTTATTATCCCAAAAATCAATCCATGCCTGAATCTTCTGCCTGAACTTTTTACTTTAAAATTTGGGTCAAATTTTATTTTCCCAATTTTTCTCAATCTATAAGAAATTTCAACATCTTCGTTTAATTTCAAATTTGTATTAAATCCTCCAATTTTTAAAAATGCTTCTTTTTTAATTGCCATATTACATCCCATCAAATTTGGGCCTCCAGAAATCAATCTGTCAAAAAAGAAAAAAATTTTTGAAAGATATTTTACCGCCAGTTTCACTAAAATCGGACCTGAATAGAATTCTAAAGAACCGCCAAAGGCAACTAAATCTTTATCTTTTTCAAATTCTGCCAAAATTCTCGAAAGCCAGTCTCTTGGCAAAATTGTATCGGCATCGGAAGTAGCAATAATTTTGCCCCTCGCCTTTAAAAACCCCTTTTGTCTCGCAAATGCCACTCCCTGATTTTTTTCTTTAAAGACCTTTGCGCCAAATCTTTTGGCCACTTCAAAGGTTTTATCTCTCGAATTATTGTCAACAACGATGATTTCAAAGTGAGAAAAATTTTGGTTTTTTAGGCTTTCTAAGCATCTTGGTAAAAACCTTTCCTCATTAAAGGCAGGGATGATGACAGAAATTTTCGGCTTTTTTTTCATACTATTGAAATAAATTTTTCGCCTCTTCCCAGATTTCTGGCTGATTTTGTTTTTCTTTTAACCAATACCACCATTCTACTCCCCAGAAATAAAAGGTATCGAGACCAGTTTTTTTGGCAAATTCTACATTTTTCTTGAATTTTTCTAGATCCATGGTGAGTTTTTGTTCTGTCAAATCGCAATTGTAAAGTAGGTTTTTACACCAAGGTTCTGCCTGTAATTCACCGACAATTACTTTTTTCCCAAAAAATTTTTCGATCATTCTTGCCTTTATCCAATAATAAAAAGGAGGGAATGGATAGGAAATATATTTCCCAATTTCTTTAAAATAAACTTTTCGATGAAGAGTAGCTGAAACAATCTCCCCCAGCCTTGCCGCCTTAATCCAGAAGGAAAATTCACCAGAATCAGCAAAAATAATTGGTCTTTTTGGATCGAGTGACTTTACTAATTCAATTTCCTTTTTGACAAAGTCTTCTTCAATTTTTGGGCACTCCCCAAAAGGAAAAAATGGTTCGTTCTCTATTTGCCAGGCCAAAATTGCCTCTTTTTCTCGATATTTAGTTATTACTTTTTTAAGATACTCTAAAAGTTCATCTTGAGATTTAAATTTTGAATTTTGAATTTCCACCCAATGAGGAATATGACATTCTGGCCATCTTCCTGTTTTCATACCCAAAACCAAAATAATTTTTGCTCCCCTTTTTTCAGCTTCCGCTATCTGCCAATCTAAGTCTTCAAAATTAAATTTCTCTTTTTCTGGCTCCAGAAGATCCCAATGGGTAACAATTTTTACATTTTTTACACCCAAATCATCTAAAATGGCTAGATAATTTTCTTTCCAATTTAACCCCAAAAGTTGGCTGTGCTTTTGAGAAAAAACTACTCCGAAAGTGATCCTTTCAGGTGGTTTTCTAAGGTTAAAGAAAAAATAAAAAAAGAAAACAAACAAAATTAAAATTATGATTTTCTTAAACTTCATAAAGTTTTTCCCTCTTATTATATCATGAAAAATCTTCCAGAAAAATTGACAAATCAATCTCTTTGCTCTAAAAGTAAAGTTAGGAGGTGGAAAATGAGCGATTATAAAGATGGGTGGAAAAGAGGATATGCTGATTCATGGCAGGGAAAGAAAAGTGAAATAATTGGTATTCAACCTCCTCTCTTTGAAGGCCTTTGTGATCCTCTCATCCTGAGCGAGGAAAAATGGCCCACGCCATACAAAAAAGGGTATCTCGAAGGTTATCTTGCAGGAAAGATAGAGATGAGAAAAAATTTAGAGTAATTATTGCTCTTTTTAAGGAAGGGGCGTAAGCCCCTTTTTTGTTTTATTAAGTACCGAAAATTATCTCTTTAATCTTAAAAGTGCCCAGTTTTTCCCCTTCTAAAAATCCCTCCATTGCCATTTCTGCCAAATATCCTTTTTCTATCCAGTCGAAAAGCCATTGATTTAAGTAATTGAGATCTTCTTGAAAAATTCCAAATCCAGATTTTAAAATCCACCTGAGATTAAACTCTTCTTGAGAGCCAATGGGAGGAGTGAGAATGATGGGAATGCCTAAAGCAGAATAAAAAACTAATTCTGATGGTTTTGTCCATAAAATATCAGTTTTTCTTAGGCTAAGATTAAAATTTTCAAAATAATCTTCGATATTTTCTTCAAAAATGATCTTTATACTCTTTCCTAAAAACTCATTCAATCTTAGTTTTTTAATTTGATCTAAAAAATAATTTTGAACCTCTTTTTTGATCCCGGCAGAAAAAATTATTCGTATTTTCTCCTCTCTAATCTCTCTTTCTAAATTTTTCATAATTTTTGCACCAATTTCTTTTTGGGCTCCCGCCCCACCCACTGAAAACAAAATAGTTAAAGGATGGTCTGACCTTTCTGGTAAATCTCCCAGGGTTTCTTTAATTAAGGTTTGGTAATTTTTCAAATATCTAAATTTTGGATCCAAATTCAAAAGCCGAAATTTTAGGTCTTCTTTCAAAATTTCCATTTTTTCCGAACCGATATTCTCTAAAGGTAAAGGATATCCAGTGAAAAAAATATTTTCCTTTTTTACTCCATAAAGTTGCAATCTTTCCACCACCCTTTCTGTCGGAGCAAAATATTTTATCTTTGTTTCTTTCGGTTTCAACGGCGCCCAACTTCTGGCGATATCAGCATCACAAACAATGCAAAAAATTTCGCCTTCGTATCCAAAATGTTCTGCCATAAAAGCAGGAATAAAGAAAGTAGTCACTAAAGGAATTTTTGGGTCTTCTTTTTTTAATTTATCTATCAATCCCTTTCCCCAACCTTTTTTAAAAAGATCATAGGATCTTTCCAAAACAAAATTTGGCTTGCTTAAATCTCTCTTTGGATAAAACGAGGGAATCTTTTGAAAAAGATCAAAGATATAAAAGAAAAAATCTCCGATTACCGGAAAGGCTTTGAAGCGAGAAATAAATTCATATCCCCGCCTCGTCCTTTCCCAAATTTTTTTATCCGTCTCTGAAATTCCCGAATAATCGTTGGCATTTAAAATTTCTCTAGCAAAATTTCTCAATGGAAAGGCTGTCCTTTGATGGCCATAACCCATATTAACTGTCACCAGCCAAAATTTTTCCATTTTTTTATTATAACTCATTTAAGGAAAAAGGGCTGGGTAACTTTTTTATTAAAATAAAAAGCCAAAAAACCTAAAATCAAATAAGAAAGAGGAAGAAAAACCCAAGAGACATTAGTGAAGGTAAGATGTGAAAAAGGAATTCTTGAAAAAATATCGACTATTTTTACCAAATAACTGAGAAGGAAATAGGCAGGTAAAGAAAAAATTTTCCCAAGTGAAGTAGAAAATAGTCCAAAAATAGAAAAAATAAAACCAAAAAAAATGATCCAAGAAAGAGTGGGAACGATTAACACATTGGTCAGTGGTGCCAATAAGGAAATGTAGCCGAAATTGTAAATTAAAATAGGAAAGGTAAAAATTTGGGCAGAAAGGGTCATTGCCAGAATCTCTTTCAACTGGAGAAGGTTTGGTAATTTTCGAAAATAATGCCGAAAGACTGGCATCCAATAAATGATTCCCAACATCGCCAAAAAAGAGAGCTGAAAAGAAATATCAAATTTTAAAAGCAAAGGATTTTTGAATAACATTAAAGTAGCAGTTAAAAAAAGAGTCCTTAAGCTTGCCTGTTGTCTGCCAAAGTATTGAGCCAAAAGAAAAATTCCTCCCATGATTGAAGCTCTAATGGTTGAAGGATGAAAGCCGGTAAAAATGAGAAAGAGAAAAATAAAAATTAGAGAGAGAAAAATTGCTTGCTGTCGCCAAAAACCAAGACCAACAAAAATAGCCATTAAAATAGTAGTTAAAATCGTGACATGGAGTCCAGAAATGGCAGTAATGTGTCTTAGGCCGGTAATGTTTAATTTCTCTTTCAATTCTCTTGGCATTCTGCCCTTGTCCCCTAAAATCATTGCTCCCAAAATAAAATCGTGGGGTGATGGTAAATTTTGATCAATGCTTTTCCGTAATTTAGCTTTTAAAGAGAAAATTTGATGATAAAAAAAATTCCCTTGATTTCTTTCAATAAGAGTTATTTTCGGAAAACTCATTAAGGAAACAATTCCTTCTTTGAGTAAGTAATTTTTATAATTGAATTCTTCAAACACTGGAGGCTCTGTTAGTTTTCCGACCACTTTTATTTTGTCGCCGTATTGATATTTCAAGGTAGGCCTGGTCATTACCAAAATTTTTCCTTTTTCTGTCTTCATTTTTAGAATGGTAATCTTCTCTCTTTGCTCTGGTTCTGTCTCAATAATACCTTCCAAAATTACGGTTGCTCTTGAATTATTCATTTTTTTTAATTCACTCTTCTCCAACTTTGAAAGCGTCTCTTGATATCGGAAAACTCCCAAAAGAAAACATAAAATAAAAAAGCCAAACAGGAATAAACGCTTTTTTTTCCAAAAAACCAAAATAAGGGAAAAGCCAAAAATTGAAATGAAAAAAATTAAAATATGAGAAATTTTGAAAAAAGAACTCAAAAAAATTCCTCCAATAAAAGAAAGGGAGGCGAGAAAAAGAATCTTTGAGGGAGTCATTCTTGATTAACCAGGTGTTTCAAAGGCTACACTTTAATTTTAAACTCTTTTCGATGTTTGAATTCTTCTTGCTTGCCAGCATTCCATTGCTGAACCGGCCTTAAATAGCCGACAATTCTTGAGTAAACTTCGCAAGGTTGTTTAATCGTACACTTTGGGCAATAAAAATGTTCCCCAGATAAATATCCATGAACTGGACAGATAGAAAAGGTAGGAGTAATGGTAATGTAAGGAAGTTTGAAGTTTTCGAATACTTTTTTGACCAATTTTTTAACCGCCTCCCCATTAGGCATTCTTTCTCCCAAAAAAATGTGTAAAACCGTACCACCGGTGTATTTACACTGAAGTTCATCTTGTAATTTTAAGGCCTCAAAAAGGTCATCGGTGTAGTTAACCGGAAGTTGAGTAGAGTTGGTATAAAAGGGTGTCTTTTTTGTTCCAGCAGTAATGATATCTGGATATTTTTCTTTGTCTCGCAAGGCAAGTCTAAAAGCTGTAGATTCAGCAGGAGTGGCTTCTAAATTATAGATATTTCCAGTTTCTTTTTGATATTTGATTAATCTCTCTCTCATAAAATCTAAAACTTCTAAGGCAAATTTTCTTCCTCTCTTTGAAGCAATATTTTCTCCCATGAAATTCAAAAGGCATTCATTCATTCCCACAAGTCCTATAGTCGAAAAATGGTTTGCCCAATATTTCCCTCTCATTTTCTTTATATCTTGCAAATAAAATCTTGAATAAGGATAGAGTCCTTTTTCAATGAAATTTTCTACCACTTTTCGTTTTATTTCTAGACTCTCTTTTGCCAAATCCATAACTTTTGCCAATCTTTCAAAAAATTCTCTTTTTGTTTTTGATAAATAACCAATACGTGGCAAATTGATGGTTACAACCCCGATGCTCCCGGTTTTACTTCCGCTACCAAAAAGCCCCCCTCCCCCTCGATTGTAAAGTTGAGTTAAATCGAGACGAAGCCTGCAACACATTGACCTTACATCGTCTGGCTTCATTTCAGAGTTAATATAATTTGCAAAATAATTTATTCCGTATTTTGCCGAGGCTTCAAAAATTCCATCGAAAGCAGGTTCTTGCCAAGGGAAATCTCTTGTCACATTGATTGTGGGAATAGGAAAATGAAAGGGCCTTCCCTTAGCATCCCCTTCCATATAAACTTCGTAAAGAGCCTTGTTGAAAATTTTCATTTCTTCTTCAAATTCGCCATAGGTTTTTTCTTGAGGTTTTCCCCCAATAATAACCGGCAAATTTCTATAGACAGGCGAAGGTTTTAAATCCAAGGTAATGTTACTGAAAGGAGTTTGAAAGCCAACCCGCGTGGGAATTGCCATATTAAACAAAAATTCTTGCAAAGCTTGTTTTACTTGCTGATAATTTAAATTGTCGTAGTGAATGAAAGGTGCCAAAAGGGTGTCAAAGTTTGAAAAAGAAATCGCACCTGCTGCTTCACCTTGGAGAGTAAAAATAAAATTCACCACTTGGCCCAAAGCGGTTCTAAAATGCTTTGCTGGTTTTGACTCGACTTTTCCTGAAACTCCACCAAATCCACTCAAAAGCAAATCATAAAGATCCCAACCTACGCAATAAGGCCCTAATGTATCTAAATTATGGATATGAAAATCTCCAGATTCATATGCTTCCCTAATTTCTGGGGGATAGATTTTATTGAGCCAGTATTTTTTAACGATGT
>CALHEE010000002.1 GCA_938023415.1 Minisyncoccota bacterium | reverse complement strand
CGGGGAAATTGTGCCACTTCAAATTATAAAGTGATGACCTCTTTTAACCCACCTCCTACCGCTCGCAATCTCTCGGTTGATCCGCCAAATTCCAATGATTATTGTGGCATCACTGGCTATCCTCCAGTGAGGTTAAGATGGGAATTTTATGATCCTAGCGGATGGACTCAATCTGCTTATCAAATTCAAATTGATGATAATCCTGATTTTTCTCCTCCAATAATAGTTGACACAGGTAAGGTGATTAGCTCTGCCTCATCTTTTGTGGTTGCGCCTCCTTATCAAACCCTTTCTTGGGGAAGAACTTATTATTGGCGAATAAAAGTTTGGAATAGTCAAAATGTTTCTTCTGATTGGATTGTCTATCAAAATAACATCCCACCACCAGAAAGCTTTACCACCATTAGCCAACCTTTTCCTTTTGTCAATGTTAACTGGAATCCGCAAAGTCCAGCAGTTAATCAACCTGTTCAATTTTGCTCAGTTCCAGAGAGCGGAAAATGTGAAACTCAGCCTTCAGGTGGCTGGACACAATGTTATGTAAGCCCTTGCACCTGGTATTGGACTTTCCCGAGCGATTGGGAATATGCCACAGGTTCAAGTTCTTCAAGTACAAATCCAGCTGGTCAATTTACTTCAGCTGGTGAAAAAACCTTTAATCTTGAAGTAAGAGATAATCGTGGTTATTCTTGCCGTGCTTGTCCTTTGGGATGTACTCTTAATGTTCGTCGTTTGCCCATTTGGTTTCCTATTCCACCTCGCTAAATTTTCACCCAGAATAAATGAAACTCAATTTTTCTCGTGGGTTTACTTTAGTTGAGTCTTTGGTTGTCATTAGCATTATTCTCCTTTTAACCTCAATTGCTTTAGTCAATTATCGCCAGGGAGAAGAGAAATTTGCTTTAGAAAGAGCAGCCCATAAGTTAGCCCAAGATTTGAGAAATACTCTCGAAATGGCAATTAGTGGGAAAAAATATGGTAACCCTCCCCAATTTCCCCAAGGAGGCTACGGCATTTATTTTCCTGGGCCAGACAACAAAAGTTATATTTTGTTTGCAGATTTAAATGGGAACAAAATCTATGATCCTCCCTCAGAACGCATTGAGACTTTTTATTTGGAAGAAAGGGGGGTAACAATTCACAGTTTTTCGCCAGGTCCTCAACTTTCAATTACCTTTTTTCCTCCTGACCCTACCATTACCATTAGTTCAAATACGGGAACATCTTCTGAGGCTACTATTATTTTGAGGCAAAAAGAAGCAACAAAAAGGGTGATAATTAACAAAGTAGGCCTTATTGAGATTTTTTAAAATGAAAAATTTTTCCATTCAATTCAAAAAACTTCCCGCCTTCACCCTGGTGGAAGTTTTAGTTGCCATTTTTGTCCTCATTGTGGGAGCAGGAGCTGTTTTTTCTCTCATTAGCCAAACACTGGGCTCCACTTCTTTACTCAAAGAAAAATTTATTGCTACCTATTTAGCCCAAGAGGCAGTTGAGATTGTGAAAAATATTAGAGATAGCAATTGGCTCGCTGGGCGCAATTGGAGAGAGGGATTATCAGCAGGGGAAAGACAAGTAGATTACAATGATCTTACTTTATCTTCTTTTAATGGAAATTATTTAAATATTGAAGCTAATGATTTTTACGGATACGGTGCTGGCTTTCCAACAAAATTCGTGAGGAAAATTACTCTCAGTAATCTTGATAATAATAGAATAAAAGTAGAGGTTGAAGTGAGTTGGCAAGAAAGAGGTAAAAGACATAGCTTTGTTCTCAAAAGCATTCTCACTAATTGGTTTAATCCTTGATTTTAAATTCATGAAAAGAGCGGTCACTTTAATTGAGCTTTTAGTAACCGTTGCCATTTTTTCCCTGACCATGGCCAGTTTTGTTGGTTTTTTCATTTACGGTGTGAAAGTCCAAAGAAGAGTTTTGGCCCAAAGAGAAATGATTGATAGCGCCTCTTTTGCCTTAGATTATATCTCGCGGAGTTTGAGAATGGCAAAGAAAGATGATATTGAAATTCGAGGTTCAACAAAAAATTGTTTATTAAAATTCCGAGGCAACTATGAAGTGGCGCAAAATCAGAGTGAAATTAAATTCAGAAATCACAATAATCAATGTCAACGATTTTTTCTTGAGGGAGGAAGGATAAAAGAAGCGAAAGACAATGAACAGTATTTTTTAACGCCAACTACCTTAGAAATCACAAAGCTTAAATTTTCCATTTTAGGCGACGATGCCCAAGATACTCTTCAACCCAGAGTCACTATTTTTCTTGAACTTCAAAGAAGAGGCCAACCAGAGACAAAAATATCAGTTCAAACCACTGTTTCTCAAAGGGATTTAGATTTTTAATTATTTTCATGCGAAAAAATTTTTTTAAAAAAAGAAAGGGTATTTCAATTGTTTTGGCGGTTTTAATTTTAACTACCCTTCTGGCCATCGCGTTGGGAATTAGTACTTTCATTTCGAGAGAGATAAAAATGATAAGGGAAGTTGGTTATTCAACTCAAGCTTTTTATGCTGCCGATAGCGGCATTGAAGAAGCTCTGTTGACCTCTACCTTTCCTTCAGGTCAAGTTGATGGAGCCAATTATGCAGTCAGTTGCACCTGTTGTAATTCAAATCTTTACGGGAATGTTTGTCCAACACCTGTTTGCCCAAATTTATGTCCGGTAGGTAGCGGATGTCTTGCTCCCAATTATTGCCTAAACTCCATTGGAACTTACCAAAATTTTAGCCGGGCTATCCAAATTATCTATTAAGAAAAAAACTCCTTTTCCTTCTTTTCTGCTAATATTATCTTTTTTTCTTTGATATAATATAAAGGATATGAACAAAGAGAAGGCAAAAGAAAGAATCGAAAAATTGAAAAAGTTGATTGAAAAATATCGGTATTCAAGGCACGTTTTAGACAAAGAATTAGTTCCCATTGAAGTTGAAGATTCTTTAAAAAAGGAACTTTTTGATTTGGAGCAAAAATATCCTGAATTTGTCACTCCTGATTCTCCTACCCAAAGAATTGGCGGAAAACCCTTGGAAAAGTTTGAAAAAGTAAAACATCCCAAGCCAATGCTTTCTCTCAACGATGCCTTTTCTGAAAAAGACCTCAACGATTGGTTAGAAAGAAATGCCAAGCTTTTAACAAAAGAAGAACTTTCAAAAATTGATTTTTTCTGTGAACCAAAACTTGATGGTCTGGCAATTGAATTAATTTACAAAGATGGAATTTTTTTCCTTGGTTCTACCAGGGGAGATGGTTTAGTAGGTGAAAATGTCACCCAAAATTTAAAAACAATCGAATCTGTTCCTTTAAAATTGAAAGAATCAGAAGAGGTGGCCAAAGAACTTGAAAAAGAGGGAGAAAAAGAAATCGCTGATTTTATCAGAAAAAATGGATTGAAGGAGGTAGTGGTAAGAGGTGAAGCGATTATTACCAAGAAAAACTTTGAATTAGTAAACAAAGAACAAGAAAAATTGGGCCAACCCATTTTTGCCAATCCGAGAAATTTAGCCTCTGGCTCAATTAGACAATTGGACCCTAAAGTTACTGCTAAAAGAAGGTTAGATGTGAGTGTTTACGATCTGGTCACAAATTTAGGTCAAAAAACCCACCAACAAGAGCACAAAATTTTACAGGCCTTAGGTTTTAAAACAAACAATAAATATTCAAAATACTGCAAAGATTTAAAAGAGGTGATTGAATTCAGAGAATACTGGCTAAAAAACAGAGAAAAATTACCTTATGAAATTGATGGGATTGTTGTCCAAATCAATGACAATAAAATCTTTGAAAAATTGGGAGTGGTAGGAAAAGCTCCGCGGGGAGCAATCGCTTTTAAGTTTCCTCTAAAGCAAGCAACGACAATTTTAGAAGGAGTGAGATTTCAAGTGGGAAGAACAGGAGCGGTTACCCCGGTGGCTATTTTAAAACCAGTAGAAGTTGGCGGAGTGACCATTACCAAAGCTACTCTTCACAACGAAGAGATGATCAGAAAATTAGGAGTGAAGATTGGAGATACGGTCGTGGTGGGTAGAGCAGGGGATGTCATTCCAGAAGTTGTCCAGGTTTTACCTGAAATGAGAACAGGAAAGGAAAAGGAAATTCAATTTCCAAGGAATTGCCCGATTTGTCGTCAAAAATTGGTGAAAAAAGAGGAGGAAGCGATTTGGCGTTGCGAAAACCCAAAATGTCCGGCAAAAGAAAGAAGGTACTTTTACCATTTTGTCAAGGCTTTTGATATTATTGGTTTGGGTCCAAAAATTGTTGACCGGCTTTTAGATGAGGGTTTAGTTGAAGATCCAGCTGATTTGTTCTTGTTGAAAGAAGGGGACTTAATTCCTTTGGAAAGGTTTGCGGAAAAATCAGCCAAAAATTTAATCGAGGCCATCCAATCAAGGAAAAAAATTACTCTTTCTAAGTTTATTTATGCTTTAGGTATTAGAAATGTAGGCGAAGAAACTGCCCAAGACTTAGCTGATCATTTTGGTTCAATAGAAAAATTGGCTCAAGCTTCACCAGAAGATTTACAAAAAATAAGAGAAATTGGTCCAGTAGTCGCTCAATCAATTTATGATTATTTTCAAGAAAAAAGAAATCGCCAATTTTTGAGCAAATTAAAAAAAGTTGGCATTAAGATTGAAGCAGAGAAAAAAGAGGAAGAGGGGCAGAAATTAAAAGGGCTCACTTTTGTCTTGACAGGATCTTTAAAAACAATGACCAGAGAAATAGCCAAAGAAAGAATTCGCCAACTGGGCGGAAAAGTTTCAGAATCTGTTTCCCGCAATACTGACTATCTCATTTTAGGCGAAAATCCTGGATCAAAATATCAAAAGGCAAAAAAACTTAACATTAAAATTCTCACTGAAGAAGAATTTTTAAATTTACTTTCTCAAAGTGAATCCAAATTTACTGGCTAAATTTCATCAAGGCAAAAAAGTTCTTTCCTTAAGATATATTTTCGATTTTATTCTTCCTCTCCTCATTTCAGGTGGGCGAAGAAAAAATTTAAACAATAAACCAAAGTGATAAAAAGCCTTTCTTTGAATAAATCATTTTTATGAGGAGTTCTGAAAAGTTAATAAGGGATTTATGTTGAATGTTTATGTTTTTCATTTAAAAAAGTTAGATTGGGTTTTAATCATTTGTGCTTTTTTATTGGTTGGTTTTGGTCTTTTGTCTTTATATAGCTCTTCTTTGAGAAGAGGTGATTTTTTGAATTTTAAAAAGCAATTGATTTTTTTTGCCATATCTATTTTTTTACTCTTTTTTTTGAGCTTTTTTGATTGGCGAATCCTCAAAGAGGATCCTTATCTGGTTTTGATTCTTTATTTTTTTTCTCTTTTAGGACTGGTCGGTCTTTATTTTTTCTCTTTCAAGATTAGGGGAGTGCGCACTTGGTATAAATTAGGCCCAATTTCCGTTGATCCGATAGAGTTTATGAAAATTATTTTGATTGTTTTGTTAGCTAAATATTTTTCAAAAAGGCATGTGGAAATATACCAACTTACCCATATTTTTATCTCCGGCCTCTATGTTTTTTTACCTGCTTTCTTAATTTTTTTTCAGCCAAATTTGGGTTCTGCCCTTATTTTAATTTTACTTTGGCTGGGGATATTAATTGTTTCTGGAATTAAACTTCGGCATTTTTTCCTTCTTTGCCTTTTTGGACTTTTATTTTTCATTTTTGCCTGGTTTTTTTTATTGAAAGATTACCAAAAGGCAAGAGTGATTAGCTTTTTTATTCCTTACGATCCCTTAGGGGTGAACTGGAACCAAAATCAAGCTAAAATTGCCATTGGTTCTGGAGGAATTTTTGGCCGAGGTTTTAAAAAAGGTTCTCAAACCCAATATGGATTTTTACCTGAACCTCAAACTGATTTTATTTTTGCTGCCATTGCAGAAGAATTTGGGTTAGCAGGGGGAGGTTTTTTACTTTTTTTGTTTGGAGTTTTATTGTGGCGGATAATGAAAATTGCTCTTTCAGCGCAAAATAACTTTTCTCGTCTCTTTGCCACCGGCTTTGCCATTTATCTAATTTCTCAGATCTTTATCAACATAGGAATGAACTTAGGACTTTTACCTATTGTTGGGATTTCTCTTCCGCTGGTGAGTTACGGAGGTTCCTCTTTAATTGCTACCTTTATTGGTCTTGGAATTTTAGAAAGCATCAAAACTCACTAGTTGCAATTTTTTCCCAAAAAAGTAAAATGAATTAATAAGTTTATGCAAGAGAGGGAAAAAGAAATAGAAAGGTTTTCTCTTGCACTGGAAAATCTGCCTGAGGGAGTAATTATTTTAGATGAAATTGGCAAGATCATTTTTTTTAACAAAAAAGTAGAAGAGCTCTTAGGCTGGAAAGAAGAATTTTTAGGAGAAAAACTTTCCCAAATGAAAAATCTTGAGAGTTTTAATCTCGTTTCCGAGATCTTTGAGGAAGAGGTTGCCCAAACACTGGGAAAGGTGATAAAGATGAGGGAAGATTTGATTTTGCGAGTCAGCGTGGTAGAATTGAAAAAAGGAAGAGAAATTTTAGGGAAGTTGATTTATTTTACAGACATTACTCGAGAATTTTCATTAGAGAGACTAAAGAGAGAATTTGTTTCAGTAGCAGCTCATCAATTAAGAACACCAATTTCTGCGATCGGATGGGCAATAAAAACCCTTATTGATAAGAAGCTTGGTCCCCTTACCAAAAAGCAAAGCGAATATTTGAAAGAAATTTTTCAAACTAATGAAAGGTTAGTGCACTTGATCGATGACATTTTAAACACAGCCAAGATCGAAGAAGGAAAATTTTTGGAAAAAGAAAACGAATTTTCTCTTGAGGCAATAGTAGAATTTGTCCTTAATCTTTTGAGGCCAGAGATTGAAAAAAAGAAAATTAACTTACAATACGAAAAACCATTTCCAAAACTTCCATTAGTGAAAATGGATGTTGAAAAAATTAAATTAGTAGTTGAAAATTTGATTTCAAACGCCATAAACTATACCCTTCCTGGTGGAGAAATTAAAATTTCTTTGTCAATGCCTGCTCAAGGCACGGAGGTTTTATTCTCCATTAGAGACAATGGAATTGGCATTCCAGAGAGAGAAAGAGATCGGGTTTTTTCGAAATTCTTCCGAGCCAGCAATGCCATGAAAATGCAGCCTTCAGGTACTGGCTTAGGACTTTATCTTTGCAAAAACATTATTGAAGCCCATGGGGGAAGAATTTGGTTTGATTCTGAAGAGGGGAAGGGAACGACATTTTATTTTACCCTTCCGATAAAGTAATTTTTATCAAATAAAATGGCCGAAAAAATTTTAATCATTGAAGATGAACCCTTTCTTAGAAGAATTGTTTCTGATCAGTTAAAAGAAAATGGTTATTTAGTTGAAGAAGCACTCGATGGGGAAGAAGGTTTAAAAAAAATTCAAGAAAGAAAATTTGATCTTATTTTATTGGATCTTCTTTTACCAGGAATGGATGGATTTGAAGTCCTAGATCGGCTGAAAAAAGAAGGGATGTTAAGTAAGATTCCAGTGTTAATTCTTTCTAATTTGGGGCAAAAAGAAGAAGTAGAAAAAGGATTGGCTCTGGGAGCGAAGGATTATTTAATAAAAGCCCATGTCACTCCCGAGGAAATAGTAGCAAAAATTAAAGAGATTTTAAAAAAATGAGAAAGATCTTAAAAAGGGTGGCTCAAGGATCACTTTTTCTTTTAATTTTTTCTTTTCCTATTTTCTTTTTGCCATTTTCTTTTGATCTTTTTTATTATCCAAAGATGATTTTGTTGTCTTTCTTGGTTACCTTAGCTTTTTTCTGCTGGTTTTTTTCGGCTATTTTTCAGAAAAAAATTTCTTTTCTTGGTGACAACCTTTTCTATTTGCTTTTATTTTTGCTTTTATTTTTCACTTTTCTCTCTACCGTCTTTTCTCTATCAAGACATGGTTCTTTTTGGGGATTCCCTTTAGAAACGAGTAGAAGTTTTTTTTCCATCTTTTTCTTAGTTTTATTTTGCTTTCTTTTTTTACATCTTTTAAAGGAAAAAATTGAAATCTCTTTCAGTCTTTTTCTTCTTTTAGTTTCTGGCTTTTTCCTTTGTCTTTTTTCAATCTATCAACTTTATTACCAAAAACCTTTCTTTGGTATTTTCTTCTTTAATCCATTTGGAACCTTATCTTCTCTTGCCATCTTTTTTACTCTTTTAATTCCCATCTCTTTCTCTTTCTTTTTTCAGGCCAAAGGCTTCTGGAGGCTTCTCTTTGGTATTTTTACTATATTCTTTTTATTCTTTTTGGCTATTTCAGGCATAAAGATTGGCTATTTACTTGTTTCTTTAATCTCTATTTTTCTTTTAATTTTCTCTATCGAGAAAAAAGAGGGGGAAATTGATTTTGGCAGAGCACTCTTTCTTTCACTGATTTTAATTTTTTCAATTTTCTTTTATTTTTTTCCTTTTAAGTTTCCCTTCTTCCCACAGATACCTTTAGAGGTTTCCCTTGATTTTCCTGCTCAAATACCAATTTTAAAAGGGGTTTTTTCTCAAGGGATTAAAGAGATCCTTTTGGGTACCGGACCTGGGACCTTTGTCTTTGCTTACTCAAAATACCGACCACTCAATTTAAACAAAACTCTTTTTTGGGGAACAAGATTTTCTCTTGGTAGTTCAACGATTTTAGACTGGCTTATTGAAACTGGTCTCCTTGCTACCTTAGCTTTGCTCTTTCTTTTTTTCTTTGCTCTTTTTCTTATTTTTAAAGAAATTTTGAAAAAAGGGACAAAAATTAATCTCCTCAAAATTGGCATTTTTTCCTCACTTTTTGGTTTGATTATTTCTTCTTTTTTTTATTCTTTCAATCTTTCTCTTTGGTTTTTATTTTGGTTTTTTTTCTCTTGTACCCTCACGAGCATTAGCAGAGAAAGAGAGATAGATTTTTCTCTTCTTCCCTTTTCTAAGGCCCTCTTTTTTGTTATTTTTTTTATTCTCTTTTCAAGTACCTTCATTATTTCTGCTTTTCAATTTCAAAAATATTTGGCCCATTGCTATTACAAACAGGCTTTAACTTTGGCTTTAGAAAATTTAGATTTAGCCATAGAAAAATTAAAAAAAGCAATTAAATTTAATTCTCAGGTCGATCTTTATTGGCGAGAATTGTCTCAGCTTTCTCTTTTTAAAGCCCATCAAATTTCCCAAGATGAGAAAATTTCCTTGGAAGAAAAGAGAGAAAAGATCAACAGAGCTATTTCTGAAGGCATAGAATCTATTGAAAAAGCAGTCCGTCTTTCTCCTCACAATGTGGCTAATTGGAATGTCAGGGGATATTTCTATCGAAATTTGATCGGAGGGAATAGGGGAGGAGAAATAGCAGAAGAATTGGCCCTCGATTCTTATCGGAATGCCATTTCCTTAGAACCTGCTTCTCCTTACTCTTTTTGTGAGATGGGGAGGGTTTACATTTTAATGGCTCAAGAGCTTGAAAAAAAAGGTCAAACTGAGAGAAAAAAAGAAGTTCTTTCTTTGGCAAAAAAAGTATTAGAAGAAGCCATTGAAAAAAAATCAGATTATGCCCCCGCCCATTATTTAATGGCTGTGATCGCCTCCCAAGAAGGTAAAGAGAGCGAGGCGATCGCCAAATTGGAAGAAACTATAAAACTTACTCCTTCTGATTTTGGCTTAAGGTTTCAGTTGGCTCTTTTGTATTACAGGACCGATCAGTTAGATAAAGCAGAGGCTCTTTTAAAAGAAACCCTTAATCAATTTCCAAAATATTCCAATGCCAGGTATCTCTTAGGCTTAGTTTACGACAAAAAGGGAGAAAAAAAATTGGCGAAAGACGAGTTTGAAATAGTTTCAAAAATGAATCCAGATAATGAAGAGGTAAAACGCATTTTGGAAAATTTAGAAAAAGGTCTTCCCGCCCTCGAAGGAATTTTGACGCCAAAAACATTATCTGAAGAAAAACCAAAAGAATTACAACCCTAAAAATATATTCACCTCATCTTGGCTTACTTCCAAGACCCCTCTTTCAAAAAAGATTGTCTCTTTTTCTTTCTCTTTATAAAGAGTGAGCTCTTTGAAAATGAAGGTGATAAAATTAGTGTGTCCAGGAAGAATGGAAAATTTACCCAATTGATTCTGAGAAGAAACCGCCTCTGCTTCTTTTTCTAAATGTCTTTTTCCGGTGGCCGGAGCCCAGAAAATTTTTACTTTTAGTAGGAGGTTTTTTTTCTTTTTGCTTCCCATAAAACGGTAGAAATTTCATCTAATTCTCCAATATTAAGAAGAAATTCCTCTGGAATCTCATCAGTTTCTCCATTGAGAATTCTTTTTACTCCTTCTACTGTTTTTTTTCTTGAGACATATTTTCCTTCAATCCCGGTTTGATTTTGAACAACAAAAAAAGGTTGGGTCATAAAATTTAAGATTCTCTTTGCCTTCTTGTAAATAATCCGATCGTCTGCTGAAAGCTCCTCTTCGCCGACGATGGCAATAATTTTTCTTAAATGATTGTATCTTTCTAAAATTCTTTTTGCCTCTCTTAAGGCCTCATAGTGGTCCTTTCCGATCGTCGCAATATCGGTAACGGTAGAAGAGGTAGCTAAAAGATCGATGGCTGGATATCTCCCTTCTTGATAAACCTCTCGGGACAAAAAAATTAAAGAATCAAAATAAGGCAGAATAGCTTGAATGCCCACATCGGTATAATCATCAGCTGGAACATACACTGCCTGAATGGAGGTAATATCTGCTCCCTTGGTAGAAATAAGTCTTTCTTCTAAAGCAGCAATTTCACTGGTTAAGGTGGGCTGATACCCTTCTTCAGAAGGGATAAGAGATAAAAGAGCTGATAATTCATTTCCAGCTTGAAGAAAGCGATAAATGTTATCAATGAAAAATAGGACATCCTGGTTTTCCTCGTCGCGAAAATATTCGGCAATGGTGATGGCAGAAAATCCTACTTTATATCTTACAGCCGCACTTTCATTCATTTGCCCAAAAACTAAAACGGTTGAGGGCAAAACCTTAGCTTCTTTTAAAGCTTGAAAAAGTTCATGCCCCTCTCTGATTCTTTCTCCAATACCTGCAAAAATGGAAATTCCCTTATGGAAATAAGCGATGTTATGCATTAGTTCTGTGAGCAAGACCGTTTTTCCTACTCCTGCCCCTCCAAAAATTCCCAACTTCCCACCTTTCCTTAACGGAGCAAAAAAATCGATTGCCTTAATTCCTGTTTCAATCAACTCTTTTTCTAAGGTCACTTCTTGGTAAGGGATGGTAACCTTTCCGATTTTTCTTTTTCTTTCTGTGATTGGTGGAGGTAAGCCATCTAAAGGTTGACCAAAAAGGTCGATCACTCTTCCCAAAAGCTCTCTGCCCACTGGAATTTCTAACTCTTTTCCCGTCCTTTCTACCTCGGCTCCTCGAAAAAGCTTTTCTTTTTTACCAAAGGCAACACAAGCAAAAAGGTTCTCTTTAAGCATACTTTGAACTTCAAATTTAATTTCTGGATCACTTTTTAAAAGCAAAATTTCTCCAGGAAAAAGCTCTTCTGAGGGAAATTCAATTTCCACAATTTCTCCTTTTATTGCTTTTATAAAACCTCTTCCTTTTGCCATAATTGAAATCCGGAAAACAAATTAATTTGTTTTTTGTTCATTAAGTCTTTTTGCCATTTTATTTTTTTAAGCTCCAATTCTCTTTCCACTTTTTTTGCCTTTTCGCTAGCCTGATACATGGCAATGACCCTGCTAGCGAATTTTGCTAATTGATGTTCTAAAACTGTTTGATGAAGGAGACTGGTAAAAATTTCCGTCTCAAAAAATTCTAAAATTTCTTTCCCTGAGGGCTCAAATAAATAGTGTTTTGCTTTTTCGATTTTTTCCTCAGTTGGCAAAATTCCAGAAATTTCGCTTATCGCTACTTGTTGTCTCAGAATCGATTCATATTTTCCATGAACAACAATTACCCTTTGATAATTTTTCGCAAAATCAGCGATTTTTTTGATCTCTTCTGGTTTTGGTTTGTCGTCATTCAATTCAAAATAGGAATAACTTTGAGAAGGGGCAAACACATTTACTAGACCTTCACCTATTTTTCCCACTACTGCTAAATCTGTCTTCTCTTTTTGTAAAAGATTAAAAACCACCGACCAAATATTATAAATGATTATTCCATAGAAAGGTTGATTGGCGCTCAAAAAGATTAATAAAGGCCCTTTTTTCTTTTTTGAAAGAAAGATTTCATCTAAAGAGACCCTCTTTTTTTTAAAAATACCCTCCTTTTTTAGCTTCTCTTGAGCAAAATAAGCTAACTTTGCTTTACGGTAAACCTCGGCTATTTTTTCTAGGAAAATTCTATTCTTCAAAACATTTTCTCTTACTTCGCTCATTCTTATTTGGGCAATTTCTTGAAGAGCACTGGTGAGGGTAGAAATTATTTTTACTCTTTCTAAATCTTCTTTAATCTCTTTGAAAGTAGGCATATTTTTCTTTGACCCATTGATCAAATTCTTTTAATGATTTTATCTTTTCTAATTCTCTTTCCCAGGAGGAGAAAAATTCTTCTTTTCTTTTTGCCTGGATTTTTTCCAGATCCTTTTGAACCAAACCAATCGGCTTTTTAAACCAAACTTCCGACCTCAAAAGGCCGACCAAAAAAAGTTGCAAGGATTTTGGTAAAGAAGTGCCAGGAAGTTGATAGAGAACCATTTCAATTTTTCTTCCCAAATCAATAATCTCTTGAGTTTTTTGGGGAAGCTCTATTCCAAATTGAACGATTTCTAAGGCTCTTTTGTACTCAGCCAATCTCATCTGAAGCCAATTTGCCAAAGATTGCTCCAACAAGGTTCTGGTTTGTTTTCCTACCCTTGAAACTGACAAAAATGTGTTGATGGCCGGTCTTTTTCCTTTTCTGAATTCATCGATATCAAAAAATAAATGGCCATCGGTCATACCAATCAAGTTAGTCTGAATGTAGCCTGAAATATCATTTTCCAATGTCTCTCCCACTGGAAAAACGGTAATACTTACCTCTCGATTTCCCAATTTGATATTACCTCCTCTTTCCATTAAAGCAGCATGAATATGAAAGATGTCACCAGGATAGGCACTTCGTCCAGGGCTTCTTTTCAACAAAAGAGAAATTTCACGATAAAATTTAGCATGAGTAGTCATATCATCTAAGACTAAAATGACATCGTTTCCCTGGTCTCTAAAATATTCTGCCACCGCCATTCCAGAAAAAGGGGCCAAAAAAATGAGAGGAACAGGTTGATTAGGAAGGCCAGCAATCAAAAGAGAATTTTTCATAGCTCCATGCTCTTTTAGATATTCTTCCACTGCTTTAACATCAATATGTTTTTTCCCAATGGAAACATAAATACAAATTACTCCTTTTTTTGCTTGATTCACTAAAGTATCTAATAAAAAAACGGTTTTGCCAGTTTTTGGATCGCCAATTATTAGCTCTCGTTGTCCATAACCTAAAGGCACCAAAAGATCAACAATCATCCAGCCTGTTTCTAATGGTCGGTTGATCCTAATTCTCTGGCCAATATTTGGCGCCTCCCTTTCAATAGAAAGAGCAATTTTTTCTCCTCGAACCGGTCCCAATTCATCCAATGGTTGCAAAATGGGATTGACCACCCTCCCAAGAAGGCCAGAGCCACCTACAATAAAAAAAGGTTTTCCTGTCTTAGCCACTCTTTGACCTGCTCTAAGATTTTTTGTCTCAAACATTAAAACCTCCGCCACCTCTTCTTTTAGTCCGTAAACCATTCCTTTTTCTTCAGCTTCAGTGATAACCATTTCCCCCCATTTCACAGAAGGCAATCCAGAAACCAAAGCGATAGAATGAAAAAGAGAGGTGATATAACCTATTTCTTGGTGTTTTTCTAAGCACTCTCTAAATTTCTCCATCATTTTTGAAATAATTTTTCTATTTCTTTTGCTAAAGAAAAATTTAAATATTTTCCCTGATATTCCAAAATTGCTCCCCCAACAATTTCTGGATTAACCAAAATATCTAAAATAATTTTTCTTCCCACCTCTTTTTTCAAGAAGCGAGAAATTTTTTCAACCGTTTCAAGAGAAGGGGAGAAGGCAAGTTGAATTTTCAAGATTGGTACTTGAGAAAGTTCTTTTTTTAAACTCTCCAGAAAATCAAACTGGCTCTTGGGGTCGTCAAAAACTACCATTTTTTCTTCAGCCTCTAAAATCAAGTGATATAAACTTTTAAGATCTTCTTTTAAAGAAGATGCTTTTTTTGAAAGGAGGCCTTCTCCTTTGAAGGCCAATTCTTGGAGTTGAGAAATTTGAGAAAAAAGTGAGAGGAGGTCCTCTTTGGTAAAAACATTTTCAATTAACTTTTCAATCATATCTTAAAAGAAGTTTTCTTTTTTTGCCTTTTCTAAAGCCTTCATCACTAGCTCCTCATGGGTGGTTAAATCTATCGCCTTACCTAATGTTTTTTTGGCTACCTCATTTAAGATTTGGAATATCTTTTCATCTATTTCTTTTATTTTTTCTGCTTTGTAATTTTCAATTAGGCTTTCTAACCTCTCCATTTTTTTCTGAAGATCTATTTTTTGGTTTTCATAAATTTCTTTGATTTCTTTTTCTAAAGACTGGAGGGAAGAGTTCATTTTCTCTTTTATTTCCGTAGAGATAATTTTCGTCATCTCATTTAAAGCGTTTTTTGTTTCTCTTAAAAGCTCTTTTTCTACTGCCTCTTTGATTGTTTTGATTTCTGAAATTTCTTTTTTAATTTCTTCTACCGAAACTGCCAATTCTTTATTGAAGTGATCAATTTTCTGAGAAAGATTGTTTTTTAATTCTGAATAATATGTAGAAAATACCTGATTTAAGTTTTCAATCTGTTTTTGATAATTGCTCGCGATTTCAAAAAGAGAAATTTTTGTCGTCTCGCTAAATTCGACAATTGCTTTTTCAAGCTCTTTTTTTAGTAAGTTTTCGGCATCTTCTTTAAAATTCTCAGAGATTTCTAAAAATAGGGTGTTGCTTCTGAATTTTGAGATCAAGGATTCAAGATTTTTTTCTCTTCTTAAGATTAAGAGAAAAGTTAAAATAGCGAAAAAAAATAAAAAGAAAACAATCAAAAATAAAAGAAAAGTTTGCCCATCAATCTCAATCATATGTTTAGTATAATATAGCAAATAATGCTAAGCCTAGTCCAGCTAAAGTTAAAATCACCACTCCAACCAAATTCAAAAAGATTGCCGTCTGAATGCTTCTTTTGGCCAATGGATTTCTTCCAATCGCCTCCACTCCTTTTTGCATTGTCCGGATGGAAAATGTAAAACCAAAAAAGAAACTACCAATGGCCAAAAGAAGAGCAAAAAGATACTTTAGAACGACAGGAAAATTTTCTGGTTTTTGCATTCCCTCTCCAACCAATCTCAAAATTTCTCTCAAAGTGGGTTTTCCTCCTGTGCCAGGAAGGTTTACATACTTTATATCTAAGTTCACTAAAATTTTGCCTTCACCATTTTCAAAATTTTCCATCGCCCTTCCCAAGGCCATTCCTGATTGATTTAGTTTTTCTCCTACTCCGGGAATTTCCGAAGAGGTAATGAAATCTCCTTTTTGAATTTTTCCTGCTCTATCGCTTACTTTTACTAAAACTGTTCCCTGGGTAGCAACCAAGAGACTGTCAGGGGTTGGTCGGTTAAGGGCAATGACTGCCTTTTCTACCACGACACCGAAAAGGTTAGGATCAGCGGGTTTTTTCGCTTTCATTAATCCTTGGGCAGTTTTTGCCAAAATATCTCCTTCTTGGGCATCTCTATCTACCACTGGATAATAACTGGCAATTGTTGGAACACTTTCAGCAAAGACAAATTGGGCTAAAATGAAAAACCCAAAAAATAAAAATATTGTTGAAATTTGTTTATTTTTTCTCACTAACTTCATTATAGCAATAAAGTGAAAATAATGAAAAGGTGATGTCCTGAAAATGAAAAAATTTTGAAGCTTTTTAAATTTGAAAGTGAGATTTTCTTCAATTACCTTTCATTTTTAAAGCCTTACCCTTTAGATTGAAAAAATGGGTAAAAAAAGAAGTTTTCTTGCGGGAAATTTTTGATAATTTTTTCTCGTGACGGGAAATTTTCATGGAATTTAGACAATTTTTGCTTTTTAAGCACTAATTTTGGAAGATGCTTTTAAAGTTTTTTCCTCTCTAAAAGATTACCTTGCAGTTTTTTTCTAAGATGCTTAGCAGAAAAAGAGGTAAAAAAGACTTCAGACCAGAACCATTTTCAGTTTTCCACAAGAAAGGTCTTGACAGACTTTTTTGGGTCGACAATAATTAAATAATCATTGAAAATTTCCCGTGACGAGAAAATTTTCTCTGCAATTTGAGGTAAGAAAGGAAGAAGAATAAAAAGAAGGCCCGACCAGACTGGAGAAAGGAAGATTGGCTCTTTTTGCTTGTTAGAAAATATCCTTCAGCTGGCGGGCCTTCAATTTAGAGTTTACATTAAGCAAAATATCTGTCAAGCCTGGATTGAAGAAGAAATTTAAACGAAAAAAAAGAAAAATTTCCACAAAATTTTCACAATCTTTGGCAAAAAATGATGAAAGAGGAAAATGAGAAGTTAATTTCCATTGAAGAATTCATCGCGAGAGCAAAGGCCTTAGGGGTTGATTTTGGGAAGGGAGATCCAAAAAATCGCCTGCGTTATTATGTAAAACTTGGTCTTTTACCCCATGCTCAAAGAAAATCATTTAATGGTTTGCCACCAAACGGTGCCTACCCAGAAAGTGTCTTGGGAATTTTAGTGAGCATTGATCGAAAAATAAAAGAAGGAAAAAGTGTTTTGCAAATTAAAAGAGAGTTAGAAGAGGAAAGAAAAAAGAAAGAAATTTTTCCCACACCCACTTTTTTCCAACCAAAACCAGAAATTGTTTTTAGAAAAATTGGCAGTGAGTTACCAGAGTTGAAAGAAAAAGTTGAGGAAGAAAAAGTTGTACCAAAATCATTTTTCAAAAGAAAAATTATTTTGTTTGCCTTAGCTTCTTTGATAATGATCTTTTTCTCTTTTTTCAGTTTCATCAAAGGCAATGAGTATTTGGCTAGTTTAATTGCTGGTCTACCTTGGTTTCAAAAAACTTTTCAGAAATCAGTTTCTCCGCCAAAAGAAGAGGCAAAAGAAGAAATTTTTGTTTTGCCGAGTCCAGAACCTTATCTTACTTTTAATGCTGATACGGAAATTAATGGAAATTTAGTTTTGGGAAATGATTTAATTTTTAAAAGAAATGAATACCAGGCGTTGTTTAATTTTGAAGCGCTTACTGAAAACAGAACCTTCACTTTCCCCAATGCTTCAGGAGTAATTTGTTTGACTACAGGAAACTGTGCCCTTTTGTTTGGTGAAGTGACAAGCTTAGGTGGTATCCCTCATCGTTTAGCTAAGTTCACAAAAGAAAGAGAAGTGATTAGCTCTTCTATCAGTGATCTTTTCTTGGATGGAATATCAATTTCCATTGATGAAAAAGGAAATGTCGGAATTGGAACCCAGACACCCAGAGGAAAGTTAGAAGTAGCAGGGAATTTCATTACTACTGGGAGAGTGGGAATTGGTATTTTAGAGCCCAAAGAAGAGCTCCATGTTCAAGGAAAAATTCAAGCTACCGGCGACATTTGCACTGATTTGGCTGGAGGAAGATGTTTGAGCACCTTGCCTATTTTTCGCGGAGGCGGTTTTGCTGGGATTCGGGGAACAGGTATTCCCAATTATCTTCCCCTCTGGACTGATACAGGCACTTTGGCAAGCTCAATTGTATACCAGGCAAACAACAAAATTGGTTTAAACATCACAGATCCAAACGAAGTTCTCACTCTTTCTGGAGCTTTAAGTTTTGCCAAGACCTCAGAACCTTCTACGACAACCAATTTTGGCAAGCTTTATGTGGGCACAGATGGCAAACTTTATTTTAAAGACGAGTTTGGAATTGTTTACAATCTCACCGCCTTAGGAATTAGTGGTCAGGGATCAAAAGGACAGATAGCTTTTTGGAATTCTCCCAGCGAGATTTTAGGGGAAGATAGTCTCTTTTGGGATACAGAGAACAAAAGGTTAGGCATTGGTACAAAAACACCTTCTGCTGAGTTGGAGGTGGTAGGAAGAGTGAAAATGACTTCTTTTCAATTAGCAACAAGCACCCAACCAGGCTATGTTTTAACTGCCATTGACAACTCTGGCCTGGGCATTTGGATGCCAGCTCCTTCAGGCACCATTCCTCCTGGCCAATTAGGTTATACTTTAAGACACGATGGCTCAGGCTGGGTGGCTGACGGCTTTTTGTTTAATCTTGGAAATTTTATTGGCATTGGCACAACTTCCAATTTAGCCACTTTAACGGTGGCTGGTTCAGGCTTTTTTAGTGGACCCTTAACCATCCACACCTCCTCTTTGGCTCAATTGCTTTTAAAATACGACAATGATAATTATCTTAAATTTTCTATCACCTCCACCTCTTCAGAAATTCTTGCCTCAAAAAGTTTGATCTTAAATTCTTTAACCGGAGAATTGAAGATTTTTAATACCTCTTTGAAAAAGGGAGATAAAATTTTAAGGACCGCAATTCCCCTTTTCAAATTTCCAGTTCCAGGAGAAACTTCTTCTACTACCTTCGTGGCAATGACTAAAGAAATTTCCACTTCCACATTAAATTCGCTCTTACCTCCCCAACTTGAAGGGGCGCAAAGAAAATTTGCCTTCTTAATAAATTTTGCTGACAACATCCCCACCACTGCCTCTTCAAGCTGGAGGATTGATTTTGTTAGCCAGCCAGATATTGATTTTGAATTTGCAGGCCAAAACCTTTCTAATTTAGAAGAGGGAGTGCCTCATTTAAAAGATAATTTAAC
>CALHEE010000001.1 GCA_938023415.1 Minisyncoccota bacterium | reverse complement strand
GATCTTTTTGTTAAAATCAAAATAAAAGATCTTTTGTCTAAAACCTAATGAGCAAAAAAGCTATTTTCTTCATCAGCATTATTTTCATTTTGTTTTTCCTTGGATTTTTGATCTTAAAGTTTTGGCCAAAAGAAAAACCAGAAGAAGAAAATATAGAAATACCAAAGGATTTAAAAATTGACCTGCGTGTCTATACTTTGCTTGGCTCATATCAAAAAATACAGATTAAAGCCGATGGATCAGTGGGACCAATTTCCACACACCGATTTAAAATTAGAAAAACTATAAAAATTAGTAAACAAAAATTAAAAGAGATAATAGACACCTTTTACGAAAACGATTTTTTCTTGCTTAAAGATCGTTATGAAGAGCTTCCCAAGGAATATCTTCCCGGTCAAGATCTTCCCTTAGGATTCCATGTTACTGATGCCCCAAAGTACGAACTTAGTTTCACTGCGAATGGGAAAAGCCATACTGTCTGGGCTAATGTCGGAGCAGGCCCAGAATCTTTTTATAAGATCATTTACAAACTTGATTCTCTTTTAGAAGAAATTCTTGGTACTCCCCGTTCCAGAAATTTTAAAGTTGAATTGCGCAGTGAAAAGTTTATAGGAGAAAACCCAGAAAAAACAAAAGAGAATATTAAAAATTTTTTCCAAAATCTCAATTCAAAAATCGAAATTATAAATATAAAAGATCCAAATTATCATCAGCAAATCATTATCTGGCCAATTTTCCCAACAGATGGTTCTCTCAAAGAAGATTCCATCTATTCTCTAAGTGAACTTGAAAAAGACCCCTGGGTATTAAAAGTTTCTGTAACCTCAATTAATAATCAGAAAGGGTGGGAAATTCAATTTAAAAGACCTTTATATATCAGCGAACTTCAACAATTCTTAGATAAATATCCCCGGCTAAAAGAAAAATTATTTTCTCCTAAACTAAACGATTACTATAATATAGATGTTCAAATACACATTCCAGAGGGCACAGAAGTTCCTTATATAAAAGATTTGAGTCTTAGATACCCATCTAAAGTTTTCTCAGTAAAAAAGATTTTACCATAAAATAGCTTTTTTACTTAGGTCTGCTTTTTTAAAGAAGCAGGAATTATCTTTACTTTTTTTATCTTTTAGAGGCTCTTGTTTTCAGCTAGAGGGTAAAAACTATTGGCAAAGGAACAATTTTGTCAGAAATCATTTCCCAAGAGCTTTTAATTTTTCCTTTAATTGGAGCAATCGTCTCAGTTGTTTTTTTTCCTCATTTTGGCATTCCAATTTTTCTTAACATTCTTTACCTGCCAGGTTAATCAGAGATTGATTAGTGAGTGTTGGTATTTCAGGAATTAAAGGAGAGGGTATTATTAAGGCAATTAAAGGAATTATTGGAGCTTCCCTTATTAGTTTTTTCCTTAAGTTATCACTTTTATTCTTGTTGTTTAGTTTGTAAAATTGCTTTTCTTTGAGGCCCCAAACTTAAATAATTACTACCTCTTTGGTTTTTTGCCTATGGTATGAACGATATCAAAATGCTATGGGAGCAATTACCCTCTCTTTGGTTGCTAGCAATTTTTTAGGTCATTTTTATGGCTTTAGGTACCTCATATTGGGCCCCCAAATTAATTACTGCTTGAGTAATGGGGAGAGGGGCAAGAGAAAGGAAATTCTTAGTTAATTGGTAATAAGTGATTGAAATTTTTTACCATTCCTGGCGCTGCCTTAATTTCTGGATCTTTATTTTTCCTTTTTTTACCCTCTTTTCCTAAAATAAAGGAGAACGGTTCTTCGTTACTCGCTTGTAATTTCACACCTATTCAAAAAATGTTAAAATGGGAATTAGAAAATTTTTTAAAGGTCGTGATAAAGAAGTGAAACAAAAAATATGAACTTTCTGGTGGAAGGCGAAATTAATTGGTGAGATTTTTAGTTATAAGAGAACACCGGGTGTAGTTCTTTTCCTGACTGTGAAAAAATAAATTTCGACAAAATTGAAGATTCCCAATTTCCGATATATGAAGCCCCAGCTTGGTATGAAATTGAAAAAGCACACTCTTACGCAGGATGGGTATGAGATCAAAAGTAGGATACGAAAAAGAGGAAACCATATCAATGCCAAGAGGCAAAGGTGATCTCCACGAATTTCTAGTTTATAACCAAGTCCCGCCAGGAAGATATAAAATTAGATTCGCTATATTCCAAATCTACTAATAAAAGATTTTTATGAACAAAAAAATTATTCTTTCAATCAGCATCTTAATCGTTCTCTTAGTGGTTGGGTTTTTGAGTTGGCGGTTTTGGCCGAGAAGAGAACCAATCGTCGAAATTGCTTCGATCCCGGATGATTTAGCAATATTTTTAGAGATTCGCGGTAGTTATTATCCGGTTGAGAGCAAATTACAAATTAAAGCCGATGGATCAGTGTATTACAAACATGGATTCTATATTAGCACGGGATCAGAAAAGCCACCCTTTGAAAAAAACGGAAAAATTAGCGAAGGAGAATTAAAGGAAATATTAAAAAGTTTTTACGAGAATAAGTTTTTCTCCCTAAGAAGAAGTTATCATAACCCTCATATTACTGATGCATCAACCATAACCATTACTATTACCCTCCAAGGGAAAAGTTATACGGTTGAAGAATATGGAGGAGCAGGTCCGAAATCTTTTTATAAGATTCTAGAAAAGTTGAATTCTGTTCGAGATAAGATTATCGCAATTCCTGGAAAGCTCAAGGTTACATTAAATGGGCAAAGTTTTATTGGCGAAACTCCAGACAAAACAAAAGAGAACATTAAGAATTTTTTTCAAAATATTGATTCAAAAATTGAAATTACAAATATAAACGATCCAAATTATCATGATAGGATTATTATCTTGGTAATTTTGCCTAAGGATATGTCTCCGGAAGAATATCTTATTTATCGCGGAAATGTATTAGAAAAAGATCCAGCAGTATTAAAAGTTTCACCAATCTTGATCAATGATCGCGATGCCTGGGAGATTAAGTTTAAACAACCCTTATATATTGGTGAAATTAAGCAATTTTTAGATAAATATCCCCGCCTAAAGGGAAAATTATTTTCTCCTAAACTAAATGATCTACATGCTGAAATAAGCGTTCCCGAAGGCACAGAAGATCAATATATAAATAATCTGCCTGCCCAATATCCGGAAAAAATTTTAAAGGTGGAAAAGGTTTTTCCTATTCTGGAATAAAATAAAAAATGTCAAAAATTCTGTAAGTTTTACAGTGGTCTGTCTCTATAGGGACTTGTATCTTTTTATTCTTTTGAAGAGTGCCCTGCGCACCTGGAGAGATAGTTTTAATAAATCATTTTTCCCACCCTTAAAAATCCAGAGAGTGGCTAAGCCATCGGCATCTTTAAGTTCTCTTTATGTAAAATGTAAAAGTCGCTGTTACACTATCCAGGTTCAGAGAGATATTCCCCACCATTAAGTTTGTAATATAGATGAAATATCAAGTCATTATTATTGGAGCAGGACCGGCTGGTTTATTTTCCACCTATAGGTTAGCTTGTAAAGCAAAAGTAGCGATTTTTGAAATGGGAAGGGAAATTGAAGAGAGGATTTGTCAAAGCAATTCTAGACAAACTTTTTCTCAAAGATGTTTACTGCTTGAGTAATGGGGAGAGGGGCAAGAGAAAGGAAATTCTTAGTTAATTGGTAATAAGTGACTGAAATTTTTTACCTGGATTTTTATTTTTCTTTTTTGGGTTGATTTTCTAAGGAGATAAAGTAGAATAAAAATATGATTTCCAAAAAAGATTTTAAAAAGATATCTGATTGGCTTTGGGAAATTCCAAAAGAATTTAGGACTGGAATGAGGGTGCCAGCTAGAGTTTATCTTTCAGAAAAAATGTTGGAAGAAGTTTTTAGGGACAAATCAATTCAGCAATTAATTCACGTGGCAATGCTTCCTGGCATTCAAAAGTACGCTTTGGCAATGCCAGACATGCACGAAGGTTACTCTTCCCCTATTGGAGGAGTGGCAGCAATTAATATTAAAGAAGGAATTATTTCTCCTGGAATGCAAGGGTACGATATTAATTGCGGAGTAAGAATTTTGACTTCAGAATGGAAAGAAAAAGAAATTAAACCTTATCTTGAAAAATTGGCAAATGAAATTTACAAAGAAGTCCCTTCAGGGCTTGGTCGGGGAAGGCAGTTGAAATTTTCAATTGAAGAACTAGACAAAATAATGGAAGGAGGAGTGCCTTATTTGGTAGAGCAAGGATACGGGGAAAAAGAAGATATTGAAAATTGTGAAGGTCAAGGAAAATTGCCCTGGGCGAACGCTAGTGCTGTGTCAAGAAGGGCAAAAGAAAGAGGTCAAGACCAAGTTGGCACTTTAGGTTCTGGAAATCATTTTTTAGAAATTCAAAAAGTTCAAGAAATTTTTGACGAGGAAGTGGCAAAGGCCTTTGGTTTTTTCAAAGACCAAATTGTAATTATGGTGCATTGCGGATCACGCGGGCTTGGCCATCAAGTTTGTTCAGATTATTTGAGAGAATTTATTCCTTTGATGCTCAACAAATACAAAATAAAAGTTCCAGATAGAGAATTTGCCTGCGTTCCTTTTGAGTCCCCAGAAGGAAAAAGGGCTTTGGCAGCTTCAGGAGCTGCCGCAAATTATGCCTGGGCAAACAGGCAAATGATTACCCACTTTGTGAGAAAAGCATGGAAAAATGTTTTTGGAGAAAAAGGAGGAAAATTGAAGCTTTTGTACGATGTCGCTCACAACATTATTAAGATAGAAAAATACACCATCGATGGAAAAGAAGTAGAAGTGGCAGTCCACAGAAAAGGAGCAACCAGATCCTTTCCTCCTGGTCATCCAGAAATTCCAGAAAAATACAGAGAAGTTGGCCAACCTGTCATCATTCCAGGATCGATGGGCACTGCCTCTTATGTTTTAGTTGGGACAAAAGAGGGAGAGGAAGCTTTCTATTCAACCTGCCATGGCGCAGGAAGAAGAATGTCAAGACACGCAGCGATTAGATCACTTTCTGGGAGAGAAATTATTAATGAGCTAGGAAAGAAAGGAATCTTAGTTAAATGTTATTCTCTGCGAGGAGTTGCCGAAGAAGCACCTACAGCCTACAAAAACATTGATGAAGTAGTTGAAGTTGTTCACCATGCTGGTTTGTCAAAGAAAGTGGCAAAACTTTTACCTTTAGCAGTGATCAAAGGAGAATAAAATTTCCTTTTCACTCTTAAATTGTTAAAATTTAAAGAGGTCATTAAATAAGACCAAGAAAAATT